>NZ_JACBXH010000022.1:0-66785 GCF_041381355.1 Pseudomonas sp. LM13
TGCGGTCGTTGGCGACAGCCATCTCTGGCACGCTGCGCTGCAGCCGATAGACCTGGAAATAGTCCTTTGCGCCGAACGCCGCTAGGCCATCGAGGCTGTGGTTCCAGAAATCGTTGTCATCGATCAGCGCGTAGAAGGGCTTGAGCAGGCTTTGCACCTGGTCGGCATGGCCCTGCTGCCTGAGCGAATCCTCCAGTTGCTTGACCAGCTGCTTGAAGCGGATCGGGTCCTGCTGGCGCTCCGGAAAACTGCGATGTGTTTGCTGGTACAGCGAAAGGCAGGGGCCGTCCCGGTGTTTCAGCAGTTGGGTCAGGGTGTCACGATCGAGCAGTCGATTCATGCGTGGCCTCCAGTGGTGTGGTTCGGTCCCTCGCAGAAGTGACGATGGCGCGTTCAATGGCCATCGGTGGCCAGGTCAGTGGCGGTTGAAATTGTCCAGGGCGTGGCTGAGGGCGTGATTGAGCTTTTCCGCTGCCCCGTTGATAGCCAATTCCAATGTCTCGGCCTTGTGGGTCGCGGAGAGGGGTTCATGGCCCTTGACCCGCGCCTCCATCTGGCAGCGCTTGTCGTGCGGCCCACTCTTGTTGCTGTTCTCGTCGTTCAGATGCACTTCGATTCGGGTCAGATGGTCATCGAAGCGTTCCAGTTCGGTCTCGACCGTCGCCTTGACCCGTTCTTCGAGGTCGGCGGTAACGCTGATGCTGTGGTTACTGTTCACCAGAACCTGCATGGTCTCCTCCTGATTTGCAGCGCTGCGCGCGTTAGGCGCTGGCGGCGCCAAGCGTCGCAGCTACACAACGTACGACGTGGCGGGCAGGGGCGGGTTCCACCTCGATGCCGACCTCGGACGCGCGGTCCAACGGCGCTCAGCTCGCGCTGTCGGCGTATTCGGAACGCCGGGCGAGACCGTCCCTGAGTGCTTCGATCAACAGGCGCACCTTCGGCAACAGGTAACGTCGCTGCGGGTAGACTGCCCAGACCGCCGTGTCTGGCGGCTGGTTGTGTTCCAGCAGCGAGACCAGCTCACCGCGGCGCAGCGGCTCCTGCACGTAGTAGTCCGGCAGCTGGCAAAGACCGAAGCCGCGCAGGGCGGCGTCGAGCACCGCTTCGCCACTGTTGCAGCGCCAGTTGCCGCTGGGCTTGAAATGCTGCTCGCGCCCATCGACCTGAAATACCCAGGTGTCGCTCGTGCCGATCAAGCAGTTGTGCCGGGCCAACTCGGAGAGCGTGTGCGGGCGGCCATAGCGCTCCAGGTAGCCCGGCGCGGCGCACAGGTACATGGCGCGTGGCGCGATGCGCGTCGCGACCAGGCGTGACTCGCCGAGTCTGCCCAAGCGAATGGCCAGGTCGTAGCCTTCCTGGACCAGATCCAGGGTGCGGTTGGATAGCTCGATATCGACACGCAGCTGTGGATGACGCGCCATGAACTCGTTCACCAGCGGCACGATGAAGCGCTCGCCGTAGGCCACTGCGGCGGTCATGCGCAGCAGGCCGGTCGGCGCGCTGTGCAGGTCGCTGATGGCGAGGAAGGCATCGTCACGCTCCTCGATCAATCGCTGGCAGCGTGCAAAAAATGTATGGCCGGCCTCGGTCAGCGACACGCGGCGAGTGGTGCGGTAGAGCAGGCGAGCCTGCAGGCGCTCTTCCAGACGAGCAATCTGGCGGCTGACGTGCGAGGTAGAAACACGCAGTCGTTCAGCGGCGCGCATGAAACTGCCGCACTCGACCACGGCGACGAACTCATCGAGGCCTTCCCAGCGATTCATGTTGGCTCCGCAAAATGGGTACAGCAGTGAAACAGATACGAATCCTAGCCTGATGTTTGCCGATTGTCCCTGTACCGCAACAATGTTTCCTTGTAGGCCGATCAATCCCCACGGAGTCGTGAATTACACTCTTTGTTTTCCTGCATCAGTCGAGAGTGATGTTCATGACCATCAAATCGCGCGCCGCCGTTGCCTTCGGCCCCAACCAGCCCCTGCAGATCGTCGAAGTGGATGTCGCCCCGCCCAAGGCTGGCGAGGTCCTGATCCGTATCGTCGCCACCGGTGTTTGCCATACCGACGCCTACACCCTCTCCGGAGAGGATTCGGAAGGCGTATTCCCCTGCATCCTCGGTCATGAGGGTGGCGGCATCGTCGAGGCGGTGGGCGAGGGCGTCACCTCGGTGGCGGTCGGCGATCACGTGATTCCGCTCTATACCGCCGAATGCCGCGAGTGCAAGTTCTGTAAGTCGGGCAAGACCAACCTGTGCAGCTCCGTGCGCGCCACCCAGGGCAAGGGCCTGATGCCCGATGGCACTACGCGCTTCAGCTACAACGGCGAGCCGATCTACCACTACATGGGCTGCTCGACCTTCGCCGAGTACACCGTGCTGCCGGAAGTCTCGGTGGCCAAGATTCCCAAGGAAGCTCCGCTGGAAAAGGTCTGCCTGCTCGGTTGCGGCGTGACCACTGGTATTGGTGCCGTGCTGAACACCGCCAAGGTGGAAGAGGGCGCCACCGTGGCGATCTTCGGCCTGGGCGGCATCGGTCTGGCGGCGATCATCGGTGCGAAGATGGCCAAGGCCAGTCGGATCATCGCCATCGACATCAATCCGGGCAAGTTCGCCATTGCCGAAGAGCTGGGCGCCACTGACTTCGTCAATCCGAAGGACCACGATAAGCCGATTCAGGAGGTAATCGTCGAGATGACCGATGGCGGCGTCGACTATTCCTTCGAGTGCGTCGGCAACGTGCAGCTGATGCGTGCAGCGCTGGAGTGCTGCCACAAGGGCTGGGGCGAGTCGACCATCATCGGTGTCGCCGGCGCCGGCCAGGAAATCAGCACGCGTCCGTTCCAGCTGGTCACCGGACGCGTATGGCGCGGTTCGGCGTTCGGCGGCGTGAAGGGTCGTACCGAGCTGCCGAGCTATGTGGAAAAGGCGCAGAGCGGCGAGATTCCGCTGGACACCTTCATCACCCACAACCTGCCGCTGGAGCAGATCAACGAAGCGTTCGACCTGATGCACGAAGGCAAGAGCATCCGTACCGTCATCCACTTCTGACCCCACGGTGGGCAATGCCGTCGTTCGGCGGTTTGTCCACCTCGACCGGTGGAGGCCTGCGCGGTTTCCACCTTGCGCGAGGCCGCTCATGACCCTTGAAATCGTTTCCAGCAACAAGAGCTTCGGTGGCTGGCACAAGCGCTACCGCCACCGCTCCAACGCCCTGAACTGCGACATGGTATTTGCCGTGTATCTGCCGCCACAGGCAGAACAGGGCGAGAAGCTGCCGGTGCTGTACTGGCTGTCCGGCCTGACCTGCACCGATGAGAACTTCATGCAGAAGGCCGGGGCGCTACGGCTTGCTGCCGAGCTCGGCCTGATCATTGTCGCGCCGGACACCAGCCCGCGCGGCCCAGGCGTGCCGGATGACGCCGATGGCGCCTGGGATTTCGGCCTGGGCGCGGGCTTCTATCTCAATGCGACGCAAGAGCCCTGGGCCCAGCACTACCGGATGTACGACTACGTCGTCGAGGAACTGCCGGCACTGGTCGAGGCCAACTTCCCGGTCTCCGACCGCCGCGGCATCAGCGGGCACTCCATGGGCGGACACGGGGCGCTCATCTGCGCGCTGAAAAATCCTGGCCGCTATCGCTCGGTATCGGCCTTTGCGCCGATCAGCAACCCGATCAACTGTCCCTGGGGTGAAAAGGCCTTCGGCCGCTATCTCGGCGAGGATCGTTCGCGCTGGCGGGAGTGGGATGCCTGCGCGCTGATCGCCGAGGCCCGCGAGCGCTTGCCGCTTCTGGTCGACCAGGGTGATCGCGATGATTTCATGGACGGCCAGCTCAAGCCGCAGGCGCTGCGCGCCGCTGCGGATTCGGCCGGTCACCCGCTGACCCTGCGCATCCAGCCGGGCTACGACCACAGCTACTACTTCATCGCCAGCTTCATCGACGATCATCTGCGCCATCATGCCGAGGCACTGAGGGCGTAGGGTGAATGACGGCACAGCCTCATCCACGCGGCTGTTTCGGTCGGCACCGGGGTGTTTTGCATGACCCTGCTCGCGTGGAAAGCGCTTCGCGGTTTTCCACCCTACGAGGCCGCACAGCGCGCGCTGAAGGCGTAGGACGTTGGCCGCGCAGCCTCTTGCGCACGTCTACTGCCAGGGACGGCAGGACATAAAAAAGGCCCGAGCGGACATGCCGCTCGGGCCTTTCCATCGCCAGGAGCTTAGAGCGACGGATAATCGGTATAGCCAGCCGGGCCCTGGGCGTAGAACAGCTCGGGTTTCGGCTCGTTCAGCGGTGCATCCCGACGCAGACGCTCGACCAGATCCGGATTGGCGATGTACGGAATACCGAAGGCCACCGCATCGGCCTTGCCTTCCGCCAGCCAGGCGTTGGCCTGTTCCTTGGTGAAGCGTTCGTTGGCGATGTAGACGCCGCCGAAGAGCTGCTTGAGCTGCGGGCCGAGGCTGTCTTCACCGGCCTTCTCGCGGGTGCAGATGAAGGCGATGCCGCGCTTGCCCAGCTCGCGGGCTACGTAGCCGAAGGTCTCGGCACGGTTGGAATCGCCCATGTCGTGGGCGTCGGCGCGCGGTGCCAGGTGCACACCGACGCGCCCCGCGCCCCACACCGAGATCGCTGCGTCAGTCACTTCGAGCATCAACCGTGCACGATTCTCCAGCGAGCCACCGTAGGCATCGGTGCGCTTGTTGGTGCTGTCCTGCAGGAACTGGTCGAGCAGGTAACCATTGGCGCCATGGATTTCGACACCGTCGAAACCGGCTTCCTTCGCATTCTCGGCACCCTTGCGGTAGGCCTCGATGATGCCGGGGATCTCGTTGATCTCTAGGGCGCGAGGCGTTTCGTAATCCTTCATCGGGCGGACCAGACTGACGTGCCCGGCGGGCTTGATGGCGCTGGGCGCGACCGGCAGCTGGCCGTCGAGGTAGATCGGGTCGGAGATGCGGCCGACATGCCAGAGCTGCAGGATGATCTTGCCGCCCTTGGCATGCACGGCATCGGTGACCTTCTTCCAGCCCTGAACCTGCTCGGCCGACCAGATGCCCGGAGTGTCCGGATAGCCCACACCCATCGGCGTGACCGAGGTGGCTTCGCTGATGATCAGGCCGGCGTCGGCGCGCTGGGCGTAGTACTCGGCGATCAGGTCGCCTGGCACCCGGCCGGGCTCGGCGCGGCAGCGGGTCAGCGGCGCCATGATGATGCGATTGTTCAGTTCCAGGTCGCCGATCTTGATCGGGTCGAAGAGTGTGGGCATAGCGATACCGCTCCTGTTCAGGTGGTGGTTCGTAAGTTCAGAGTTCCTGGCCGATGCGCTCGATGAAGGTCTGGATCAGGGCATCGTTGCGCTTGAAAAAATGCCACTGGCCGACCTTCTGGCTGGTCACCAATCCGGCTTTCTGCAGGGTCGCCAGGTGGGCCGATACGGTTGACTGCGACAGGCCGGCGCGCTGATCGATCTGACCGGCACACACGCCGTTCTCCAACGAATGGTGCTGCTCGGCGAAATAGCGTTGCGGCTCCTTGAGCCAGCGCAGGATGTCGCGGCGCAGCGGATGGGCGAGGGCCTTGATGATGTCGTCGAAGTCGTCCGGCATGGTCTTCAGCTGCCTATATCGGGTTGAGGCGAACTATATATCGGTGTTTGACGATACAAGATCGATTCGGCTGATGGTGGTTATCGGTGGCGTCGATGTACGGGCGCGCCGCGGCGATCCGCTCAGGGACATCCGCCTCCTGTAGAATCGCCGCCTCGAGTTATTCCAGGGTGTTTGATCTATGCGTATCGGCCACGGTTACGACGTGCACCGCTTCGGCGAAGGCGACCACATCACGCTTGGCGGCGTGCGGATTCCACACCGGTTCGGGCTGCTCGCCCATTCCGACGGCGACGTTCTGTTGCACGCCCTGAGCGACGCGCTGCTCGGTGCCGCAGCGCTGGGTGATATCGGCAAGCATTTCCCGGACACCGACCCGCAGTTCAAGGGCGCCGACAGCCGCCTGCTGCTCCGCCATGTGCTGGCGCAGGTGCGGGCCAAGGGCTACGTGGTCGGCAATGTCGACGCGACGATCGTCGCCCAGGGCCCGAAGATGGCGCCGCACATCGAAAGCATGCGTGCGCTGATCGCCGCAGACCTGCAGGTGGAGCTGGATCAGGTCAACGTCAAGGCCACCACCACCGAGAAGCTCGGCTTCACCGGTCGTGAGGAGGGGATCGCCGTTCACGCGGTTGCCTTGCTGGTCCGCGCATGACCGAAGATCAGCTGCTCGGGCCGCGTGCCCATGGCGAGCCTTGCGGCAGTGCGGTGCTGAAAGCGGTCGCCGAGGATTTTCAGGTCGATGAGGTGCTCGATATCCCGCTGTCCGGCGAGGGTGAACACCTCTGGTTGTGGGTTGAAAAGCGCAATCTGAACACCGAGGAAGCCGCCAAACGTATCGCCCGCGCCGCTGGCGTGCCGCTGAAGATGATCAGCTATGCGGGCCTGAAGGACCGCCAGGCGCTGACCCGGCAGTGGTTCAGCCTGCATCTGCCGGGCAAGGCCGACCCCGATCTGAGCGCCGCCGAAGACGGCAGCCTGCGGCTGCTCCAGTGCGTTCGTCATCAGCGCAAGTTGCAGCGCGGCGCGCATTCGGCCAATGGGTTTCGTCTGCGTCTGACCGAGCTGCATGCCGATCATACGCAGCTCGACGCGCGGCTGGAGCGGATCAAGCTGCAGGGGGTGCCGAACTACTTCGGCCTGCAGCGTTTCGGCTATGAAGGTGGCAACCTCCACGGGGCGCGCCACTTCGCGGCGAAAGGAGAGCTGCCGGAGCAGCGCAACATGCGTTCGCGCCTGCTTTCGGCTGGCCGCAGTTACCTGTTCAACCGTGTGCTCGCCGAACGGGTTGCTGATGGCAGCTGGGATCAGGCACGAGTGGGCGATCTGCTGGCATTCACCGACAGTCGCAGCTTTTTCCCCGCCGGGCCGGACGAGTGCGCAGACCCGCGCCTGAGGATTCTGGATCTGCATCCGACCGGCCCTTTATGGGGCGTTGGGGGCTCGCCAGCAGGTGACGAAATACAGGCACTGGAAGACGCCGTCGCTACAAATGAATCGGCTGTCGCCAATTGGTTGGCGCAGGCAGGGATGAAGCACGAACGGCGCATTCTCCGCCTCCCCATCAGCGGTTTGTCGTGGCATTATCCCGGGCCTGACATTCTGCAACTGGAATTCGTCCTGCCGACCGGATGCTTCGCCACCGCCGTGGTGCGTGAGCTGGTCAGCCTGGCAGGGCAGACGGACATCTGATGCGTATTCTGATCGCCAACGACGACGGGGTGTATGCACCTGGGCTCGCCGCGCTTTATGACGCGCTGGGCGGCTATGCCGAGTGCAAGGTGGTTGCCCCGATCCAGGACATGAGCGGCGCCAGCAGCGCGCTTACCCTGGACCGCCCGCTTCATCCCGTGACCATGCCCAACGGCTTTATCGGCCTGAATGGCTCGCCCACCGATTGCGTTCACCTTGGCCTCAACGGATTGCTCGAGGAAACGCCGGACATGGTGGTCTCGGGTATCAATCTCGGTGCCAATCTGGGCGATGACGTGCTTTATTCAGGAACGGTTGCCGCGGCCATCGAAGGGCGCTTCACCGGTCGGCCGGCTTTTGCCTTCTCGCTGGTCTCCCGCTTGCCGGACAACCTGCCAACCGCTGCCTACATCGCTCGGACTCTGGTGGAAAAGCACGACCAGCTGGAGCTTCCGCCGCGCACCGTCCTCAGTGTCAACGTGCCCAATCTGCCGCTGGATCATATCCGCGGCATCCAGCTGACGCGTCTGGGCCATCGCAGCAGGGCCAAACCGCCGGTCAAGCAGGCCAATCCGCGTGGCAAGGAAGGCTACTGGATTTCCGTGGCCGGTGATGTCGAAGATGGCGGTCCGGGCACCGATTTCCATGCAGTCATGCAGGGTTATGTCTCCATAACCCCGCTGCAGCTTGATCGAACCTTCCGTGAGGCCTTTCACGGTCTCGAGAGCTGGCTGGAGAACGTGCTGTGATACACCGCGGACAAGACAGCCTGCTGCACGGCTCGGGGATGACCTCACAGCGCACACGTGACCGTCTGATTCAGCGGCTCTACGAAGAAGGGCTGTCCAACGCCCATGTGCTCGAAGTGATCCGCCGTACCCCTCGTCATCTGTTCGTCGACGAGGCGCTGGCGCACCGTGCCTACGAAGACACCGCGTTGCCGATAGGCCATAACCAGACGATTTCCCAGCCGTTCATGGTCGCCCGGATGAGCGAACTCCTGCTGGCCGACGGTCCGCTGGACAAGGTACTGGAGATCGGCACCGGCTCCGGCTACCAGACCGCGGTGTTGGCTCAGCTGGTCGAGCGCGTGTTTTCGGTGGAGCGCATCCAGGCGCTGCAGGACCGGGCCAAGGAACGCCTGGTCGAACTCAAGCTGCGCAATGTGGTCTTTCGCTGGGGCGATGGTTGGGAGGGCTGGCCTGCACTGGCGCCTTACAACGGCATCATCGTCACCGCGGCGGCAACCGATGTGCCGCAGGCCTTGCTCGATCAGCTGGCGCCCGGTGGGCGTCTGGTGATTCCGGTGGGTGCCGGCGAGGTCCAGCAACTCATGCTGATCATTCGAGAGGAAAACGGCTTTTCGCGCCATCTTCTGGATACCGTACGTTTCGTGCCGCTGCTCAATGGACCCGTGATTTGATCATTCAGCGGAAGGAAGCATGAAAAACGCTTTTTTGTTGTACGCCAAAGGCATGGCGATGGGGGCTGCGGACGTGGTGCCCGGTGTCTCGGGCGGTACCGTGGCGTTCATCACCGGTATCTATGATGAGTTGCTGCGCTCCATCAGCGCCGTGCCTTATGCGGTCGGCCCGTTGTTGCGGGGGCGTTTCGCAGAGGCCTGGAAAACCGCCAATGCAAGCTTCCTGCTGGTGCTGTTCGCCGGCATCCTGACCAGCATTCTCAGCCTGGCCAGGCTGATTACCTATCTTCTGGAAGAGCATCCGATTCCCGTCTGGTCCTTCTTCTTCGGCCTCATCCTGGTTTCGGTCCATCTGGTGGGCAAGGAAATTCAGCGCCGCAACCTGTCGCGTCTGGTGAGCTTCTGCCTGGGTATCGGTTTTGCCTACTGGATTACCGTGGCTGCGCCGGTGCAGTGGGGCAGCAGCAGCCTGAGCCTTTTCTTTGCTGGCGCGATTGCCATCTGCGCGATGATCCTGCCGGGCATTTCCGGCAGTTTCATCCTGGTGCTGCTGGGGCTGTACCCGGTGGTTCTGGGCGCGGTGAAGGGGTTCGATCTCGGTGTGATGGCGGTCTTCGCCGCGGGGTGCCTGGTAGGCTTGCTGAGCTTCGCCAAGTTCCTCAGCTGGCTGCTCAAGCGTTGGCGCGACCTGACCCTGGCGTTTCTGACCGGGCTGATGCTCGGCTCGCTGAACAAGGTCTGGCCATGGAAGGAAACGCTGACCTGGCGCACCAATTCCAGTGGCGAGATCGTTCCGGTCCTGCAGCACAATCTGCTGCCTGGCGCCTATGGCGACCTGACCGGGCAGGACCCTCAGCTGCTGCTGGCCGTACTGTTGGCCGTGGGTGGTATCGTTCTGGTCCTGGGGCTCGAGTGGTTTGCCGGCCGGCGCCAGCCGATGACTGAAGGCGTCTGACGCACTTGTCTATGAAAGGGAGCGGGCATTGAGGCTCACAGCAGTACCGCGGTGGATGCGCGACCCCATGGTCCGTTCGATGCTCGGTGTTCTGGTGATTGCCGGAACGCTGGTCGGTTGTGCGTCGTCGCCCCAAGGTGGAGGCGTGCAGGTCGTCGACCGTAACCAGCGTGACAAGGTCACCAGCGGCCAGTACATCGTGCGGCGCGGCGATACGCTCTGGTCCATCGCGTTCCGCTTCGGCTGGGACTGGCGTGAGCTGGCACGTGTGAACGGCATCCAGCCACCGCATGTTATCTATCCTGGGCAAAAGATCCGCTTCAGTGGCAGCAGCGCTCGAGTAGCGGCCGCCGCGCCACGGCCCCAGCCAGCGCCCAAGCCGGCGCCATCTACCCCGGTCGTGGTCGCCAACCCGGTTCCCCGTCAGCCGGCGATCAGCACCCAGCCAAGCCCGCCGTCCAGTCCGCAGGCACGTACGCCAGTTACCCCTGTAGCCCGCTCGGCGAGCGGTTGGGCATGGCCGGCGAACGGCACGATCATCGGTCGTTTTTCCTCAAACGGTAGTTTGAATAAAGGAATTGATATCGCTGGGGAATTAGGACAGCCTGTTCTAGCTGCTTCTGATGGGACTGTTGTGTACGCCGGCAGTGGATTACGGGGTTACGGCGAACTTGTGATCATCAAGCACAGCGATACCTATGTAAGCGCCTACGGACACAACCGCAGGCTGCTGGTGCGGGAGGGCCAACAAGTCAAGGCTGGGCAAGGTATTGCCGAGATGGGATCGACGGGAACCGACCGGGTGAAGCTGCATTTCGAAATTCGTCGCCAGGGTAAACCCGTAGACCCGCTGCAATATCTGCCAAGACGTTGACCTGTCGCCTGCCTGTTCCAGCACTAGGTTAGGCTTGAGCGTAGCCAAGGACCCGCGTCGCTTGGGCCTGTTGTCGAACTCGGAACAGGACAAGAATAATGGCACTTAAAGACCAAGCGCTGGAGTTTGACGTCGACGATGCGGTTCTGCTCATGGAAACGCCCATCCACTTCGACCAGAAAGACAAAGTGACCAAGGCTGCCGGTGCAGGCAGACCCAAGGCCGCATCCAGCAAACAACACAAGTTCATCGATTACAACCGTGCGCTAGATGCGACCCAGTTGTACCTCAACGAAATCGGTTTCTCCCCCCTCCTGACGCCCGAAGAAGAAGTGCATTTCGCGCGTCTTGCGCAAAAAGGCGATCCGGCGGGGCGCAAGCGGATGATCGAGAGCAACCTGCGCCTGGTGGTCAAGATCGCCCGGCGCTACGTTAACCGCGGCCTTTCCCTGCTTGATCTGGTCGAGGAGGGCAATCTCGGGCTGATCCGTGCGGTGGAGAAATTCGATCCGGAGCGCGGCTTCCGTTTCTCGACCTACGCGACCTGGTGGATCCGGCAGACTATCGAGCGGGCCATCATGAACCAGACCCGGACGATTCGCCTGCCGATCCATGTGGTCAAGGAGCTGAACGTCTATCTGCGCGCGGCTCGCGAACTGACGCAGAAACTCGATCACGAACCCAGCCCCGAAGAGATCGCCAACCTGCTCGAGAAGCCGGTCGGCGAGGTCAAGCGCATGCTTGGCCTCAATGAGCGGGTCACCTCGGTGGACGTCTCGCTCGGACCGGATACCGACAAGACATTGCTCGATACGCTTACCGACGATCGACCAACCGACCCATGCGAACTGCTGCTGGATGACGACCTGTCGGCCAGTATCGATCAGTGGCTGTCGGATTTGTCCGAGAAGCAGCGCGAGGTCGTCATCCGTCGCTTCGGGTTGCGTGGGCACGAGGCTTCGACGCTGGAGGAAGTCGGCCAGGAGATCGGTCTTACGCGCGAGCGCGTGCGCCAGATCCAGGTCGAGGCGTTGCGCCGCCTGCGCGAGATTCTCGAGCGCAACGGGTTGTCCAGCGACGCGCTTTTCCAGTGAGCGCAACGCTGCGTCGGCCGGAGGCCCCGGTCGGCGCAGCGGCTTGTTCGTATGCCTGCCCAGACGGTAATGGCTTCGTGCGATCGACTTAAGCCAATCGTTCTGGGTTTCCACTTCTTCGATATCGTTTGTAAGCATTCACTTACAGGCGATGTAAGCAAAGCCAACGTAGCAGCCCCCGCTGAACCGCTACTCACTTGTGAGTATCGTGGTAAGCCTTTGAATTTTAATGGTTTTTAATCGGTCATTCGGCGCGGGCTGCGGGCAATGTGGCGACCTGACGCAGTTGTCCTTGGCCCTGCGATCATTAATATCGCCCACGTGCTCAGGGATTAGCACGGCCTTCAGGATGAAGGTCAGGGATCATCGCAGGATGCGGTGCCATCAGGACGATGAGAAGGGATTAAGGGAACAGGGAAGGAGGCGGGCGGGATCGTATCCCGCCCCTTTTTTTGCCTTGAGAAAAGTGGACTGAACCGAGTTGTCCTCGCATGGCCTAAGGCTCAACAGCCATCACGGAGGTCAACATGAACGGTGATCAGCAGCATGACCAGTCGCCTGAGGACCGGGACGATGCAGCCCGGCGCCCCGACGAGGCGGACGAAGAGCAGCTCGACGAGGCCATCGAGGAAACCTTCCCGGCCAGCGATCCGATCTCTCCTTGAGCTGGCGCTCGGCAGATCATGCGCGCGCGGCTGCGCGCTCGAGCAAGGCCGGCAGAACCTGCGTCCGTAAGAGTGGCGCAACGTCATCACGGTGGCAGGGTTCCAGATCGAGCCAGCCCATCTCTTCGATTTCTGCCTGAACGCTGACGGGGTGCGGAAGGCGTCCAACGAACACTTGCGCCTGGACCTGATGGTTCGGTTCGTTGGCTGCCAGCGCCCGGAATTGTCCTAGCGACTCAAGATCTCGATCTTCCAGGGAGAGCGCCAGCTCTTCGGCCAGCTCTCGCCTGAGCGTCTGCAAGGCGGTTTCGCCTGGCTCGGCCTTGCCGCCGGGCAACATGAAGAAGCGCGTACCGCGCTTGCGTACCACCAGCAACCGTCCGTGTTCGTCGAACAGGCAGGCAATTGCGATATTCAGGGTGGCGTCGGGCATGGCGTCTTCCTTCTGGCGATGAGTCAGAGCGATCAAGGTCTTGCTGCGGCGATAACGGGCAAGACGATCTTCCAGCATTTGCGGTAGCTGTACTGCCTCGCTGAAACCGAGCCGGGCATAAAACTCTTGCAGCTCCGGTTTACAGAACAGCCAGACCGGCCCCGAAACGCAACGCAGCGCCCGGCGCACCAGCCCCTGACCGATCCCGCGGCCGCGCTCGGCAGGGCTGACCAGTAGTCCGGTCAGAAAATGGCCATCGGCAACCGGCGTCAGGCAAAGGCCTGCGATGATCTCGCCACATCTGGCAACCCAGCAACTGGCTTCGGGGCGCACCCGGTTGCGGTTGTGGTGGGTTCGATAGAACCTGACCAGCAGAGGCTTCTGCGGCTGGGGTAAGCGCTGGTACTCGAGTACAGGCATGGACGTCCGGGGCGTTTTCGATCACGCCAGTCTAGCGCCTGCCACTTGTTCGCCAAAGCCTGTCCCGCTGGCATGCCGTTCATCCGCTCACTGCATCTTTTCCCAGGTCGCCAGGCTCTCACCCTTTAGGTACGCCAACGACAGGAATAACAAGATGTTGGACTTAGTGATCGTGCTCGCGTTTGTCTTCTATGGCCTGTCGGCGGGCATGCGCGCCCGCAGCAAGGCATCGCAGAGTCTGCATGAGTACTTTTTGGCCGGCCGAACCATCAAAGGCTGGCGCGCGGGTGTGTCGATGTCCGCGACGCAATTCGCAGCCGACACGCCGTTGCTGGTCAGCGGCCTAGTCGCCACCGCCGGTGTGTTTGCGCTTTGGCGGCTATGGATCTACGGTCTGGCCTTTCTGCTGCTGGCCTGGGTGTTTGCCTCTGGCTGGCGCCGTGCTGGCGTGTTGACCGATGCGGAGCTGACACGTGTGCGCTACAGCGGTCCAGCCGTGGTGCCGCTGCGGTTGTTCAAGGCGATCTACTACGGCACGGTAATCAACTGCGTGGTGCTGGCGATGGTACTGGTCGCCGCTATCCGTATCGCCGAGGTATTCCTGCCGTGGCACGAATGGCTGCCGGGCGGCACCTACGGGATGATTCAGAGCGCGGTTCAGGCAAGCGGCATCGAACTGGGCGAGAGCATCACGGACCTCGATCAGCTGACCACCAGTACCAACAACCTCATCTCGATTCTGCTCATTCTGGCATTCACCGCCATGTACTCGATCACTGGCGGCCTGCGCGCTGTGGTGCAGACCGACGTCATGCAGTTCAGTGTGGCGATGCTGGGCACGTTGGCCTACGCCTGGTTCGTGGTCGATGCCGCCGGCGGGCTAGGCGGCCTTACCGACCGTGTCGTCGAGCTGTACGGTAGCGAGCAGGCCAGCAAGATGCTGTCGTTCGCACCGCCCAGCAATGCTGGCGAGGCGCTCTTGCCGTTTCTGATGATCGTCGGTTTGCAGTGGCTGTTTCAGATGAACTCCGATGGCACCGGCTATCTGGCACAGCGCAGCATGGCCTGTCCGACCGACCGCGAAGCGCGCATCGCCGGGCTGGTGTTCACCTGGTTGCAGATCTTCCTGCGCAGCCTGTTCTGGCTGGCGATCGCCATCGGCCTGCTGGTGCTCTATCCGTTCAGCCCCGAGGAAATGAATGGTGACGGCTTTACGGCCGCCCGCGAGGCGCTGTTCGTCACCGGCATCGACGAGCTGCTGCCGCCGGGCTTCCGCGGCCTGATGTTGGTAGGGCTGCTGGCAGCCCTGGCCTCGACGGTGGATACGCATCTGAACTGGGGCGCCTCGTACTGGAGCAACGACGTCTACGGTGGTGTGGTGGCGCCGAAGCTGCTCAAGCGCAAGCCGAAGGACAAGGAGCTGGTAC
This sequence comes from Pseudomonas sp. LM13, assembly GCF_041381355.1. Taxonomy (NCBI): domain Bacteria; kingdom Pseudomonadati; phylum Pseudomonadota; class Gammaproteobacteria; order Pseudomonadales; family Pseudomonadaceae; genus Pseudomonas; species Pseudomonas sp. LM13. The sequence continues at coordinate 14,593 of NZ_JACBXH010000022.1, forward strand.
TGGTGGCGCGACTGTCCAACGTGCTGATTCTGCTGATCGCCATGGTCATCATGGCCAATCTGGGCTCGATCCAGACCGCCTGGTTCATCTCGCTGCTGTTCGGGGCCGGCATGGGGTCGGTGCTGGTGCTGCGCTGGTTGTGGGAGCGGATCAACCTGTATTCCGAACTGACGGCCATGGTGGTGTCGCTGATCACGGCGCCGCTGCTGCTGTATTTCCTTGGGACTGACCCTGAGCGCGAGTGGATACGCCTGGGCATCATGTCATTGGTGACTTGCAGCGCGGCAATTCTGGTGAGCTTCGTCACCCCTGCGACCGATACGCAGACGCTGGATCGCTTCTACCGCAAGGTGCGCCCGTTCGGGTTCTGGGGGCGGACCGCGTCGCGTTGTGGCGTTACCCGCCGTGAATCGCTCAAGGCGCTGGGTGCTCGGTTGTTCGCCGTGGCGGTAACGGCTCTGTCGGTGTACACGCTGTTGATCGGTGTAGGTCGCCTGCTCTTCCCGAAACCCGACGGCAGCCCGATGTTGGCCTGGATATGTGTGGTGATCGGCCTGGTCTTGATGCCGGTCTGGATGTATCTCGCCTTCAGCCGTTATTTCGATGATCAGCATGAAGAAGAGACACCCGAACTTCAGGCCGAGCGGCCGGACATGGCAGGTTAAATAGCGGGGCTTTCGTTACATATATAACGCCCCGTTTTTGAGTTGTGTCATTTTAATAGCACTTGGCGGTAGCGGGTACTGGCGAAACAATATCGTATGTATACATAAAATGATAAGAATCATCGTATTAACGCATTTTTCTCTAGTTTTTGATGAAAAGTAGGTCATTCGTCGATTCTTTGGGCAACCATTGGAATTAGCTGCTTGTCTCACCACTACGCAGTGCTTATTGCGTATTTCAAACAAGCATAAACAGAGGTGCCGTCATGAATCGACTTTTCAAAACTTCCTTAATGGTTGCCGCAATGCTCCCGGCTATTGCCGGTGCGGCGCCGATGGCCGGTGACAAGGAAATCACACTCGGTGGTGCAGGAAGCAGCGACAAGGACTTTGACGATACTGTGTTTTCCGTACAGGGAAGTTGGGGGCAGTATTTGAGCGAATCGTCCTTGTGGGGCGTCCGGCAGACTGTCAATGCGCGGGATACCGAGGGTGAGAGCGTCAAGTTCGATGGCTCGACTCGCGTGTTCTATGACTACCACTTCGGTAACGGCAAGGCGCGGCCTTTCATCGGTGCCAGCATCGGCGGTGTCTACGGTGATCGCGTCGATGAGACCTTCATGGCCGGCCCGGAGATCGGATTCAAATACTGGGTTCAGGACAAGACGTTCATTACTGCAATGGCGGAATATCAATTCCTGTTCAAGAGCGGCAGTGATGCGCAGGACCGATATGATGACGGCGTATTCCTCTACAGCATCGGTATTGGCTTCAATTACTGATCGAAGCATGCGCGGCGCCTCGTTGGCGTCGCGCAACTTTTTTACTTCCTGTCGCGTATTTTTCTATCAGGCTTCCACCAGTTGCTGCAGGAAATTCCAGAGTGCAATGCCGGGCTCATCGTCCTCGGATGCAATCATGCGAATTCCCCATTGGCGCAACACCTCTTCTTGAACCGGATTCGGCTTGTGCGAGAACACATATGAAATAGGGCGCACGCCCAGTGTTTCGTGTTCCTTCCATATCTTCGACAGCTTGTGGAAAAGCAATCGGATATTGGTGTCCGACAGGCTGTAGCCGATAAACAGGACGGCCTTGCTCAACGTGTCGGCGCGTAATTTGATATCCAATGGCGTCTCGAATTGCAGCCGTTGGTAATAGCTGGTCTCGTCGAGCACAATCGAGGCATCGTCATCGAAATCGCCATGGAACTTGACGATCTGTCGGACGCCATCGCGAGCCTTGGTGAGGTCGCTGGCATTGGCGATCTTGATGTAATCCACCGCATAAGCGTCGTGGGCGTATTCCAGCCAGCGGTCGTAGTTGGTGGTGTAGATCGCCGGGAACCGGCCGTGCACGATCAGCCGGTGAATTTCGGAGTCACGGATCTCGATGTTGCGGTGCCACTCACGGTCCATCCAGCTGCGAAGCGGGCCGATGCTGCCTTTCTTGATCCGGTAGTACTCAGCCAGGGCGAGGAAATTGCCGTAGGTGTTGAAGACCTCCGGGTCGTAGTCGAGCTGCACGGCGATCTCGTCGATCAGCTCTTTCCATGGCGGCAGACCGATGTTGGCCGAGACGCCGGAGCCGACGAAGAGAATCAGCCGGTTGTTGCGGTAGGCATCACGCAGTTGGTCCATGTGCTTCAGGACTCCCGCAGAAAGGCGACGAAGGCATCCAGCGCGCGGCGGCGCATGGAAAGGCCGTTCTTCTGCGTGCCCAGCTGTGCGAACGTCTGGTTCTGACCTTCGGGGATGAATACGTCGTCCCACTCGAAGCCGCCATGACCGGCGGGCGACGGCGAGATGCGACCCGGAACCACGCCTTCGAAGAAGTGCCGCTTGCGTCCGTCGCAGTAGCCGATCAGGGTTCGCGCTTCGGCGGCCGGGTCCTCGAGCCTTCCGATCAGCTCGGAGAAGCGCTCGGCCTGTAGGCGGTCCCAGAATATCTGGGTCAGGCCGCCGGGAAAGCCGTTGAGACTGTTGATGAACAGCCCGGTATGTTCGACGAACACCGGCTTGCCGATCATCTTGAACGCCACCAGCAGCTTGTCGCTGACCAGCTGGTTAAGGTCCTCGGTGCGCAACTCCTCAATGCGGATTGGGAAGGGCTTCACCTCGATTCCACTGGGCTCGAGGATCTCGCGAACCTCGCGGATCTTCTGCTGATTGATGGACGCGAAGCGGATTTTCATCGAACGAGCCAGCTCCGGTTACGCGGCGAACGGGTGTCGCGTTGGTCTACCTATGCTTGTATGACGCAAGGGGGAGGGCTCGGTTCTCCGCTGCGGCGGTTTTCAGCGTAGAAGGTGCGCTCGGTTTGCGGCTCTTTGGCTTCGTTGCCGCCGCGCGGCAGGCGTCGCCGATGTACTCAACCGTGGCCCGGTTGGGCAGGGCAGGCGACCTGCACCTGGCGGATACGCTCGGCCGGCACTCGCAGTTGACGTAGCAGGTACTCGGAAAACTCAGGACTGTAGGGCTGCCTGGCGATCGCCTGCTCCATGCAGAACAGCCAGGCGTCGCGTTCGGCTTCGCCGACCGGCCAGCGGGTATGAAACTGCGGAATGCTGATGGCGCCATATTTTTCGGCGTAGCGTTTCGGCCCACCCAACCAGCCGCACAGAAAGCTGGCCAGTCGATCGGCGGCTTCGCTGACATCCGCCGGGTACATCGCGCGAACGCTCGCGGCCTCGGGCGCTTCGTCCATCACCCGGTAGAAGTCTGCGACCAGTCGCTGCAGGCCCGCTTCGCCGCCGGCAGCCTGGAACGAGGCGTCAGCGACGCCGAAAACGGGACGTTGATCGGGGTTCATAGTGCGCCTCTGGCTCGGAAACGGGGCGCGGGATGATGCGCGCTTGTGCCAGATCAAGACAAGTGCAAGCAGTGGCCACGACGCAGCGGCAGCTGGTCTAAGCTGAAAATCTACACAACAGCGGAGACAGGAAATGCGCAGGCTTCTGGTTGCATACGATGGTTCGGACAACTCCAAGCGCGCCCTGCAGTATGTCGTCGATCTGGCCCGGGACACCGGAATGGCGCTGCAGGTGCACGTGGTCAACGTTCAGCACGAGCCGATCATCTATGGCGAGTACGTCACCTCGGCCATGATCGACGAGCTCAACAACAGCCTGATGGCCAAGTCCCGCAGCGTGCTCGACGAGGCGGCGGCAATGCTGCAGGCCGGTGGGCTGACCTGCGAGACCCACACCCAGCTGGGCAACGTCGCCGAGCAGATCAACGATGCGGTCAAGCGGCTGGGCTGTGACACGGTGGTGATGGGCACCCGCGGCCTGGGCAGCTTCACCGGCCTGGTGTTGGGCTCGGTGGCGAACCGGGTGATCCACGAGGTTTCGGTCCCGGTACTGCTGGTCAAATAGAAAGGCGCGTCGCCCAGGCCGATCAGCTCTGCTTGCCCTTGAGCAGGTCGGCCAGGTTGGCGAAGGCCTTGAAGGTTTCCTTCGGGCCCAGGTCACTGCCGGGCCGGGCTTCGGCCTGGTACTGGTTGTCGGTGTAGCGGGAATGCTCGTTGTCGTGACAGTAGAGGCAGAGCAGCTCCCAGTTGGAGCCGTCCTCGGGGTTGTTGTCGTGATTGTGGTCCTTGTGATGGACCGTCAGCTCGCTCAGGCGCTTGCCGGAAAACTCCCGCGCGCACCGCCCGCAGACCCAGGGATACATCTTCAGGGCCTTTTCCCGGTAGCCCTGCTCGCGCTGGCTGTAGGGCGTGGTGGGTTTGCTACTGCTCATGGTGAATACTCGCCGGCTGCTTGGATTGTCGATGACATCCGGTGACGGCGGGGCCGCAAACCGAATGTCAACAGAACCTAGTAAAGACGATGGGTATCAGCCCGCCAAGCCGACGTAGACGTTCTGCACGTCGTCATGGGCATCGATGGCCTCGAGGAAGGCCTCGACCTCTTCCAGCTCGGCACCGGAAAGGCTGACCGGATTCTTCGGTCGATAGCCCAGCTGCGCCGCTTGCACGGTAAAGCCGTGTTCCGGCAGGGCCTTGCACACGGCGTCGAGGTCGGTCGGCTCGGTAATGAACAGCGTGGCGCCATCGTCGGCAGCCTCGAAATCCTGAGCACCAGCCTCGATTGCGGCCATTTCCTGGTCGGCGTCACCTGCGGGCACGGCTTCGATCATGCCGACATGGTCGAAATCCCAGCTCACTGAACCGGAAGAGCCCAGCTGGCCCTTGCGAAACAGCACGCGGATCTCGGCGACGGTGCGGTTCACGTTGTCGGTCAGGCATTCGACGATCAGCGGCACCTGATGCGGGGCGAAGCCTTCGTAGAGGGTGCGCTCGTAATGCACCACCTCGCCGGTCAGGCCGGCGCCTTTCTTGATGGCGCGCTCCAGGGTGTCCTTGGGCATAGAAGCCTTCTTGGCCTGCTCGACCACCAGACGCAGGCGCGGGTTCATGTCCGGGTCGGCACCGCTGCGGGCCGCGATCATGATTTCCTTCGACAGCTTGCCGAAGATCCTGCCCTTGGCGTTCGCCGCCGCTTCCTTATGCTTCGCTTTCCACTGTGCGCCCATGCTCGTACTCGTCTGATGTGAGGGAACCAGGCGCGAATTCTATAGCGTCACCGCGGGTTTCGTCGCCGGTACTGGGCGAGGATGAGCTTGGGCCGCTCGGCGGCCAAGCCGGACTGTGCCGGCCAATTCGCTGCTCACTGTATGGAGCGGTGCAGCCATCGCGCCGCTCTAATGGATGTTTTCGTAACAGGGTGCGTCGTCATGTCGCCTCGGGACCTGCTGCTCGCACTGGTAGTCATCGTCGTCTGGGGAATGAACTTCGTGGTCATCATGGTCGGCCTGCACGACGTGCCGCCCATGTTGCTCGGTGCCCTGCGATTCATGCTGGCGGCGGTGCCGGCGGTGTTCTTCATCAGACGGCCGCAGGTGCCGCTGCGCTGGATGCTGGCCTACGGGCTGACCATCTCGCTGGGCCAGTTCGCCTTTCTCTTCACCGCCATGAAGCACGGCATGCCCGCAGGCCTGGCGTCGCTGGTGCTGCAGTCCCAGGCGTTCTTCACGCTGTTCTTCGCTGCGCTGTTTCTCGGCGAGCGCTTGCGGGCGGCCAATCTGCTGGGCCTGTTGATCGCGGCCTGCGGCCTCGCACTGATCGGCGCGCAGAGTGGGCTGGGCATGACCCTTGGCGGATTTCTCCTGACGATCTGTGCCGCCTCGATGTGGGCGCTGGGCAACATCGTCACGCGCAAGGTCGGCAAGGTGAATCTGGTCGGGCTGGTGGTGTGGGGCAGCCTGGTGCCGCCGTTGCCGTTTCTCGCGCTGTCTTTATGGCTGGAGGGACCGGTCATGATCGAGGCGGCGCTGCGTGGCATCGGCTGGCAGACGATTCTGGTCCTGGTATATCTGGCTTTTGGCGCGACCATTCTCGGCTATGGCCTATGGAGCCGGCTGCTGTCGCGCTATCCGGCGAGCCAGGTGGCGCCGTTCTCGCTATTGGTGCCGGTGGTGGGGCTGACCTCGGCCAGCATTCTGCTGGGCGAGCGGCTGGCCTCGTTGCAACTGGCCGGTGCCCTGCTGGTGATGATCGGGCTGGCAGTCAATGTCTGGGGAGGCTGGCTGTTCGGCCGGCTGCGCCTGGCCAGGGTCTGAAACGCCCGGTATCAGACCGGGCGTCGCAGCGATCAGGCTCAATGGGTGGCAGCGTGGGCGCCGAGCAGCGTAGTGCCGGAGCCACTCTTCTTGTCGCGCTTGGCCATCCGTTTTTCTTGCGCCGTTTTCATCGGCTTTTTCTTGCCGTTCTTCTTTGCGTCCATTCCCTTGCTCATGGTGTTCACCTCTGATTGCTGGCTGGACATGTCCTGATGTGCAAAGGCCTGACTGTCGCTGCTGGAGCGAAGCCTGCTTCCGGCCTGTGTCTTCCATGACCGCTGCAGTATGGCACTGCTGGGCTGCATTGCACGCATTGCTTTGCTTAGGGTCTGTTCCCGTTTCGTCGCAAGCCGCGTTGCTGCGCCAAATAGCGCCATGGCCGGGCGGCGTTCCGCAGGCGCGGGACGCAGATAATGGTGGTTCCCTTGCCAAGTCCCGCAACGCCGCATGGCGCCATTTGCCGCGCACGAAACGGAGCGGACCCTTGGTATCAGTCGAACAGGCTGTGCTGGTCGCGTCGGCCACGAAGGGCGTCGTAGCGCTGGCGGAAGATCGCCCGATAATGCAAGGCCAGAGGAGGTAGCTTCGCCAGTTGCTGCAGGCTGTCTTCAGCCAGATTCTGATCGAGAAAGCAGCGCCACAGGTGCGCGACGCTGATCTGCGGGTGCGGGCGATCGAGCAACTGCAACCTGTCGTCAGAACGCACGCTGCCTGGCTCGATGGTCCGGTAGAGCCAGCCGGTGCGGCCGCTCGTCGACAGCTCCCGTGCCAGGCCACGCACGCCATGACGGTTGTCCAGCTTGATGCAGGGCGAGCGCGGCTGGCTGATCTGGATCAGCGCTCTACCCCAGCGAAGAAGATCGCCGATGCATACCTGCTCTTCTCCCAGCGCCTGGCTACCGAGGTTCTCACCGAAGGCGCCGAGACCAAGCCGCGAACGCAGCTGCGGGAAGCGCTGCGACCAGTACTGATAATGCTGGCTCGGGTAGTGACAAAGGCTGCGATCCGGCCCGCCATGAAAGCGTTGATCGGCGATCCGATCCCCTTGCAGCCCATCCGGGCCCAGCCACAATGGGCCGTCGCTGAATTGCTTATCCATGGCGGTGGCCTTGCGGCTGTCCGGCAGCGGCGAGAACTGACGGCACAGCAGCGGGCCATCAACGGCCCAGGCTCCGAGCACGGTGCGTGACGTCTGCTGGGTCACGGCTGCTGCGCTCGGTTGAGCTGCTCCAGTTCGCGCCGGACCATGGCGGTGTATTCCGGCGGGCTGAGCTGATACAGCTCGGTTGCGACCCAGGCCAGCCAGCGCGAGCCAAGGCCAGCTTGCTGACCCAGCAGGCGCTGGGCTTCGGCGCGGGCGCGCTCGGCGTTGTTCTGATGGATATCTGCTCGACTCACGAATCGTCTCCGTCGCCGTAATTGGCGATGAAAGGGGCAGCGATGGTAAACCCGGAAGGCTCGCGTTAGGCTCGATGGCTATTCTTTTTACGCCGCGAGAACGATGCATGCCGGCTTCCGTGAACTTCAAGCAAAAAATCTCCCGCCAGCGCCCCTATGGCAAGGCCGAGGCGGGCCTGCGGGCCTGCGATGGCAATCTCGATGCCGTGCTGGATCAGCTGGAGAGTGATCGCGGGCGCATCATCAATTCGGCAGCGGTGCGCCGCCTGCAGCAGAAGACGCAGGTCTTTCCGCTGGAGCGCAATGCCGCAGTGCGCAGCCGCCTGACCCACTCGTTGGAGGTGCAGCAGACCGGCCGCTTCATCGTCCGTACGCTCTACAAGCAGCTTGGCAGCCGTGCCGCGGCGTTCGGCCTGGATGGGCTGGAGACGGCACTGGAGAGCCTGGTGGAGATGACCTGCCTGATGCATGACATTGGCAATCCGCCATTCGGCCATTTCGGTGAATACGCCATCGGCGAATGGTTCGAGCGTCACCTGGATGAACTGTTCGCCGCTGCCGTGCCGCCAGGGCAGGGCGACACCGGGCTACGCCAGCGCATGCTCGATGACCTGAACCTCTTCGAGGGCAACGCTCAGGCGATTCGTCTGGTGGTCTCGCTGCAGCGCCTGAACCTGACCTACACCCAGACCGCCGGCCTGCTCAAATACGTCCGCCCGGCCTACATGCCGCGACCGGACAAAGGCACGCCGGGCGCCTATCTGCAGAAGAAGCCCGGCTTCTACCTCTCCGAAGAACCCTTCGTGCGTGCCTTGCAGGCGGCCCTCCAGATGCAGCCCTGCACGCGCCACCCGCTGGCCTACGTGATGGAGGCGGCGGACGACATTGCCTACTGCCTGGCTGACATCGAGGATTCGGTGGAGAAGGGCATCTTCAGCATCGAGCAGCTGGCACAGCTGCTGCTGGACAAGTTCGCCCTGCATGGCGACGTCGATGCGCCCGTGCCCGGTCCGGAGCGCAGTTTCCGCAGCATGGTCAGCTACGCCCTGGAGCGGGCGCAGAAGGAGCCGATCAACAAGGCCGGCGAGTTCTTCATCTGGCTGCGGGTGAACATGATCCACCCGCTGGTGCAGCACGCTGCCCGTCAGTTCATCGACAACATCGAAGCGGTGTACCACGGCACGCTGGACCGCGCCCTGCTCGAGGACGACAGCCTGCCCAACGCCATCGTGCAGACCTTCAAGGATGTGGCGATGGACAAGGTGTTCTGCCACCGCGAGGTGGAAACGCTGCAGCTGCAGGGCTATCGCATCCTCCAGGGACTGCTGGACTTCTATGCGCCGTTGCTGCGCGTGCCGGCGCCCGTGTTCGACGCGCTAACCCTCGGCGGCTGTCGCAGCGAGCCGCATCTGCAGATGCTGGCGCGGCGGCTGCCCAATCAGCTGGTCAAGGCCTATCACGAGGCGCTCAAGCCCCATACCGAGACGTCGGACGATCGCCCGCTGTGGGAGTTCTACTACCGCAACCGCATGCTGCAGGACTTCATCAGCGGCATGACCGACCAGCTTGCCCAGGACGAGTACCGCGCGCTGTCGGCGCTCTGAGCCCAGGTCGATCGATGAGGCTGAAGCCGGTCTCGGCAGCGCTCAGCGCTGCGCTTGGTACAGGCATTGCTATGGCTTGGTGCAGCAGTCGTCGTGCAAGCCCCGCAATGGCGCACGATGAAATCCCGGCAGTTCCCATAACCCGTTGAAAACAAAGGTTTCATGGTGCCTCGGCAATTCTACCGAGGCAGGCTCCGGCTGCAGGTGGCGGTAGTCGTCGCGGGCGCGGTGATGCATCTCGGTGCATTCGCACCCTGGCGATTACCGTTTTGGTGCGTATTCCCGCTGAGGCTGTAGTAACCCATGGAAAACCTCAACAGCGCCGTGGAAACCCTGGTCCATGGCTCCAATACCCTGTTCCTCCTGATGGGCGCGGTGATGGTGCTGGCCATGCATGCCGGCTTCGCCTTTCTCGAAGTCGGGACCGTGCGCCTGAAGAACCAGGTCAATGCCCTGTCGAAGATCATCACCGACTTCGCCGTATCGACCCTGGCGTACTTCTTCATCGGCTACTGGATCGCCTATGGCGTGACGTTCATGCAGCCGGCCGATCAGCTGGTGGCCGACCACGGCTATGCCCTGGTGAAGTTCTTCTTCCTGCTGACCTTTGCTGCGGCGATTCCGGCAATCATCTCCGGCGGCATCGCCGAGCGTGCGCGCTTCGGTCCGCAGCTGTGCGCGACGCTGTTGATCGTGGCGTTCGTCTATCCGTTCTTCGAAGGGCTGATCTGGAACGGCAATTTCGGTTTCCAAGCCTGGCTGGAGCACCAGTTCGGTGCGCCCTTCCATGACTTCGCCGGCTCCGTGGTGGTGCACGCCATGGGCGGATGGCTGGCGTTTGGTGCGGTCATCCTGCTCGGACGTCGCAACGGCCGCTACCGCGACGGCCGGCTGGTGGCCTTCGCCCCGTCGAATATCCCGTTCCTGGCGCTGGGCTCGTGGATTCTCATCGTCGGCTGGTTCGGCTTCAACGTCATGAGTGCGCAGTCCATCGAGGGCATCAGTGGCCTGGTGGCAGTGAACTCGCTGATGGCGATGGTGGGCGGCACCGCCGCGGCCTGGCTGGCCGGCCGCAACGACCCGGGCTTCCTGCACAACGGCCCGCTGGCCGGGCTGGTGGCGGTTTGCGCCGGCTCAGATCTGATGCATCCGGTCGGTGCGCTGGCCACCGGCGCGATTGCCGGGGCACTGTTCGTCTGGGCGTTCACCGCCACGCAGAACCGCTGGAAAATCGACGACGTGCTGGGTGTATGGCCGCTGCACGGTCTGTGCGGGATCTGGGGCGGCATCGCCTGCGGCATCTTCGGCCAGGCGGCGTTGGGCGGGCTCGGCGGCGTCAGCCTGATCAGCCAGGTGATCGGCAGCGGTCTGGGCATGCTGGTGGCACTGGTTGGTGGCTTCGGCGTCTACGGCCTGCTCAAGCACTCCATGGGCATTCGCCTCAGCCAGGAGGAAGAATTCAACGGGGCGGACCTCTCGATCCATCGAATCGGCGCGCTCAGCCACGACTGAGGCGCTGCGCTGGCGCAAGCCGCGGCTCAATAACCGCGCTTGCGCTGCACCAGATGGCTGATCGGCCGGCCGTCGCGCAGGGCCTGCAGGTTCTGCGCGACGATCGACGCGGCGCTGCGCATGTCCGTCGCGGCGGCGCTATGCGGCAGGACCGTCACGCGCGGATGGCACCAGAACGGATGGTCCGTCACCAGCGGCTCCTGGCGAAACACATCCAGCACCGCACGATCGAGCTGTCCGCTGTCCAGCGCCTGCAGCAGGTCGGCTTCCACCAGGTGCCCGCCACGGGCGAGGTTGACCAGGGCAGCGCCGCGGCGCATGGCGGCGAAGAACTGTCGGTCCAGCAGATCGGCGGTCTGTGCGGTGAGAGGCAGCAGGTTGATCACGATGTCACTGCGTGCCAGCAGCGGCCACAGCGCTTCCAGGCCGTGCTCCAGCGCCATGCCGGCGATGGCGCCACCGTGCAGATTCCAGCCGGTCACCCGGTAACCCGTTTCCAGCAGCCGCCGCGCGCAGGTCCGGCCCATCTGCCCAATGCCCAGCACGGCTACCTCGATCTCGTCGGCGCGCCGCTGCGGCAGAGGGTACCAGTGGCGATCGCGCTGCTGTTGCGCATAGTCGAAGAAGCGGCGATGCAGCGAAAGCGTCGCCCACAAGGCGGTTTCCGCCATGGCCGCGCTCATCGCCGGGTCGACCATGCGCGCCAGGGGTACGTCCGGCAGGCTGGGATCGTCCAGCAGGCGATCGACGCCGGCCCAGAGCGACTGGATCAGGCGCAGCCGGGGCAGGCCTTGCAGGGAGCCTGGCGGCGGGTTGGCAACCACGGCGGCGACGATGCGCCCGGCGTTCTGCGTCGGGACGTGCAGGTGCCAGCGGGCATCGGGCATGGCGCGTTGCAGCTCGACGAGCCAGGCGTCGCGTTCTTCGCTGTCGAAGCTGCCGCAAAGCAGTAGGTCCATGGAATGGCTCCAGGTGGGCGAAGCGGAACTGTAGTCAGCCGCGGAGTCTCTGAATAGGCAAGTCACGGACGGCGCTAGCGCCGTCCGGCCCATTGTCCAAGCCCAAGGAGAATCTCATGGAACTGCCCAACAAAGACCTCGGCACCCTGTTCGAACAGCTCGGCCTGGAATCTGATCCTGCCAGCATCGATGCCTTCATCGCCAAGCACGGCCGGTTGCCGGAGGATGTCCGTCTGGCTGATGCGCCGTTCTGGAACGAGTCGCAGCGCGCGTTCCTGCGTGACGAATGGGTCGAGGACGCCGAATGGGCGCCCATCGTCGACGAGCTGAACGTGCGCCTGCACGAGCACTGATCGCCTCGCAGGCTGCGGCAGCGACCGCAGCTTGCGTTCCTCCCGCTCAGTCCAGCAGATCGGCCGGCACGTTGCCGCCGTTCTCGGCCAGCCGCTTGAGCACCGCCTTGTGCAGCCACATGTTCATCTGCGCCGAGTCGCCCATCTTGTCCGCCGGGCAGCCGAGTTCTGTGGCCAGCTCCTTGCGCACCGTCAGGCTGCTGTCGAGGCCCAGCAGCTTGAGCAGATCGACGATGGAGGTGCGCCAGTTGAGCTTTTCCGGGTGGTTGTTGGCCATGCCGTCGAGCTTGGCCGCCACGTCAACCTGATCCACGGCAGGCGTCGTGGGCGCCCCAGCGCCGCCGGTGGAGGCTTCCGGCGGGGTCGTGGGTGCGCTGCTGTCAGGCGTGGCGTGCGCCCGGCCGATGCCGATCTTTTCCAGAATCGAATTGAACAAGCCCATGGATATTCTCCTGTCTGCGTGGATACGTGAGCCGTGGCTCGCAATTAGGACCGCCGGCGCTTCGATTAGTCGCGCCTGAAGCGAGCGGTGCGTCCGCCAAGCTCGTGGTTGACTGGCTCGCCGCGCCCGCCGCCCTCGTGCTGTGCTCCACGCCTGTCTAGAATGCCGCTTTTGCCCGGGAAACCCGCCATGAGCAACCTCGACATCGACGCCCGCTACGCCTGCGCCAAGAGCCTTGCACTGGAAGCTGCGCAGCTCGGCATGACCTATTACCGTCAGCGCGAGACACTGGATGTGGAGCACAAGGGCAGCGATCGCCAGGACGTGGTCAGCATCGCCGACAAGCGCATCGAGGACTTCATTCGCGGGCGGCTCGCCGAACGTTTTCCCGAAGACGGCTTTCTCGGTGAGGAGAGCGGCTCGGCCGATCTCAAGGCACGTTGCGTCTGGGTCATCGACCCCATCGACGGCACCGCCTGCTTCGTCAACGGCCTGCACAACTGGTGCGTCTCCATCGGCCTGCTGGTCGACGGCGAACCGCACGTCGGCGCGATCGCCGATCCGAACCACGACGAACTCTTCCATGGCTGCCTCGGCCGCGGTGCCTACGTCAACGAGACGCCGCTCAGAGCCAGCACCGCGACCCACGTGTGCGAGGGGCTGACCGGCGCTGGCACCTTCCATCCGCGCGGCAAGGAACATTTCATTCCGTTTCTAGAGAAACTGCTGGCCGAAGGCGGCATGTTCATCCGCAACGGCTCCGGCGCGCTGATGACCGCCTACGTCGCTGCGGGTCGCCTGATCGGTTACTACGAGACCGAGCTCAAGAGCTGGGACTGCCTGGCCGGGCTGGTGCTGGTGGCCGAAGCGGGTGGCCTGCGCAACGACTTCTTCCGTAACGACGGTCTGCTGCGAGGCAATCCATATCTGGTGGCGGCGCCCGGGGTATACAGCCAGCTGGCCAAACTGATCGGCCCTTCGCTGGATGCATGAGCGGCACGTTCGTCGATCCGCGCAGGCGCGGTCGGCGGACTGTGCTATACCGATGTGACGCACCGAGGGCCAGCCTATCCGCCTGGCCCGCTCTGAAAAGGGGGGAGTTCCGGCAGCCATCAGGCCCGAGTCAACCTGCATGATCGATGGCTGCCCGCACATAGCGAGGTAACGATCATGACCATGATGCAATGCACCTACCGCGATCACATCATCACCGCCGAAGTGATGGAATATCCTGGCACCTCGACGCCCTGGGCCGGCGGTTGCCGGATTACCGCTCCCGATGGGCACGTCACTCGACGCATGCCGCTGCCACTCGAACATGCGTTCATGGACGAACTGGAAAAGGCCCAGCGGCTGTCCATTGCCCACGGCAAGTGGCTGGTGGATCAGCACCTCGACCATGGGCGTGAGCTGTTTCAGAAGGCTGCCTGACGCTTGCGCAACCGCGCACCGGACGGTTTCGTCCGGTGCGTCTTTTGTTGCCCTGGATCACGCCAATAGCACTTTGCTCTGCCTCCGTTGCACCCTCCGGGCGAGGCAGCCCTGTCGGCATTGTTCAAACTAATGCCGAGAACGGCAGCGATCCCACGACCTTATGGAGTGCAACGCCGTGACGCGCCATGGCCCAGGAAAGGTTCGGCGACATTTGGCGCATTGCTTAATGATCCAAACGGTGGCATAGCTATCAGCAAGCCACCGGCAACGGTGGTGCTCATAAGCGGAAGTAAGGACGACTTATGCAAATCCAGGTTCACAGCGATAACCACATCGAAGGCAGTGCCCGTCTCGCCGACTGGGTCAGCGCCAGTGTCGCCAGCCGGCTGGATCGCTTCGATGACGAGCTGACGCGAGTCGTTGTTCATCTCAATGACGAAAACGGAGACAAGGCAGGCGCGCACGACAAGCGCTGCCAGATCGAAGCACGACCGAAGGGGTTGCAGCCGATTTCCGTGACGCACAAGGCCGAGTCCCTAGAGCTGGCACTCGATGGTGCCGTCGACAAGCTGAACAACGCCCTCGGTCACCAGTTTGGCAAGCTGCGCAGCAAGCGCTCCGGTGCGCAACCGCAAATGATCGACGGCGCCGCATCGGGCCGTGACGCACTGCTCGAGGAAGATTTCCTCGCGGACGAGCAAGTCCGCAACGCATAACCCTCCCGATCAGGGCCTTCCATGCGGAAGGCCCTTCGCTAATCAACCCAGTAGTTCAGGCGGTATGCTGCCGTCATGCTCGGCGAGGCGCTTCATCACCTCGCGATGAAGCCACATGTTCATCTGGGCCGAATCGGCCATCTGCTCCGGTGGGCAGCCCAGCTCGGTCGCCAGCTGCCGACGGGCCTCCAGGCTACTGTCGAGGCCAAGCAGCTTGAGCAGGTCGACGATCGAGGTACGCCAGTTCAGAGCTTCCGGGTGCTGAGCAGCCTTGCCTTCCAGCTGTGCAACGACATTCACCCCCTTTTGTGTGGCCGACGGGCTGTTCAGGTCCATGTTTGGCGCGGTTGTGGCATTGCTCGTCGTGGAGGGCCTGTCGTTGTCCAGCGTGATGCCCTCCGCGTTCGACCGTCCGGCATTAGCCGGCGGAACGTCCGCCTTGCGCTGCGCCTCGTTGGAGACGTCGCCGAGGCCAAGCTTTGCTTTGATCGTGTCGAAAAGTCCCATGGGGCGGTTCCTCCGTGCTGTCGAGTGTGAGCGTTCGACAGCGAACCGGGGCAACCCATTCGTAGCCACAGGTCGGATGAACCCCTGCGGGCGTTCAGCCGTGTTCGAGCCAGGTCAGGGCGTCGCTTTCCTGATGTAGGTCGAACGCCTTGATGGTCAGCCCGGGAATCAGCAGCCCCTCGACTTCGCTGATCCGGCGCAACCAGTCCTTGCCGGCGATCACGGCACAGCGATCGAAGCGGCGGATGAAGCGAAACAGTTGCGGCAGCCGTGACAGTTCGACCGCCACCGCACCGAGGGTCGGTAGGTCGAATTCGTCGATGCGATACAGCATCCGCCCGTGATTGATGCCCTCGGACTTGAACAACAGGTCGTCCAGCGCTGCGCGCATGGCGTCACTGTCAAGCCTGCCGGACAGGATGACATCGATACGGTCGGGGGCGACGCGTGTCACTCGGAACATGAGCCTTTCCTCGCAGTTGGGTCTGCTCTAGAGGATAGGCCGGAAATGACGAGCCGCGAGAGGAAGGGAGGGCGCAGCCTGTCGTCTCCCCACGCAGCAGGCGCGGGGAGACGCTTCAATCAGTCCTGGCGGCTGGTCACTTCCAGCAGGTGATAGCCGAACTGGGTCTTCACCGGGCCTTGCACCTGATTCAGCGGGGCGCTGAACACGACGGTGTCGAATTCCTTGACCATCTGGCCGGGGCCGAACGAACCCAGGTCGCCGCCCTGACGGCTGGATGGGCAGGTGGAGTTTTCCTTGGCGACTTCGGCGAAGTCGGCACCGCCTTCGATGGCGGCTTTCAGTTCGTTGCACTTGGCTTCGGTGGAAACCAGGATGTGGCGGGCGGTAGCGCGTGCCATGGGGACTCTCCTCTTCAGATAGGCTGCCGAGGCTACCGCAAACCCGTGGCATTGGCGACCGGGCCGCGTGGCATTGAAGGCTTAATGAAGGCCCCCGGCGGCCTTCCTTTCGGGTACTCTCGCGCGCTTTTTCATCGGACCCGGAAAACGCTCCATGCTTGATAGCACCCTCGCGCAACTTGAAAACGTCATCAACGATCTGCTGCAACGCAACCAGAGCCTCAGCGAGCACTGTGTCTTGCTCGAGCAGCAGCTGCAGCAGGCACGTGAGGAAAACGACAATCTGCAACTGGCTGCGCTGGAGCAGGAAGACAGGCAGGGCGCTACCCTGGCCCGGCTGCAGGCGCTGGTGGAGCGTGCCGCTGGCAGTAGCGCCGCATGACGGTGGATGGGGTTCAGGTGCTCAAGGTATTCGGCCGCGAATATTCGTTCCGCGCGCCGCCCAGCCAGGATGCTCTGCTGCAGGAGGCGGCGGCCTTGCTGCAGCAGCATCTGGCCGACAGCCAGCGGCAGTTCCCCCACGCCACGGGTGACAAGCTGCTGGTGCTGACCGCACTGAATCTCTGCGTGCCGCTGCTGCAACAGAACGAGCAGATGCAGAATGTCGAGCAACGCATCGCCGCCAGCGTCGCCCGTATCAATCAGCAGCTCGCGGCGCAGGGCTGAGCGGCTGTCTCAGGCGGCGTCGCTGCTGCGCGTGTTTTCGCTGTCCGGCCGCTCTGTCAGGTAACGCTGCAGGCGAGCCTTTTCCGGCTCGCTGAAGGCCAGCCCGAGTTTGGTGCGGCGCCAGAGGATGTCATCCACCTGGGTTGCCCACTCCTCGCGCCGCAGGTAGTCGACTTCCTGCGCATACAGCTGCTGGCCGAGATCCTCGCCCAGCGCATCGAGCGAGCGCGCTTCGCCGAGCATGCGCCATACCCGATTGCCGTATAGGGTTGCCCAGCGCCTGGCCAGCGGCAGGTTCAGCCCCTGTACCTTGGCCACCAGCTCTTCGGTGAGTGCATCGGCCGTGCTCATGCCTTCACCGCCAGGCAGTGCCGCCAGCGCCGTCCAGCTTTCACCCATGGCCGGGAAGAACGGCTTGAGCTGCGCCATCGCCGACTCGGCGAGCTTGCGGTAGGTGGTCAGCTTGCCGCCGAACACCGAAAGCAGCGGCGCTTGCTTTTCTTCCGCCGCCAGCGACAGGGTGTAATCGCGGGTAACCGCGGACGGGTTATCCGATTCGTCGTCGCACAGCGGCCGGACGCCGGCGAAGGTATGCACGATGTCCCTGGGCTCGAGCTGCTTGCGAAAGTGAGTGTTGGCCACGCCCAGTACGTAGGCGATCTCCTCCTCGCTGATGCTCACCTTGGCCGGGTCGCCACGATATTCGCGATCCGTGGTGCCGATCATGGTGTAACGATCCAGGTAGGGGATGGCGAAGACGATGCGCCGATCCTCGTTCTGCATGATGTAGGCCTGCTCACCTTCATACAGCTTGGGCACGATGATGTGGCTGCCCTGAATGAGGCGGATGCCATAAGGTGAGCGCTGTTGCAGGTTTTCGCCGATGAACTGTGCGACCCAGGGACCGGCCGCATTGACCAGTGCCTTGGCCTTTAGCGAGAAGCGGCTGCCGTCCTCGCGCTGCAGCTCGACATGCCAGATGCCGCCAGCACGCTTGGCGCTCAGGCACTGGGTGCGGGTATGGATGTGCGCGCCTTTCTCCCGTGCCGCCATGGCGTTGAGCACCACCAGCCGCGCGTCGTCAACCCAGCAGTCCGAGTATTCGAAACCACG
Source organism: Pseudomonas sp. LM13 (assembly GCF_041381355.1). Lineage (NCBI taxonomy): Bacteria > Pseudomonadati > Pseudomonadota > Gammaproteobacteria > Pseudomonadales > Pseudomonadaceae > Pseudomonas > Pseudomonas sp. LM13. Next base: position 32,450 of record NZ_JACBXH010000022.1, read on the forward strand.
GGTGATCGCCGGCTTGAGCGGGCTATCGCTTCCGAAACGCAAACCCCGCGATGCCGGCAGCTTCTTGCGCATGCCCAGGTTGTCGTAAAGAAAAAGACCGGCACGGATCATCCACGCCGGGCGCAGGTGCGGACGGTGGGGCAACACGAAGCGCATCGGCTTGACGATATGCGGTGCCTTGGCCAGCAGCACTTCACGCTCGGCCAGTGCCTCGCGGACGAGGCGGAACTCATAGTGCTCCAGATAGCGCAGACCACCGTGGATGAGCTTGCTGCTGGCCGATGACGTATGGCTGGCCAGGTCGTCGCGTTCGCAAAGGAACACAGAAAGCCCGCGACCAGCTGCATCGGCAGCAATACCGACGCCATTGATACCGCCGCCGATCACGGCGACGTCATAGAGCTCGGAGACGGGCTGGGCGGAATGGGGCACGGGCTTCTCCTCGGAAACGAAAGATCATGTTCGGTTTTGAACATGCTATTCGCAAAAGAATCCGCTTGAAAGCAAAAATGTTCGAAAATATATAAAAAAGAAAATATTCGAACCTTGTGCTTCTGGTTGGTTGTCGCTGTTCGGCAGTCGTGAGGGCTCGCATAGCGTTGCCCGGCCAGATTCAGCCTGCCCGTAAGCGCTTGAATTCGCTACTAGCGTTCTGTCATCGCTGCGCGAGCGGACTTGTCCGCGCACGAGCTGCTGCCAAACCTAGTCGGCGATCTCCACTTGCACCTTGTGGCGGGCCAGCAGCTCGGCGAATACCTCGGAAGGTGCCGAGTCGGTGAACAGGCAGTCGATCTGCTCCAGCGAGCCCAGGCGCGTCATGGCGCTACGGCCGAACTTGCTGGAGTCCGCTGCCAGAAACACCTTGCGTGCGTTATGGATGATCGCCTGGGAGACGCGGACTTCCTGGTAGTCGAAGTCGAGCAGGGTGCCGTCCTCGTCGATGCCGCTGATGCCGATCAGGGCGAAATCGACCTTGAACTGGCTGATGAAGTCGGCGGTGGCCTGGCCCACCACGCCGCCATCGCTGCGCACGTTGCCGCCGGCGATCAGCACATCGAAATCTTCCTTGGTGCTGAGAATGCTCGCCACGTGCAGGTCGTTGGTGATGATCTTCAGGTCGCGATGGTTGAGCAGGGCGCGGGCGATGGCCTCGGTAGTGGTGCCGATATTGATGAACAGCGAAGCCTGATCGGGGATGCGCGCGGCCATGGCGGCGGCGATGCGCAACTTCTCGTCGCGCATCTGATGCGCGCGCTGGCTGTAGGCGGTGTTCTGTACGCTGGAATCGTAGGCCGCGCCACCGTGGTAGCGCCGCAGCAGGCCGGCATCGCCGAGCTGATTGATGTCGCGTCGGATGGTCTGCGGGGTGACGGCGAAATGCCGTGCCAGCTCGTCGATGCTCACGTAGCCGCGCTCGCGCACGAGTTCCAGAATGTTCTGCTGTCGGGGCGCCAGGCTCATGAGGCTTCCTTGTTCGCTGTTGTGCGGGAAGCATGCCGTAGTCTGGCGTTCGTTTAAAGCGCTGCCTGTTCGAATTCGCACATGCCAGGCCTGCCTCGGAAACCCTTCAGAGGCAGGCCTGCTGTCCGTCAGATCAGTCTTCGGCCCAGTTGCGCGTACGGTCGACCGCCTTCTGCCAGCCGCGATAGAGCGCTTCGCGCTGTTCACTTCCGCACGCCGGTTCGAACACCCGCTCGATGCTGCTCTTGCTGCGCAACTCGTCGAGATCGCTCCAGAAACCGGTCGCCAGTCCGGCCAGGTAGGCCGCGCCGAGGGCGGTGGTTTCCTTCATCTGCGGGCGTTCGACCTGGGTGCCGAGCAGGTCGGCCTGGAACTGCATGAGGAAGTTGTTGGCCACTGCGCCGCCGTCGACGCGCAAGGCGCGCAGGCGCTCGCCGGCGTCCTGCTGCATGGCGTCGAGCACGTCGCGGGTCTGGTAGGCGATGGACTCCAGCGCTGCACGGATCAGATGGTCGACCTTGACCCCGCGTGTCAGGCCGAACAGTGCGCCGCGCGCGCGCGGATCCCAGTAGGGCGCGCCAAGGCCGGTGAACGCCGGCACCAGGTAGATACCGTTGCTGTCCGGCACCTTGGTGGCGAAGTACTCCGAGTCCAGCGATTCGTTGAGCACCTTCAGCTCGTCACGCAGCCACTGCACGGTGGAGCCGCCGTTGAAGATGGCGCCTTCCAGCGCGTAATTCACTTCGCCCCGCGGCCCGCAGGCGATGGTGGTCAGCAGGCCATGTTCGGACTGCACTGCCTTGGTCCCGGTATTCATCAGCAGGAAGCAGCCTGTGCCGTAGGTGTTCTTGGCCTGCCCGGGCTCGACGCACATCTGGCCGAACAGCGCGGCCTGCTGATCCCCGGCGATGCCTGCGATGGGAATGCCGGTGCTCTGGCCCGAGCCGATGTAGGCGTGCCCGTAAATTTCCGACGAGGAACGCACGTCCGGCAGCATTTCGCGCGGGATATCCAGCGCCTCGAGCATCACCGGATCCCAGTCCAGCTTGTGGATGTCGAACAGCATGGTGCGCGAGGCGTTGGTGTAGTCGGTAACGTGGGCCTTGCCCTGGGTCATCTTCCAGATCAGCCAGCAGTCGACGGTGCCGAACAGCAGTTCGCCGCGGCGAGCGCGCTCACGGCTGCCCTCGACGTGGTCGAGAATCCACTTGATCTTGGTGCCGGAGAAGTAGGGGTCGATCACCAGGCCGGTGGTCTTGCGGATGTGCGCCTCCATGCCGTCGCGCTTGAGCTGGTCGCAGATCGGCGTGCTCTGGCGGCTCTGCCAGACGATGGCGTTGTAGATCGGCCGGCCGGTGATCTTGTCCCAGACGATGGCGGTTTCGCGCTGGTTGGTGATGCCGATCGCCGCCACCTGCTCGTTGGTGATGCTGGCCTGGGCCAGGGCTTCGACGAACACGCCGCTCTGGGTCGCCCAGATTTCCATGGGGTCGTGCTCGACCCAGCTCGGTTGCGGGTAGATCTGCGCGAACTCGCGCTGGGCGATGGTCACCACGTTGGCGTTGCGGTCCAGCACAATGGCGCGGGAGCTGGTGGTGCCCTGGTCGAGGGCGACGACGAATTGCTTGTTTTGATTGCTCATGGCGACGTTTCCTTAGCGAACTTTGCTGATATCGGGCTGGGCGGAGCCCATTTCGGCAGAGGCCTTTTCCTTGGGTTTCGGTGCATCGCAGGCGGCAGAGCCAACGCCCGGCAGGTGCCGGCAGATGAGTGCCTTGTAACCTGCAGCGCCGAGGCAGGCACCGAGAATCGGGGCGAAGATCGGGACCAGGAAATACGGGATGTCTCGCCCGCCGGTAAAGGCCACATCACCCCAGCCGGCAAAGAAGGTCATCAGTTTAGGCCCGAAATCCCGCGCGGGATTCATCGCGAAGCCGGTCAGCGGTCCCATGGCGCCGCCGATCACGGCGATCAGCAGGCCGATCAGCAAAGGTGCGAGCGGGCCGCTGGGCAGGCCATTGCCGTCATCGGTGATGGCCATGATCATCGCCAGCAGAATGGCCGTAATGACCACTTCGACAAGGAACGACTGACCGAACGACAACGAGGCGTGCGGATAGGTGGAGAAGATCGACGCGAGCTCGAGACTCTCGACGCTGCCGCGAACCATCTGCTGGGCCTGTTCGAAATCGAAAAACAGGCTGCTGTACAACCCGTAGACCAATGCCGCGGAGCAGAAGGCGCCGGCCACCTGCGCCAGGATGTAGGCCGGCACCCGGTGCCGCTCGAAGGTGCCGAACAGCCACAGTGCGATGGTGACGGCCGGGTTCAGGTGGGCACCGGAGACGCCGGCGGCAAGGTACACCGCCATCGAAACGCCGATGCCCCAGATGATGCTGATTTCCCACAATCCCAGGTCGGCACCGCCGAGCTTGAGCGCTGCGACGCAGCCGGTACCGAAGAAGATAAGCAGGGCAGTGCCGAGAAATTCGGCGATGCATTGTCCCTTGAGCGTCGGGACGATGGGCGTACTCATGCGCGGAGCCTCGTTCGTTTGTTTTTGTTTTATTCCGAGCACTGCGTTGGTTCGGAATTGTTCGGAAACGAAAACTTAGAGGCAATAAAAGCTGCTGTCAAAGTAAAAATTCGAACATTTTACGGGCGCGCTGCGGGAACAAATGAGCGTGCCTGCTGTCGCTGCGCGTCTTAGCCGTGACCGATGCAGCCTTTCCAACCTGTAGGCGTTGGAAACCGTCGGTGTCTTAGCGCCGACGCCGCCAGAGGCGCCAGCCGAGCAGCAGATCGTCAGCCATCGGCACCAGCGCCAGTGCCAACAGCAAGGCGGCCAGCGGGACCGTGGCGATGAAGCCGAAATGCTTGAAGCCGATGGCGCCGCTCAAGCCGCCGACGAAGAAGCTCATCACCATCAGCAGGTTGATACGCAGGCGCTGTCGATTGGCCCGGACCGGTGGCATGTCGTCATGACGATTGCGGTTGAAGTAGATCAGCCGGCCCAGCTCGATGCCGATATCGGTCACCATCCCGGTGATATGGGTGGTGCGCACCTCGGCGTTGGAAAGCTTGGTGATGATCGCGTTCTGCAGGCCCATGATGAAGCACAGCAGCACCACGGTCAGCGGCACGAAAAACCCGGGAACCAACATCAGCCGCGCGCCGAGGATGCCGAACAGCAGCAATAGTGCGGCTTCCAGCGCCAGCGGTAGCGCGTACTGGCTATGCAGCCGGCGCCGCCGCGAGAAGTTGATCATCAGCGTCGAGCACATCGCGCCGAGGATGAACGAGAGCAGTGCGCCGAAGCCGGCCAGCGCCAGGTCGGTGGCGCCGAGCGCGAGGTTATCGGCCATTGCCGAAACGATACCGGTCATGTGCGAGGTGTACTGCTGGACGGCGATGAATCCGCCGGCATTGGCGGCCCCCGCTACGAAGGCGAGGCACAGGCCAAGCTGGCGATTGCTATGGACGGTCCGTCTACGATCGGTCAGACGACGGGCGTACTTGATCGGCATGGCAGGCTCGCGTTCGGCAGCAAAGCGGCGATTATAGAGCGGCCGACCTGGCTGGATCGTGGTTGGCGAAAATTCTCAGCGTCGCCGTCCGGCCTTGCGACCGCCGCGTCGTGCTGCCCGTGGCTTGCGCTGGCGTGACAGTTCACGGGTGATGGCATCGTTCAGCAGCTTGCCCGCGTCTTCACCGTCGTCGTGCTCGGGAAAATGCTCGGGCAAGCTGCGGGCCAGATGCAGGTAGGTTTCCACCACGTGCAAGGTACTTTCCAGGCTGGACAAGTCGCTGCCGAGCAGCAGCTTGGGCATCGGAATGGCGTGCCCTTCGGCGACGCGCTTGATCCAGCGCTGTGCATGCTGGCTGGCCGGGCTGTCGAAGCCGCCGCGGATCGGCGTGCAGGCGAACGTCCAGCGCAGCCAGAGCGGAATCTTCGGGTCGTCGATCAGTTCGATCCATTCGGCCAGTTCGTCCGGCAGCACCGAGATGAACGCCTCGCCGTAATTGATGTTGCGGTTGAAGGTCAGCCAGGCGCGCAGCAGGCTCGGCTCGCCCATCAGTTCGGAAATGGCGGACAGGTGATCGATGGACGGGCGCACCTGAAACTGGCTCAGGTCCACCGGCGCATCCGGGCTGTTGAACAGGCGGCGGATGGACTTGAGCGTCTGCGGGTCCAGCGCGGTGATCTCGCCGCTGTCGTGGTGACCGAAACGCCCGGCGCGGCCACCGATCTGCTTGACCTCCTGGACCTTGAGCTGGCGGTTCTGGATGCCGTCGAACTTCTCGTCGGTATAGAAGCACAGCGTGTGCGCCGGCAGGTTGAGGCCCATGCCCACCGCGTCGGTGGCGACCATGATGTCCGCCTCGCCTTCGCGGAAGCGGCGGGCCTGCTCGCGACGCACCTCCGGCGAAAGCGCGCCGTAGACCACCGAGACGCTCTTGCCGACGCTCTCGAGCATGCCCTTGAGTTCCAGCACCAGCTTGCGGCTGAACGCCACCAGCAGCGAGCCGGGTTCCAGGCGCTCCAGCGTGGTGGAGCGCTTGGATACTTCCACTGGCGACAGACGCTTGGTGCGCTGCACCTGCAGCTGGTCTTCGCAGAGGTCGCAGAGCGTGCGTAGCGATGGCTCGATCAGCGCCGGCCCGGTCATCATCAGCTTCGGCGTATGCGCGCTGACCAACGCATCGACCCAGGCCCAGCCACGTTGCGGGTCGGCCATCATCTGCACCTCGTCGACCACCACCACGTCCCAGTGCTGATGGCGGAAACGCGCGAACTCCTCCACGGTACAGCAGAAGTGCGTGGCGCCTTCGCGAATGATTTCCTCCTCGCCGGTGACCAGCGAGCAGGGCACGCCCATCGACTCGATGCGCTCCTGATTCTCCAGCGCCATCAGGCGCAGCGGCGAGAGGTAGATGGCGTGTTCGGCGGCCGCCATCGCCTCGATCGAACGGTGCGTCTTGCCGCTGTTGGTGGGGCCGAGCAGGGCGATCCAGCGCCGCGTCAGACGGCGCGCCGGATAGAGCTTGTGGTAGTGAACAAAGCGCGGATTGTTCTCCAGCAGCACGGCAAACGCCATGCGTTCCTCATGCTCGCGGCGGGCGGCGCGAACAGCCTTGCGCATGCGGCCGGGTTCGAGCATCAGCAGTTCGGTGAGCCGCTTGTGGCCGAGCTGCTGCAGGTCGAAGCCGTCGCCGAGTTCGAGCATGCGTTCGAAGCTGGCCTGCAGGTCGGCCCGGTCCTGGCGTTGCCAGGCCTCGACTTCGGCAGCGCTGAGCAAGTGGTCCTGCTCGGCGGGAATGCGCCGCTGCAGTTCCAGCTCGAGCGGGCCATGGTGCAGCGTCACCAGATAGCGCAGGTCATGGCGGATCTCGTTGACCGTGGCGACCGCGTGCTGCAGGAACTCGTCGAGTCGCGACAGCTCCGGCCGGATCCGCGCCAGGCAGCGCTGGCGTTCCTCTTCGTCCATCTCGGCGAAGGGACGCTCGAGCAACTGCAGACGGCCGCGCACGTACTGCTGCACGGCCGCCTGGAGATTGCCTGGGAAGTCGTCGCGCTGTGGGCTGTCGGCCAGGCGCAGCGCCCACTCCGGCTCCAGCAGATGAGCGGGCGAGCCCAGGGTGAAGATCTTCTCGCTGCCGAACACATCGACGTGGCAGGGGATCTCGCCAAGGTCGCGGCTGACGATCCGCTCGATCAGCTCATCCGCCGCGGGCTCGGCCATCAACTGATCGACTGCCGATGCATGTAAGCCCAGCCAGAAGGCTTTCGCCGCCCGACCAAGGCCCTGCATCGGGTAGCCGATATAGGGCGCGAACCACTTTTCCTGATGGTGTTTTTTCGGCACGAAATCCGGATAACGCGCCGTTGCCCACTCGATGAACCGCGCCAGGCGCGCGAGCCTGACGGATTTGAACTGCTTGCCCCCGGCCTTGGCCATGATCGACACCTTTGCTGATCAGTCTTCTTTTTACGACTCGCTCTGCGCTCGTTTGCTCGCCAGACTGTGCCCCTTGGTCGACGATGCGTGCGAACGAATCAAACCCCTCGCTCCACCGCATCGCCATCGTTGCGGCGATCATCCCCCAGTTGCAGTTTCAGGCTGCGCACTTCTTCAGTCAGACATTCCACCTGTACCAGCAGTCGCTGCAGGGTTTCGCGGTCGGCCAGCTGGTCGCGGTTGTCTTCCTCGTTGCGGTCGGCGACGAACAGAGAACCGATGTAGGCCGCGAAGCTGCCGAACAGACCGACCCCGGACACCATCAGCAGCACCGCGACGATGCGGCCCAGAGTGGTGACCGGATAGAAGTCGCCGTAGCCCACCGTGGTCACGGTGACGAACGCCCACCACAGCGCCTCTTCCGGCGTATTGATCGAACTCTGTGGATTGGGCGCGTCGACCAGCAGCATGGTCAGCGCGCCGAACGCCACCAGCAGCATGGTCGCGGTGGCAGCGGAGGCGACGATGCCCTCAGCGCGATTGCGAAACAGGATTCGCCAGATCAGTCGCACCGACTTGATCGCGCGCAGCACCCGCAAAAGCTGGAACACGCGGAACAGCTTCGCCGCCTGGAAGCCGCCGGCTGGAATGCTGGCCAACAGATCGATCCAGCCCCAGCGCATGAACTGCCGCTTGCTCTCGGCCTGCTGCAGACGCATCCAGAAATCGAGAAAGAAAAAGAAGCAGACGATGTTGTCCAGATAGCCAAGCAGTGTCGAGATGTCGTCGGGAAGATCGAGCAGCAGATCGGCCATCAGCGCACCGACCACATAGATCGACAGCACCAGAATCAGGATCTGGAAGGGCGTGACGAGGCGATGTTTCATGAGTGAACCATGTGGATATGGCGGAGAAGCGCCGAAGTTTAAAGCACAGCGCCGACTTCGCGCCGGACCGGAAGGCGTGAAGTGTCGATGAACCCGAGCGAAGCCATTCGTCTCGGCTGCGCCGGCTGGAGTCTGCCGCGTGCCGTCTGGCCGGAGTTCACTGGAGACGGCACGCATCTGGAGCGCTATGCCCGGCGGCTGCCGGCGGTGGAAATCAATTCATCCTTCTACCGCCCGCATCGCCCGGCGACCTACCGCAAATGGGCCGCCAGCGTGCCGGCCGGGTTCAGTTTCTGCGTCAAGCTGCCGCGACAGATCAGTCATGACAAACGCCTGCACGGGGGCATGGAAGAACTCGAGCGCTTTCTAGTTGAAGTCAGCGAGCTGGGTGCCAGCCTTGGCTGCCTGTTGCTGCAGCTGCCGCCGTCGCTGGTCTACGAGCGTCCGATGGCCGAGGGTTTCCTTGCAGGCTTGCGTAAGCGCTACGGCGGTGCCCTGGCGCTGGAGCCGCGGCATGCCAGCTGGCTCGACGCCGATGCGCAGCTGGCCCACTGGCGTATCGCGCGGGTCGCCGCGGACCCTTCGCCAATCCTGGGTGGCGACCAGCCGGGTGGTTGGCTGGGTATGCGCTACTACCGATTGCACGGCTCGCCACGCGTCTACCACTCGTCCTACGCCGACCAGTGGCTGCAAAGCCTGGCCGAACAGCTGGAAGACTGCGCGAGGTCGGGTGTGCCTTGCTGGTGCATCTTCGACAACACCGCCAGCGGCGCCGCGCCGGAAAATGCGCTGACGCTCCAGGTGATGTTGCGCCGGCTCAGCGCGGAATGATCCGCACGCGCCCGGCGGTGTTGTCGCGCCGCGCGGCCTTCTCGTTCTCGGTGCGACCGGGGATGCTGGCGAACTCCTGGCCGCGCTCAGGCGTCGCCGTGCCGTCCAGCTCGCGTTCGTCGACGCTGATGGAGGTGGCGTCCGGGTAGCCGGTGGTCAGCGTCTCGGTGCTGGCGGTGACCGGCGTGGCGTCGTCGCCCCAGGTTGCGCTGCGCTCGTCGATATCGATGGCGCCGTTGTGCTCCATGATCCGCTCCACCGCCGGCACCCGCGCTTCATCCTCAAGCGATACCGTCACGATCGTCGATCCGCGGCGCGCCGCCTCGGGGTAACGACCAGCGTGGGCGGCGGCACCATCGCCGAAGACCTTGCGGAAGAAATTGCCGATATGTTCGGCCGCGGTGGCATCCGGGGCGGGCTCCTCGCCAACCACCTCCACGCGGCTGCTATTGACCTGCTCAGGGTTCATGGACGCCGACAGCTGGATGTCTTCGACGGCGATGCCCTGCTGCACGAGCGTCTGCTTGACCTGTTGGGCTTGCTCGTAGCGATCGAATGCTGCGATCAGAATCTGTTTCATGGATCACCTCGTGTCGGGCAGCGGAGCTGCGATTCATGGATGGTTCGGTAAAGGCCATGAATCTTTGGCGCGAGGTGGCCGGGGATGGTTCCGGCGCAAATGTGTGTGGACATGAGCCGGGGCAGCCGTGCTCGTGGCTGCCCGGCCGGCTGTCAGGCCTGCGGTGCCCGGCGAATGGTCTTGAGCAGGTCATCCGGGGTGATCTGGCCGACCACGCTGGAGGCGCTGCCCGGCTGTGGCAGGTCGAGGATGTGGCCCTTCATCTTGCCGATCACGTGCATCTCGCAGGGCTTGCAGTCGAACTTCAGGGTCAGCACTTCATCACCGTGCACCAGCTGCATCGGCGCAACCTTCGTACGCACCCCGGTGACGCCCTTGGCCTGTTTCGGGCACAGATTGAAGGAGAAGCGCAGGCAGTGCTTGGTGATCATCACCGGGACTTCGCCGGGCTCCTCGTGGGCTTCGTAGGCGGCGTCGATCAGCTGCACGCCGTAACGGTGATAGAAGGCGCGGGCTTTCTCGTTGTAGACGTTGTAGAGAAACGACAGGTGCGACTCGGGGTAGACCGGCGGCGGCACGCTGACCGGCTTGCGCCCACCGCGCGGGCGGATGGCTTCGCGCGCTTCGGTCAGTGCCTCGATGGCTTCGCGGCGCAGCGCCTTGAGTTGCGAGTTGGGGATGAAGAACGCCTGCGGCGCATCCACCTCGACCTCTTCGGCGTGGTAGATGGTGGTGCCCAGTTGGCTCAGCAGGTCGGCGATCTGGCGGGGCACCTGCTCGGGCTTCTTCGCTTCGCCAAAGGGGCCGGGCAGGGTGGCCGTGGCATAGGCGCCTTCCTCGCTGGTGACATGCAGCTCCAGCTCATCGGCGCGCAATTTTGCCAGCCACCGCACACCGATGCGGCGCTCGGCGGAGGTCTTGAGCAGTGCGTTCTGCCAGTTGTGGTCCAGGTTGCGGTTGAGCGGGTGGTTCGGACGCACCTGGCGCATCGCGGCGGGCATTTCGTTGGGTTCGACGCGGTACTGCCAGAACGGCTGACCGTCCTCCTCGAACTGCTTCAGCGGCTCGACCACGCTGGCACGGAAACCCACCACCTCGCGCTTGATCAGCACGTTGAGGCCGTCGCCGTTTGAGAGCGGCTCGCGGGTCTGCACGGTCAGGTCATGCTTGCCGACCTTGAGCACTTCACCCACGGCGAGGCCGGTGAAGGTCGGCGAGTCGAAGGCGCCGATGTCGATCTTGCGGTCGGTGACGAAGTAGTCGGTGCTACCGCGGTGGAACGTCTTGTCCGGGTCCGGGACGAAAAAGTGATCAGTGCGGCCGCTGGAGGCGCGGGCCAGGTCAGGGCGTTCGGCAAGAATGCCGTCCAGGCGCTGGCGGTAGTAAGCGGTGATGTTCTTCACGTAGCTCACATCCTTGTAGCGCCCCTCGATCTTGAACGAGCGCACGCCGGCGTCGACCAGGGCGCTCAGGTTGGCGCTCTGGTTATTGTCCTTCATCGACAGCAGGTGCTTCTCGAAGGCCACCACGCGGCCCTGATCGTCCTTTAGCGTGTAGGGCAGGCGGCAGGCCTGCGAGCAGTCGCCGCGGTTGGCGCTGCGCCCGGTCTGCGCGTGGCTGATATTGCACTGCCCGGAAAATGCCACGCACAGCGCACCATGGATGAAGAACTCCAGGGTCGAATCCACTTCTTCGTAGATCGCGCGGATCTCCTGCAGGTTCAGCTCGCGGGCGAGAACCAGCTGCGAGAAACCGGCCTTGTCGAGGAACTTGGCCCGTTCCAGCGTGCGGATATCGGTCTGGGTGCTGGCATGGATCTCGATGGGCGGGATATCCAGCTCCATGATGCCCATGTCCTGCACGATCAGCGCATCGACACCGATCTCGTACAGCTGCTGGATCAGCGCGCGCGCGGCTTCCAGCTCGTCGTCATGCAGGATGGTGTTGATGGTGACGAACACCCGCGCATGAAACAGGTGGGCGAATTTCACCAGTTCGGCAATGTCCGCCACGCTGTTCTCGGCGTTGTGCCGGGCACCAAAGCTGGGGCCGCCGATGTACACCGCATCGGCGCCATGCAGGATGGCCTCGCGGGCGATGCTGGCGTCACGGGCAGGGGCGAGCAGTTCGAGATGGTGCTTGGGAAGGGACATGGGCACGGACCGGCTGTGTTTCGAGGTCGTGCATTGTAAAGACTTGCTGCGCAGCGTCCATGCGCAACACCGCCGTTGGCGACGATCTGTTGCCGGCCGAGGCGGGAATCTGCGTGGCTGGCACGCAGGCTCGCGCCGGCGGTCTGTCTAGTTGCGGGCGTGCTGCATCAGCGCCGCCATGGCCTGCCGCAGGTAGTCGATCAGCTCGGGCGCTACCCAGGTGCCGGCCTGCAACTCCGGTTCCTGCTGCTCGGCCTGCTGAATTCGGCGCTGGGTGTCGGCGTTCGGGCCGGCGTAAGCGCTGAACAACTCACCCCAGCGGCGGGCTAGTGCGGTCACCTGCTCGTGCTCCGGCGGCAGACGCTCGCTACGGCAGCGCTGAAGCTGCGCGAGCAGTTCCGGCCATTGGCGCAGGCTTGCGGCGTAATGCTTGCGCATGCGGGCGAACTCGTCGTCCGTCAGGTGGCGACGGTAGATCGCCAGGCGGTATTCGGCGAACGCCGCCAGCACATAGTCGCGCATGGCCTGGCTGACGCCGGTTCGCTGCTGCAGCCCGGGCTCGGCTGCGTGCATGGTGTCGAGCCGGGTCAGCAGGGTTGGGTCCTGCGCGGTGTCGCGCTCGAGCTGGATCATCCAGTCCCGCGCCAGCCGCTGTGCTTGCTCAGCCTGCGTCGGTACGCCGGCCTCCATCAGTGCCTTGACCTGCTCAGCCAGGGCGGGCCAGGCACTGGTGCCTTGGTCGAGGCGTTCGGTGAAGGCCAGCCTGGCCAGTTCGTCGGCGGAAAAGTGCTTCTCGTACATGATCATCGATCCCAGGGTATCCAGTAGGTCGGTCAGCGCGGGTTCCTCGCCCAGGACGTAGCGCTCGCGCAGCCTTTGCAATCGGCTGCGTAGGCGCTGGAGGCTCTGCAACTGGCGATCGAGCTGCAGCAATTGCTGGTCGATCAGTCCGGGCAGGGAAACCGCGCGCTGGTTCAACAGGGCTCCGATGCCGGTCAGCGACAGGCCAAGGCCACGCAGTGCCTGGATGTGATGCAGGCGCTCGACGTCCTTGCGGTCGTAGAGCCGATAACCGGCATCGGAGCGTGCGGACGGTTTGAGCAGATCAAGGTTGTCGTAGTGATGCAGCGTTCGGACGGTCACGCCGGAGCGCCTGGCCAGTTCGCCTACCTTGAGCAACATTGATGTCTCCTTTTCGTTTCGCACGGCAGGGATCGTCGGGGCTGACGCTGCGTGAGGGTCAAGCGGCAGCAACGGATTTTTTTTCGACGCGGGGTCAGGCGGTGGCAGGCTCGGCTATGAAACAGTGCATGGCAGCGAGCGCAGGGTGATCGTGATGGGACGCACGCTCATAGCCCACCCAGCAAGTCATGCGCATCGAGCAGGCGCCAGGCGACTTCCGGATGCGTTTCCAGACCCCGGCGAATGGCGGCCGCGATGGCCGGGCGAGTCTTGCGACAAAGGCCTGGTTGCTCGGCGAACTCGATGGCGATGCCGCGCATGCTGCGCACTTCGTTGTGCCCAGGGCTCACGCTGACGCGAATGCCCAACTGATCGAACATGCGCTGCTGCAGTCGTTCGAGGTCCTCCAGGCTCTGCAGGTTCTCGAGTCGCTCCAGCAGGCGGCGTTCCTCGTGACGGGTCAGTCGCAGGATGCGCACGTCCGCTCCGGGCGTTTCCAGCAGTTCGTCGCGCCGGCAGGTGCAGGTGCCGGGCGGGCAGGATTGGCGAAGCGGTGGATGATCGTTCATGGCGTTCGATCATAGCCAAGGCCGGGCAAGGCGCCCAGCCGCTGGCGTTGTGCCGGCTAGTGATGACAAGCTCGGCCGCGTCGCGCACCATGGCGCCTGTTCCGCGCCGGGTGCGCGCCGTCCCGTCAGGGCCATCGCTGGAGAACTGTCATGCGTGTTCTGTCATCCGTCCTGCTGCTGGCGACCCTTTGCGTTGCCGGCACCGCTGCGGCCGAGGAGGCCCGGCTGGTCGAGTCGATCAATGCCTACCGTGGCGAGGTGCAGCGCTGCGGCAGCAAGGCCAGCGAGGAATTGCCGCCACTCACGGCCGATTCGCGGCTGAACCTGCCGGTCGGTGCCGCCGGTGACCTGCAGGATGCCTTGTCCCGTGCGGGCTATCCGATGGTCACGGTGCAGGCGATCACGCTGTCCGGGCCGCGGGATGCCCAGGCGGCGATGCAGGCGCTGCGCGAAAGCTTCTGCCGGGTGATCCTCGACCCTCAGTTCACCGATATCGGCGTCAGCCGCGAAGGTCGCGACTGGCGCATCGTGGTGGCGCGGCCGCTGCTCGATGGTCGCCTCGGCGACTGGCAGGCCGAAGGGCAGAAACTGCTGGAACAGATCAATACGGCGCGGGCATCGGCCCGGCGCTGCGGTACGCAGGATTTCGCCGCCACCGGGCCGCTGAGCTGGAACGAGACGCTCGGTAGCACGGCCGAAGCGCACAGCCGCGCGATGGCCAATCGCAATTTCTTCAGCCATCTGGGCGAGGACGGGCGTACCCCTGGCGATCGTGCTGAACTGGCCGGCTACACGGGCAGGCAGGTGGGCGAGAATATCGCCGCCGCGCTGCCGACCGCCCGCAAGGTGCTGGAGGGTTGGCTGGCCAGCCCAGGGCATTGCGCGAACCTGATGAACCCGCAGTTCACCGAGCTTGGTGCCGCTTATGCGGTCGATCCGCAGAGCGATGCGGCCATCTACTGGACGGCGATGTTCGGTGCGCCCTGATCGACGACGCTGGCGGCCGTTCCACCGCGGAGCGTTCGGCAGCGGCCCGCTGTCAGAGAGTCCTCGTTCCAGTAATCAGGTCTACCCTTGAGCGATATACCCCCAACCCATGACCTCCCGCCCGTGCTTGCCGGTCCGCTGCTGCGTCGGGTCGAGCCTGGCCGGATCGTGTTGTGGCTGGTCGCTTCGCGATCGCTGACGCTCTCGCTGCTGCTCGAAAGCCCGGCCGGGGGGCTGCAGTGCCACATAGCGCCGCAAGAACTGGATTGCCAGCGCCTGGCGATCGGCGAGCATGCAGTGCTGCACCTGATCCAGGCCGTGCCACCGGCGCCGTTGCCCAGCGACTGCCTGATCGCTTACGACCTGCTCATCCACACCGGCTCAACGCAGCAGGGCATCGCCGACTGGGCGCCGCATCTGCTCTACGGCGATGCGACAGCGCCGAGTTTCGTCATCAAGTCGCGGCTCGACCGCCTGCTGCACGGCTCCTGCCGCAAACCGCACCACGCCGCCGCGGATGGCCTGCTGTGCGTGGATGAGTTGCTGCACGATGCGTTGGACGATCCGGCGGCGCGCCCGGCCGTGCTGCTGATGACTGGCGATCAGGTCTATGCCGACGACGTCGCCGGACCGATGCTGGTAGCCATCCATGCGCTGGTGCGCCGTCTCGGCCTCTACGGCGAGCGTCTCGAAGGTGCCGTGGTGGATGACAGCGACGAGCTGATGGCGCATCCGGCGACCTACTACCACCGCGAGCAGCTGCTGCCGGCGTTCAAATCCAACGAGGCGCTGCGCGAGCGCTTCTTCGGTGGCGTCGACAAGCCGGTGTTCACCACTGCCAACGGGCAGAACCACCTCATCAGCCTGGCCGAAGTCATGGCGCTGTACCTGCTGGTCTGGTCGCCGACGCCCTGGTCGCTGATCGCGCCGGTCATGCCTGCGCTGGAGTCAGAGCACGCCGAGCGCTATCGATGCGAAGAGCGCTGCCTGCTTAAGTTCCGCGAGGGCCTGCCGCGGGTGGCGCGGGCGTTGGCGCACGTGCCGTCGCTGATGATCTTCGACGACCATGACATCACCGACGACTGGAACCTCTCGGCCCGCTGGGAGCAAACCGCCTATGAGCACCCGTTCTCGCGGCGCATCATCGGTAACGCGCTGATCGCCTACCTGCTGTGCCAGGCCTGGGGCAACCAGCCGGAGCGATTCGTCGCGCTGCTGGAACAGATGCAGCGCTTGTTGGCCAGTGTGCATGACGGCTGGCTCGATTGCGTCGAGCAGAACCGCTTCATCGACACCCTGCTGCATCTCGACGGCTGGGGCTATGAACTTCCGACCGAGCCGCCGCTGGTGGTGCTCGACACCCGCACCCGGCGCTGGCGCAGCGAGCGCAACCTCAGTCGACCGTCCGGCCTGATGGATTGGGAGGCGCTGAGCGAATTCCAGCAGAACATCCTCGACAAGCCGGCGGTGCTGATCGTGTCGCCGGCGCCGATGTTCGGCGTCAAGCTGATCGAGGCGGTGCAGCGGGTGTTCAGCTGGGCCGGCCAGCCGTTGCTGGTCGATGCGGAGAACTGGATGGCGCACCGCGGCGCGGCCCACGTGATGATGAACATCTTCCGCCATTCACGTACGCCCGGTAACTACGTGGTCCTCTCCGGCGACGTGCATTACTCGTTCGTCTACGAAGTGCATATTCGCGGTCGCGATACCGCACCTCAGCTGTGGCAGATCACCAGCAGCGGCGTGAAGAACGAGTTTCCGCGGCGCCTGCTGGACTGGTTCGATCGCCTCAACCGCTGGCTCTACGCGCCCTGGTCGCCACTGAACTGGCTGACCAAGCGCCGTCGGCTGGAAGTCGTGCCGCGCGTACCGGACCGCAGTCAGGCCGGCGAACGGCTATGGAACGGCTCGGGCATCGGCCTGTTGGTGCTGGACGAGCAGGGCAGGCCGCGCGAGATCCTCCAGCTGAACGCCGACGGCTCGGCGCCGGTGGCGTTCCTTCGCGAGCGCAACCGGCCGTAGAGCGATCTATAGAGGGTCGTGACGCCAGCGATCAGGCACCTCGCTCCAGTTCGCTGGCGGCCAATCGTTCGGTGCGCAGTTCGTCGAGGGCGTGGCGGGTGATCTGCACGGCGGCGCTGATCGATAGCAGCGCCATGATGCTGGCCACGATCAGGTCCGGCCAGCCCGCGCCGGTGCCGAACACACCCAGCGCCGCGAGCATCACGGCGATATTGCCCAGCGCATCGTTGCGGCTGCACAGCCAGACGCTGCGCATGTTGCTGTCGCCTTCACGGTAGGCATAGAGCATGAGCGCCACGGCGACGTTGGCCAGCAGCGCGATCGTGCCGACGATGCCCATGGTCGTGGCCTGCGGCACGCTGGCATCGATGAAGTTGTCGATCGCGACCACCAGGATGAACACGCCGAACAGACCCATGGTCAGCGCCTTGGCCAGCGACGCTCGCGCGCGCATCACCACGCCAAGGCCCAACACGAACAGGCTGACACCGTAGTTGGCCGCATCGCCGAAGAAATCCAGCGAATCGGCCAGCAGCGATACCGATCCCGAGCGCACGCCTGCGCCGATCTCGACAGCGAACATCGCCAGGTTGATCAGCAGCGCGATCCAGAGAACCCGCCGATAACGCCCGCGCACCGCTGCGCTGGCGCAACCACTGTTGCAGCAATTTCCTGCCATGAACGTCGCCTCGAAATGTCGATGGCGATACGCTAAACCCTGTAGCAGCTACAGGGTCAAGTCATGCCTCTAACCATCGGCAAGCTCAGTCAGGCCACCGCGGTGAACGTGGAAACCATCCGCTACTACGAGCGCATCGGGCTGCTCGCGGCGCCGGCGCGGACGTCGTCCGGCTACCGCACCTACAGTGAGCAGGACGCGGCCCGATTGCGCTTCATCAAGCGCGGGCGGGAGCTCGGGTTTTCCCTCGACGAAATCCGCACCCTGGTCGAGCTGGCCGACCAGCCGGGACATGCCTGCACCGACGTCGATCGCCTGGTACAGACGCATCTGGTGCAGGTACGTCAGCGCATCGCCGACCTGCAGCGGCTCGAAGCGGAGCTGCAGCGCCTGGCGGGCTGCAGCGAGTCGTCGGTCCGCGAGTGCCGGATCATCGAAGCGCTGTCGGCGGCCGATTGATGGATGAGTGTTGCCGGTTCTGGCGAACCTCTGGCGCGATCGGCGGCTCCAAGGGCTATGTACACGCCACCAGCAAAGGCCCATTGCCATGATCGACCCAGACGACCCGCTCAAGGACGGCCTGACGCCGCCGGACTATGACGAATACGGCGATGTTCCGGATTCGGGCGAGAACGATACCGAGCCGGATGACGACTCCGGCGAAGAAGCGAATCCGGGTCAAAGCCCGCTCGGATAATCCTCGGCCAGGCTGCTCGACGCATGGCACCCCGACTGGACAATTGGCGCTGCCCAGCCTAAAAAGGCGCGCTGCGCAGCAGCAGTGTTCAACGGAGGCAGCCCCATCGTGAGAAAGAAGAAGCCCGTCGACCCCGTCCGGCAAGCAGAAAAGAATCGCGCCCACCGGATCGGCTGGCTGATAGCCCTGGCGGGCATCCTGGTGGGCTTTGCCCTGGTGATGAGCAAGTAAGCGCTGTTCGCGTTTCTTGGAAGGACGGCGCTCCCTGTCGAATCACCCGCAGCCCCGCTACGGCGGGGCTGTTTCCATTGCCGCGTGCTGATGGGTAACCGCGCCGAGACGAGCAAGTCGTCTGCAACTTTTGTCTGATAAGCGTTCGCATATACGAATGGTTCCGCACGCTCCTATAATCCGCCACCTTTTTTCCGAGGCGGCCGGGCGTGGGCGTTTCCGAATCGTTCCAGCACTATGTTCTTGACCCCATCCTGCTGCAGTTCAGCAGCCTGTTCGACCTCAACGGTCGGCTGGGCCTGCTTTTCCTCGGGGTGTCCTATGCCGTTGCCTACTTGCTGTTCCGCTATCTGACGCTCTACAGCCTGATCGTGTTGCCATTTGTGGATACCGTCCGCAAGTTTTTGCCGGCGAGGGCGCCGACCGGCGCGGCGCAGCGCGGCAGGAGCTGAGCGCGGGACGGATTTGCTCGTACAATCGTGCGCCATCCGCGGCCGGGCAACGGAGCCCTGAGCCGATCTGCGCAACAAACGAGGGGAAAACCATGCCGACCTACGACTATCGCTGCGAAGCCAACGGTCAGGTTTATGAAGTCCGCCATCCCATGGCCCTGCGTCCGAAGACCTGGGGCGAGCTGCGCGCCGCCTGTGCGCTGGCCGAGGATGTGTCGATTCCAGACGATGCGCCGGTGACCCGGCTGATGACCGCCGCCGGGGTGGTGAACAGCCGAGTGCTGAAGAATCCGGAAGCCCCAGCCTGTGCGCGCGGCGGTTGTGCCGGTAATTGTCGCTGAGCCATCGCCGCGTTTGACCGCGAGCCGTTGGCGGCGAGTCGGGGCCGAGTCGACGGTCGCTAGTAGCGCATCTTCAGCTCAATCTGTGCGGGACCGTCGGCGGTCACCGCGAAGGCGCTGTCCTCGTAGGACGGTGGACCCATCACCTTTGGGTTGTTCGATAGTCCGTAGCCTTCGGTGGGGAACATGCCGAAGCGCAGGTCCAGCCGACCGTTGTCGTTCTCGTCGTGATAGGCCAGTACGGCGTAGCGGCCGGGCGGCACATCGTCGAATGTAACGGTCACGGTACCGGCTTCGGCCTTGGCCTTCCGTGCGGTGAAGGCCAGGTTGTCCTTGCGGAAGCTCTTGGCATCGGAATACACCGCCACGGCCACCTGGCCCCGATCATGCTGCAGCCCGTTGAGCGTGACCTGCAATTGCTGCGCATGTGCCGCAGGTGCGGCAAGGGCGAGGGCAATGCCCAGAGTCGAAAGTGTCTTCATGCTGTGCTCGTTCAATTCACGGTGGCTGAAGTCGCCGCCCTTCATGCAAGGGCCTGGCTGGCGGCGGCTGGCTCGATCGGCGGACATATTCCAGCAACAAGCGAAGCGTTGTCCACGCATGCGGCCCTGCTCAGGGTGAAAGACCTTCTATCACCTCGATAGGGAAGTTTCATGGTCGTCGCTACAGGGACGTTGTCGGCCTAGGTAACGCGTCTAAATCGGGGCTTTGCCGCACGTGCGTCGGCATCCGGCCGTACCGGAACAGGGTAAGCCGGCGTTCCGCTCGCATCCGCCCTTCGATCCCGGTGCTACGTTTTCCTGAGCGGTGCCTGGGCGCACCTGGACCATAACCAGCCGTGAGGAACAGAAGATGAACGCCGAGTCTGGAGAAAACAGTGCGAGTGGTGGTTGCCCCTTCGGTCATGGTGCCGGCACGCCACGCAAGCGCATCACCAACCGGGACTGGTGGCCCGAGGCGCTCAGCCTGACGTCGCTCAACCAGCATTCCCCACGCTCCAATCCTTACGGCGGCGATTTCGACTACGCCGCCGCCTTCAATTCGCTCGATCTCGACGCGGTGATCGCCGACCTGCACAAGGTGATGACCGATTCGCAGGACTGGTGGCCAGCCGATTTCGGCCACTATGGCGGCCTGTTCATCCGCATGGCCTGGCACAGCGCCGGGACCTACCGGATCACCGACGGCCGCGGCGGCGCCGGCGGCGGCCAGCAACGCTTCGCCCCGCTCAACAGCTGGCCGGACAATGCCTCGCTCGACAAGGCACGGCGCCTGCTCTGGCCGATCAAGCAGAAATACGGCCGCAAGCTGTCCTGGGCCGACCTGTTCGTGCTCACCGGCAACGTCGCGCTGGAATCCATGGGCTTCAAGACCTTTGGCTTCGGCGGCGGGCGTGCCGATACCTGGGAGCCGGAAGAGCTCTACTGGGGGCCGGAAGGCACCTGGCTAGGCGACGAGCGCTACAGCGGCGAACGCCAGCTACACCCCGGCCTTGGCGCCGTGCAGATGGGGCTGATCTACGTGAATCCGGAAGGCCCCAACGGCAACCCGGACCCGAAGGCCGCGGCCATCGACATCCGTGAAACCTTCGCGCGCATGGCCATGAACGATTACGAGACCGTGGCCCTGATCGCTGGCGGCCATACCTTCGGCAAGACTCATGGCGCCGGCGATCCCTCGCTGATGGGGCCGGAACCGGAAGGCGCGGTGATCGAGGACCAGGGCCTGGGCTGGCGCAGCCGCTTCAAGACCGGCATCGGCGCCGATGCGATCACCTCCGGCCTGGAAGTGATCTGGAGCCAGACCCCGACGCGCTGGTCCAACTACTTCTTCGAGAACCTGTTCAACTTCGAGTGGGAGCTGACCAAAAGCCCGGCCGGCGCGCACCAATGGGAAGCCAAGGACGCGCCGGAAATCATTCCGGACCCCTTCGACCCGAACAAGAAGCGCAAGCCAACCATGCTGACCACGGACCTGTCGCTGCGCTTCGATCCTGAGTACGAGAAGATCTCCCGGCACTTCCTGGAAAACCCGGACGAGTTCGCCGACGCCTTCGCCAAGGCCTGGTTCAAGCTGACCCACCGCGACATGGGCCCCATCGGCCGCTACCTCGGCCCGCTGGTGCCGAAGGAGCCGCTGATCTGGCAGGACCCGATTCCCGAGTGCGACCATCCGCTGATCGACGAGGGCGACATCGCCGCACTGAAGCAAAAGCTGTTGGGGATGGGCTTTTCCGTCTCCGACCTGGTGTCGGTGGCCTGGGCTTCGGCGTCGACCTACCGGGGTTCCGACAAGCGCGGCGGCGCCAACGGTGCACGCATCCGCTTCGCCCCGCAGAAGGACTGGGAAATCAACAACCCGCCACTGCTGGCCAAGGTGTTGGAGAAGCTCAGCGAGATCCAGAACGCGTTCAACGCTTCGGCCAGCGGTGGCAAGAAGGTCTCCATGGCGGACCTGATCGTGCTAGCCGGTTGTGCGGCGGTCGAGAAGGCGGCGAAGGACGGCGGCGTGGACGTCAGCGTGCCGTTCACGCCAGGTCGGATGGATGCCGAGGAGGAGTGGACCGACGCGCAGTCCTTCGAAGCGCTACGCCCGGCGGCCGATGGCTTCCGCAACTACTACCACGAGTCCAGCTTCATGGCGCCGGAGGAAGCGCTGGTGGACAAGGCGCACCTGCTGCGCCTGAGCGCACCGGAGATGACCGTGCTGGTTGGCGGCATGCGCGTGCTGGGCACCAACGCCGGTGGTAGCCAGGAAGGCGTGTTCACCCAGCGCGTCGGCGTGCTGTCCAACGACTTCTTCGTCAACCTGCTGGACATGAAGAACGAGTGGACCGCCACCGAGCACAAGAACCGCTTCCAGGGCCTGGACCGCAAGACTCGCCAGCCCACCTGGACGGCCACCCGCGTCGACCTCATGTTCGGCTCGCAGTCGGAACTGCGTGCCCAGGCCGAGGTGTACGGCATGGCCGATGGCAACGAGAAGTTCGTCCACGACTTCGTCAAGGCCTGGGACAAGGTGATGAACGCCGACCGGCTCGACATCGGCAAGCCGGCCGACAACTTCAGCCAGAAGCTCTCGGCGTAATAAGGGCGGCGGCGCCTCAGGCGCCGCCGCAGCGCCACATCGGTTTTCACGCCGCTGCATCCCGGCCGGCAGTTACCTGGTAAGGCGGCTATACCGCATTAGCGATCTGCTCGCGCAGCCATTGATGGGCCGGGTCGCGGTGGGCGCGCTCATGCCAGAGCATGGCCATTTCGTAGCCGGGAATCTCCAGCGGCGCCTCGACGACCTGCAGGGCGGCGCCCTCAACCAGCCTTTCGGGCAGCATGGCCACCAGGTCAGTGCTTTCCAGCACCGAGCGCAGGAACAGGAAATGCGGCACCGACAGCACCACGCGCCGTTGCAGGCCATGCGTGGCCAGGGCATCGTCGGTGGCACCGTGAAAGCCGCCGCCATCCGGCGAGACGATCACCTGATCCAGCGCGCAGAACTGCTCTAGCGTCGGCCGTCGCCGCAGGCGGGGATGCCCGGCACGGCCGGCCAGCACGTAGCGCTCGGTGAACAGAACACGGCGGCGCAGGTTGGACGGCGAACCATCGACGGTGTGCAAGGCGAGGTCGATATCACCCTGTTCTGCCTGGCGGGCGATGCGCGAAGGCTGCATCTCGACCACGGCTATGCGGGTGCTCGGTGCGGCGGACCGCAGGCCGGCCAGAGCGGGTAGCACAATCGCGGACTCGCCATAGTCGCTGGCTGCGATGCGCCAGACGTTCTGCGCGGCGCCAGGGTCGAACGGACTGGCTGGGGCGACGGCTTGCTCCAGCGCTTCCAGTGCCAGGCGCAGGGGCTCGCGCAATTCTTCTGCGCGTGCAGTCGGGCGCATGCCTCGCGGCCCAGGTATCAGCAGAGGATCGTCGAAAATGTCGCGCAGCTTGGCCAGGTGCACGCTCACCGAGGGCTGGGAAAAATTCAGGCGCTCTGCGGCGCGGGTGACATTGTGCTCGGCCAGCAACACGTCCAGGGTCACCAGCAGATTCAGATCGAGGCGTCTGAGATTATTCAAGGCAATACCTGAGATATGGCTTATTCATTTCAAACATACCTCGGCAAGCCACATTCTGCAGCCGTCCCGCTACGGAGGTTTCCCATGAATGTTCTGCTTGTTTATGCCCATCCCGAACCGCGCTCGTTGAATGGCGCACTGAAGGAATTCGCCGTCCAACGTCTGCAGGCGGCTGGCCATCAGGTCCAGGTTTCCGACCTGTATGGCATGGGCTGGAAGGCCGCGATCGACGCCGGCGACAACCTAGATCGCGACCCCGAAGCGCGTTTCGATGCTTCCGAGGATTCCCGACGCGCGTTCGCCAGTGGCCGGCAGAGTCCCGATATCGCGGCCGAGCAGGACAAGCTGCGCTGGGCGGATGCGCTGATCCTGCAATTCCCGCTCTGGTGGTTCTCGAGCCGGCGATTCTCAAGGGCTGGGTCGACCGGGTATATGCCTACGGGTTCGCCTACGGAGTTGGCGAACATTCGGACCGGCGCAGGGGCAACCGCTATGGTGAGGGCTCGATGACCGGCAAACGCGCCATGCTGATCGTGACTACCGGCGGCTGGGAATCACACTACAGCCTGCGGGGAATCAACGGGCCCATCGAGGACCTGCTGTTCCCCATCGATCACGGCATCCTGCATTACCCGGGCTTCGATGTGCTGCCACCGTTCCTCGTGCACCGCACCAGCCGTATCGACCAGGCTCGATTCGACACACTCCGCGACGAGCTGGGCAAACGCCTGGACGACCTCTGGCGCACTGAGCCCATCGCCTATCGCAAGCAGAACGGCGGAGACTACGATATTCCGGCGCTGACGCTCAGAGCCGAGGTGGCGCCAGGGCAGGTCGGCTTTGCCGCGCACGTCGAGCAGCCGTAACAGCCCCAGGGGCTATGGGCGTGTCCTGTCGTTAGGTCGTCAGAGTTCCTTGGCGAACCGTTCGACCGCGCTGACCACCTGCTTGGCGGCGTCCTGAATCTCGACGATCACCGCACCGGCCTGGTTGGCCAGCCCCAGGCCCTGCACCGCCTGTTCGCGGCTGGCGAACATGTTGCGCACCGCCTCGTCGGCCAGCGCCTGGTTCTGTTGCACCACATTGACGATCTCGTCGGTAGCGGTGCTCGTGCGCGCGGCCAGCTGCCGAACCTCGTCGGCCACCACCGCGAAACCGCGACCCTGGTCGCCAGCCCTGGCCGCCTCGATGGCCGCGTTCAAGGCCAGCAGGTTGGTCTGTGCGGCAATGCCGCCAATGGTCTGGACGATGGAGCTGATCAGCAGCGACTGCTTGCCGAGCGCCTCGATGCCATCGGTGGCGGACTGCACCTGGTCGGTGATCTTCTGCATGGTCACCAGGGTGTCCTTCACCACACTGGCGCCGCGCTCGGCACTGACGTCGGTCTGCAGCGAGATGTCGTAGGCGACGCCCGCGGCTTGTCGCACCTCGGCTTCACGCATGACCTGATCGGTCACCACATTGGCGAACTTGACCACCTTGTAGAGGTTGCCTTCGGTGTCGTGCACCGGGTTGTAAGTTGCCTCCAGCCAGACCTCACGGCCATTGCGGTCGACACGCCTGAAACGGTCGGCGATGTACTCGCCGCGATTGAGCTTCTGCCAGAACGCCTTGTAATCGGCCGAAGCGGCATCTTCCGGCGTGCAGAACAAGCTGTGGTGCTTGCCTTTGAGCTCCGCGAGCGAATAACCCATGGTCTGGAGAAACTGCTCGTTGGCCGTGACCACCGTTCCGTCCAGATTGAACTGGATCACCGCGGTCGAGCGCAGCAGGGCGCTGATGAATGCCTCGTTCTCCTTCGCCCGGTATACGGCCTTGCTGATGTCGCTGCCGAAGCCCTGAATATGCGAAAGCTTTCCGTCGGCGGATGCGATGGGATACCAGTGGATCTTCAGCCAGGCGAGGCTGCCATCGGCTCGCAGGTAGCGATAGTCATCGCTGATCGGCTCGAGCTTGGCCACGGCGGCGCGAAAGTTGTGAAAGCAGGGCAGGTTCTTCACATAGGGCGGAACGATCTCGGCCAGAGGTCGGCCCTGGAGTTGCCCGTGCGAGTAACCCAAGGTACGGGCGAATAGATCATTGAACGCGCAGATCCTGGAATCTGCATCCAGCGTGAGCGAGAGCATGTCACTGTTCATCTTGCCCATGAGCTGGCGCAGGATCGCCAGCTCGGCGTCCTTGGCTTCCAAATCCTTTTTCAAGCGGCTACTAAACATGCAGGGCATCCAATCGATCTAGTTGTGCTTCCGATATCGGCGAAGCGTGCGGGCGCTTGAGCGACTTCCGTGTCGCGTCAGCGAAAGCCGTGGAACCAACGAAGGGTCATGACGTGCGGTGCGTGCCGAAGCGGAAAAATGAACGGGCGCGATTACCACGCGTTTGTCTTCGCCCACATGGGATGCGAGCTGTCATCGTCCTCAGAGCTGATCGCCAACTGCCTTCTTGTCGATCACCGACCACACATTGCGGATCTTTCCCTCGAGGAACTCGTAGAAGACGTTTTCGGTAAAGACGACTCGCCTGCCATTCACCGCAAAGCCAAACAGCTCGCCTGTGGGGGTGCAATCGAACCGCAGCTGTGCCGCCACATGGGGCGGTTCGACGATGAGCAGCCCGATATTGAACTGCAGGTCGGGGATCGCCCGAACGTCGGCCTCCAGCATCTGGCGATAGCCGTCCAGCCCGACGAACTGGCCGTTGTAGTGCACCTCGTCATCGACGAAGCGCTCCAGCTCCGCCCAGCGCCTGCCGTTCAGACAGGCGATGTAGCCCCGGTAGCAATCAGCGATCTCCTCTCCAGTCATGATCGTTCCCCGCAAAGAAAGCCCGACAGTCAGGCTAGCGATTGGCTCGATATGCGCCAGTCGCATCTACCGGCCGCGCTCGCTGTGGTTATCCGATTACCTGGTCAGTCGAGCACCACGGCGTGGCCCGCCAGCGGATTGATGTCGCCTTTGATCAGGGATTCGGCCAGCGCCTGTGCCGCTTCGAGGCCGGCGTGTTCGTTCACCTGCATCCAGGACTGCTGCGCATCGCTAACCTGAGCGATAAAGGCCAGCTGCGCCTCGTTGAAGCGGCGGGTTACCTCGGCGGGACCCCAGTCGGCGTTGCGTTTCTTGATCTGATAGGGCGCGAAGTAGGGCTGTGGCTGCGGACCGGCCAGCGTTGCGTCCGTCTTTCTGTATTCGTGGTTCTGGGCTGACCCGGCGAAGCAGTCGTATACCAGCGCATCCTTGAAATGGCTGTGGATTTGCCGGCGTAGATCGGCGCTGCCGGAGAAGTCGATGTAGAGCGTGGGCACGCTCGGGTCCAGCGAAGCCAGCTGGTCGTAGCCCAATGCCTGTCGGTAGCAACCCAGGCCTTGCACGAAGTCCGTATTGCCGGCGGACGTCAGCCCGATCAGCTGCACCGCCGGGTTGTCCTGCACGCAGAACGCCGTGCCGTACGCGGTCTTGCTCGAGGCGCTCGACATCAGGATCTGGCGCGCGCCGAAGAAGGCGTTGTCGTCGAGGAAATCGGCCAGCATGAACGAGGTGATGAACAGTGGTCGCAGCAGCATCTGGTAGTTTTCGCTCTCTGCGCGATAGGCGGCGTCGCTGTTGATGCGCTGGTACTGGTTGTAGGCCGAGGTGAGTTCGAGTCGGTGCTCGGCGCCGTCGTAGAAACCGCGCTCGGAGACGCGCACCGGCTGCATGACAACATGGCTGGCGATCGGCCAGAAGCCGTAGAAGCGTTCACCCTTCGCCAGGCCATCGACCGTACTCTCCACGACTTCGGCGAAGCCCCACGCCGGCATGTGGAACCACTCGCCATCGCCGGTGGGGTAGAAGTCCCAATAGCGCAGGTGAGGCGTCTCGCCGAATGCGGCGTAGGTGACATTGTTCGTGGTCAGTGCCAGCCGGCTGATACGCAGCAGGGCTTCGCCGGGTTGCAGCTCCGGCATTGCCTGGGTCTGAATGCGGGTCTGCTGCATGTCTTTCTTGTTGTTCTGCAACTGGCGGATGACGCTCATCGATGGCACCTTGGGTTCGCAAATGGACGGCTTCGACTCTATCCCTTTCGTTTCACCGCCGGGTTCGGATTTCATGAGCACACGATTGCCGAGCGCCAAGCCGCTCAAACGGCCGACACAGCAGCGCGCCAAGGCCACCGTTCAGGCGATTTTCGACACCTATGTTCGGATATGGCAGCGCGACGGCTGGTCTCGATTGACGACCCGTGCGGTTGCCCTCGAAGCCGGCGTGGCCATCGGCACCCTGTACGACTACTTTCCCAACAAGCACGCGCTGCACTCGGGCTACGTGCGCTATTGCGTTGAGCAGCTGCTCGAGGCCATCGACGCGCAAGCGGTAGCGCCAACCGCGCTTGCCTGGCCCGAGCGCATCCGGCGACTGGTACGCACCCTTGCCGGGGTCGAGTCACGGCTGCCCTGGTTCCACCCGGATATGCTCGAACTGGAAACGCTGGTGGCCGAGCCCAAGCATCAGCGTCGGGCCTACGAGGATCTTTTGGGCGCCTGGCATCGCGTCATTGATGCGGCGACCGATCTTCCGGTACGCCCGACCGCGGCCACGCTGGAAGCGCTGCATCTTTCGGTCTGGGGCGGCCGCCGCTACGCCATGCTGGTGCAGCTCGAAGCGGATCGCATGCAGGCCTGGGCCGCCAGCATGGAGCACTTGTGCCTGCATACGCTCATGGCCTCGAACGAGCCGGCTTGACCTCGATTGTCCAAGGCGGGCGCTGGCGATGGTGGGTGGGCGGAAAATTCAAGCATTGCGTCGAATTCGTTGTTCTTCGTTCGACTATCAAGGCCATCAAGGCAGATTCGCCACCAGAGGAGAACAGCCATGCCCAGCACCATCCGCCTCCACCGCGTCCTGCGAGCGACGCCTGAGCGCGTCTATCGCGCCTTTCTGGACCCAGACGCCAAGGCCAAATGGCTACCGCCGAACGGCTTCACCGGCAAGGTGCACGAGAGCGACGCGCGGGTAGGCGGCCGCTACAGAATGTCCTTCACGAATTTCTCCACGGGTACCAGCCACAGCTTCGCCGGGCAATTCCTGGAGCTGCTGGAAAACCAGCGAATCCGTTACGAAGACACATTCGACGATCCGGGCTTGCCGGGCACGATGGAGGTGACGGTGACGCTCACCCGGGTATCCTGCGGCACCGAACTTAACATCACCCAGGCAGGCATTCCGGACGCGATTCCGGCCGAGGCCTGCTACCTCGGCTGGCAGGAGTCGCTGACGCTTCTGGCGAAGCTGGTCGAAGTGGAGATTCCGGACGAGTGACCGAGCGCCATCCGGTCCTATGGTGGTGGAGCGTCAGGGCACCCCGAGGGGGACCAAGCGATCCGCCACCGGACGGTGAATGTCCCGCATTGCGCCTGGCCGCTACACAGAGGTGTGGTTGAGATATGATGCGCGCCCGCTGAAGCCCCCCTCACACATCAGGTCATCATGCCCGGCGATGCTCTCTATACCGACTTGTCGGGTTACTACGACCTCATGTGCGCGGACATCGACTACAGGGCTCAAAGCCACTGTGTCCAGCGATTGCAGCAGCTGTTCGGCAACGGCGGGACTAGGCATCTGGACCTGGCCTGCGGCACTGGTCCGCACGTCCGCCATTTCATAGATGCCGGCTATACCAGCGGCGGGCTCGACATCAATCAGCCGATGCTGGACAGAGCCGCCGCGCGCTGCCCGGAAGCGCAATTTTCCCTGCAGGACATGTGTGGCTTTGCGGTCAAGCAGCCGGCCGATCTGATCACCTGCTTTCTTTACTCCATCCACTACAGCGCCGGGCTGGCCAGGCTCGCGGCGTGCATCGCCAGCGCGCATGCCGCGTTGGCCCCGGGCGGGCTGTTCTGCTTCAACGCCGTGGACAAGCGCCGGATCGACAACGCGTCATTCGTCTCGCACACGGCCCGGCATGCGGACGGCCTGTTCACCTTCAGCTCGGGTTGGCACTACTCGGGTGAAGGGGAGCAGCAACTGCTGAAGTTGCGCATCGGCAGAACCGCGGCGGATCAAAGCCAGGTATGGATCGACGAACACAGGATGGTGGCGGTGAGTTTTGCCGAGTTGCGCGCGCTGCTGGAGCAGTACTTCGAGGTGCATGTGCTCGAGCACGACTACGAAAAGATCGTGCCCTGGGACCAGGCATCCGGGAACGCGCTATTCGTCTGCGTGAAGCGCTGATCAGCAGATCGCGCCCGCGGCGAGTTTGGCGGGGCAGTCAATGCAGGCGCTTGGCCGAGGTGTGGGCATCGATCAGATGACTGGCCTGCTGTGCCAACTGATCGAGCAGCCGGTCGCGCTGTTTCTCCGCCTCGCTCATCGCCTTGCGGCCGTTCTGCTGCACCAGGTAGCTGTAGATCTGCCGGACTTCCTTGGACTGGAAGATCGGCTCCAGATCCTGCACCGCCACCGCACCGTTCGAAGCCTCGTTTCGCGTATTCATCACTACCTGCGGGCCGCGCGCCGCCAGTGGCTGAAAGCCGAGCTTCTGGAAATAGGGCACCTTGCTCGCTACGCAGGCCACTTCGGCATGGGGATAGCGCGCCACCATCGCGTCGACCATGGCCCGACCGATGCCTTGGCGGCGATGGTCGGCATCAACTGCCAGATAAACCAGCGCACAGGCGCCGGGTTCATCCAGATAGGGCAGGTACAGCGCGAAACCGAGCAGGACTGCCGGATCGTCCGCATCCAGCGCCATGATCAGTTCAGGCTTGCCGGCTTGCGCACCGTCCATGCTGTCCAGGTAGCGGTGCACCTCGAAACCCACCACGTACTGATACAGCTGATACAGCGGGTTGCTGGGCTGCAGCGAGACCGGGCTGATGTCGCCGAGATAATCCACCACCATCTGTAGCACCTGGCTTTTCAGCGATTCCGGCGGCGGGGTGTCGAGGTGGGTGAGGGTGAACATGGCGGTGCTCCGGGGCGGTACGAAAAATGGCGCATTGTACCGGGCGGTATGCGACTGGCCAGGTGAAGCCGCAGGGCGATCGATGCTACGAACGATGCAGTCTGCCGCTACGGGGCAGCCGTATCTGGCTTTCTCTTCCTCGGCTTGCGCAGTGCGGGCACCGGCAAGTGCTGCGCCGTCTCGATCACCAGGCGGCGCAGCACGTCGGCATCGTCCAATAGCTCGTCGGCCACCGGATACAGCTTTGCGCCAGGGTAGGGCGGCCGCTGCGGCAACTGCGGCGCAAGCGCTGCGGACGCCGGGGTGGGTTTGATGAACAGGCTGTTGTCGCAGACCAGCGCGACGACCTTTTCATCCAGGTAGACGGCGTACTCGCCGAACATCTTCCGGTAACTCAGCCTGCCGCCAAGGTCGATCTGTTCGGCCACGTATTGCATGAAGCTGTTATCGGTCGCCATGCGTGCTCCACTGTCTTCACCCGTGTCGGCCGTAGAGCGTAGCGTGGAAAACGGAATGCTTTCCACGCATGGCCCGCTACACCGTAGCGCACTCCGCCTGCCGGTGAGCGTCAGGCAAGGGTGCCTCGACCGTTGCCTGGAGCGTGCTGACCAGCGCATCGACCTGACGCAGCGCCTCGGCTACCGAACTGGCCAGCAGCTCGCCACCGATTTCCTGCCCTTCGATGGCGATCTGATGGATGCGGGTGATGCCGATGAAACCCAGCGCGGTCGCCAGGTTCGGCTCCAGATGGTTCATGTGCGCCATCGCGCCGCCGGGGCCGAAGCCTACGCCGCCCCGGGCGGTAAGGATGATCGCGTGCCGCTCCCGCTCCGCCAGCATGGGCACGTAGGGATCGAGCGGGTTGCTCTCGTCCATGCCGACCGTGCGGTTCAGCCGTACCACCTGATCGATCCAGGCCTTGAGCGCCGCCGGCATGCCGAAGTTGTAGAGCGGCGTGCCGATGACCAGCACATCGGCGGCCAACAGTTCGTCGACCAGCCTGTCGCTTTCGGCCAGGGTATCCTTCATCCAGGGTTGCTGACGCTCCTCTGGCGTGAAGGCCGAGGCGATCCAGTCATGGCTGACGAAGGAGGGCGGGTTCTGGCCGATGTCCCGGTAGGTCACGCCATCCTGCGGGCGACGGGCCAGCCATTGGCTGACGAAGCGTTGGCTGAGGTTGCGGCTATGGGAGCCATGCTCGTCCTTGCCGGCGAGGCCGGGGCGGGCGCTGGCATCGAGGTGCAGAAGGTGCGTCATGGCGAATCTCCTCTGTAAAAGAATTCATCTGTCATTCGCGGCAGAGTCAGCCTAGGGTTAGGCTCTACAGGCGACAAACGACGATTTCTTCCAGATACAGATGAGGAAAACTCAGCCATGGCGCACCGTTGGTTACCCTCGCTATCCGCCTTGCGCGCCTTCGAAGCTGCCGCCCGCCACGAAAGTGCCAAGCAGGCTGCGGAAGAGCTATCCGTCACCGCCACGGCGATCAGCCACCAGATTCGTTCGCTGGAGGATTCGCTCGGCGTCGCGCTGTTTCTGCGCAAACCGCGCAAGCTGGAGCTGACCGACCCGGGACGAGAGCTGCAGCAGACGCTGGAAGCCGCGTTCGACAGCATCAGCGCCACGGTCGAACGCCTGAGCGCGAAGCCTTGCCGCCAGGCGATCACCCTCAGCACCACACCGGCCATCGCGGTGCGCTGGCTGGTGCCCTGGGTCTGCCTGTTGCGTGACTCGCATCCGGATATCGATCTGCGCTTTCACACCTCCCATGAACCGGTGGCGCTGGATGGCGTCACGGCGGATATCGCCATCCGCTACGGCGACGGCCGCTGGCCCGGGCTGGTGGCGGAGAAGCTGTTCGACAACACCTTCGTCCCGGTCTGCAGTCCGCACCTCGGCTTGCGGGATATCGCCGAGCTGCCCAAACACCCGTTGATTCACTTCCAGGCCCAGCGCGCCGCCTCGGCCCCAATCCATTGGGCATCGTGGCAGAAGCTCGCCAACGTGCCGGGGCTGGACGTCAGCGCCGGGCTGGTCTTCTCCGATGAGACCCACGCCATCTCCGCCGCCATCGGCGCGCAGGGCGTGGCGTTGATGAGCCGTCAGTTGATCGAGGACGAACTGAGGGACGGGCGGCTGGTGCAACCGTTCGGGCCGGAGATGGAGGGCAAGCCGTTTCATCTCGTATATCCCGAGAGCCGTCGGGATGACCCGACAGTTCGGGCGGTGAGGGAGTGGGTGATGAAGGTGCCGGGTGGGTTGTGTGAGGTGGTGGGGTGATGTCTCTAAAACGTCTAGCAATCGCAGCTGCTTCGGTCGGCCTCGCGATGGCTGCACCGGTGTCGCGAATTGATAGATGGCTAAATGATGGCAATGTTTCCGTCATGCCCTATAGTGCGCGCTCACTAACAGCGGACCACAAGGACGCGGCATGGAAGAGCTGGCGAAACGTTGCCTTAAGCATTACCAGAGTTTGAATGCCAACAAGCAGCAGCAGATTAAAGAAGGGATGCATGACTACAGCCTGATTACATCAATGTTGAAGCCGTCAAACGAAGTGACGCTTCATTCACGCTTCCTCTGCTCCATGCTTAATCCGAAGGGCGCGCATTATCAGGGCAATGTATTTCTCAAACTTTTCCTCAAAGAGTTACCGGCCGGACTCCGAAACTTCATTGATCCCGATCGCGCCACGATCATTAGAGAAAAGGACAGTATTGACATCTTGGTACATGACGGTGAGCACGCGCTTGTCATCGAGAATAAGGTCTACGCAACAGATCAGCGCTACCAGATCAGTCGCTATATAGGTTGCGTGCAGAGAAAGTTATTTGGCGGTGAGCCGGATGTATCCAAACGGATAGCGGTGATTTACCTGAGCGCCAAACGTACCAATCCGAGCAAGAAGTCCGAGAGCCTGGCGGGGTTTGCACTCATTGGAAATATACTGCGCTGGAAGGGTTTCGCTGGCTGCAAGCCTCATCCTGATCTTCCAGATATTCAGGACGACCTGAGCGTAGAAATACCTTTCCATCATGTTCCGTATTTCCCATCGCTGGTTCGGTGGGCTGAGAACTGCGCTGAAAAGGCGCCGGCTGGCGGCATACGAAACGCTTTTGACGAATACCTCCTCGTTTTAAAACGGTTGGAGAAACCCAAGGCTTGGAGAAAAGTCATGACTCTTGATAGCTACGCCATGAGCCTGCCGGACATGGATCAGCGTGAGATGTACGCATTTATGGTCGAGTCGCAGACGGCTCTGGATCGCTTTATTGCGGCGAGGTTGTTTGAAGGCCTTAAGGCGCTGTTCGGCGAAGTGGCGCTCTTGGAGCGCGGCCCGTTCAAAACGCTTGATGAAGACAGCCTATACAACTGGCTAACCAAGAAAGGCAAGGACAAGGATTGGGAGCGTGTGGGTGCCATCTTTGACGCTCCCATACAGCCGGTCGCGCTAGTTTTCGCCAGTGAGTTTGCCTATATGGGCGCTATGTGCGAGAGGCCGTTGTGGGACAAAGAATGTAGGGATGCCAATTTGATCCACGGGGGAGGCGTTAGGAGTCTTCTTCGTACGCAGCTGGACGGCGTGTATCGGTTTCTGCATTACATTCGTAAGCGAGCACTTCAGTGTGGGATTCAGGTGGCTTCGCTTGAGAGTGAATTGTAGAGCTAGAAATGGACGAGTTGCTTGGCGCATTGGTTCCGCCCTGCTGGGCGGGTTCCTTTTGGCAGTCGCCCCAAAAGGAACCAAAAGGTCTTGCCCCTGCATGCGGCCCTGCGCTTCGCTCCGGGTGCGTTCGCTCCATCGCCATTCCAGGGGCACGCCGCGAAGGGCCATCCCTGGCCCATCGCGGCTCTCGCGGCATCCATGCCGCTCAACCCCTTCCACGGCGATTCCGCTCACCCTCCTGAAGGGGCGGTTGGTGTCGCTTGATACCCTGCAAAAAAACCAAACAAGTGACGCTCGAACCTCCGGGCGACTCGGACTCCGATCCCTGTCAGGAGGCCGAGTGGAGGTGTTGCGTAGGGGGACGAGCCGCATGGATGCGGCGAGAGGCTTAAAGGGCCAAGGATGGCCCTTGTAAGCCGGCCCCCGGAGCAGCGCCGGAGCGAGGGAAGTCTGGCCGCAGGCCAGACCCGGATGCCGGGGTGGCCTTCTCTTTGGTTACTTTCTCTTGGCCAGACAAGAGAAAGTGACTCGCCGTGCAAGGCGAAACCTGTCGGTGGGGCCAAGGAAAGCGTGGCGGGGAACGCGGAACGGCGAGCCGGCAGCAGAAAATAATCTGTCCTCTTTTTATGCCC
>NZ_JACBXH010000023.1:0-65485 GCF_041381355.1 Pseudomonas sp. LM13
TTTTCTTTTGCGTCTGCTTCAACCCTGACTGTTGGTGATCAGTGTGCCGACGCCGACATCGGTGAAGATCTCCAGCAACACCGCGTTGGGCACGCGACCGTCGATGATATGGGCGCTGTTGACGCCCCCCTGCACCGCCTCCAGTGCACAGCGGATCTTCGGCAGCATGCCGCCGTAGATGGTGCCATCGGCGATCAGTGCGTCGACCTGGGCGGTGGACAGGCCGGTCAGCACGTTGCCCTGCTTGTCCATCAGGCCGGCGATGTTGGTCAGCAGCATCAGCTTCTCGGCCTTCAGCGCCTCGGCCACCTTGCCGGCAACCAGGTCGGCGTTGATGTTGTACGACTCGCCGTTCTCGCCTACGCCGATCGGCGCGATGACCGGGATGAAGTTGCCCTGCACCAGCATTTCCAGCAGCTCGGCGTTGACGCCGGTAACCTCGCCGACATGGCCGATGTCGATGATTTCCGGCTTGGTCATCTCCGGCGTCTGACGGGTCGCCTTGAGCTTCCTGGCGCGGATCAGGCCGGCATCCTTGCCGGTCAGGCCGATGGCGCTGCCGCCATGCTGGTTGATCAGGCTGACAATGCTCTTGTTGACCTGGCCGCCGAGGACCATCTCCACCACATCCATGGTCTGGCTGTCGGTGACCCGCATGCCGTCGATGAAGTGGCTTTCGATGTTCAGGCGCTTGAGCAGATCGCCGATCTGCGGGCCGCCGCCGTGCACCACCACCGGGTTGATGCCCACCGCCTTCATCAGCACGATGTCGCGGGCGAAGCCGGTCTTCAGCTCCTCGCTCTCCATCGCGTTGCCGCCGTACTTGATGACCAGCGTCTTGCCGACGAATCGGCGGATGTAGGGCAGCGCTTCGGACAGGACCTTGGCGAATTGGGTGGCAGCTTCACGGCTGAGGGTCATGCAGGACTCCGCAAAATCAGAACGGCAGTTTGAGGTCGGGTGCAACGCTGAGCAGCTGGCCGCGGAAGACGTCCTGGATGCGGCTGAGCTCTTCTTCGCTGTCGGCCTCGAAGCGCAGTACCAGCACCGGGGTGGTGTTGGAGGCGCGGATCAGGCCCCAGCCCTTGGGATAGTCGACCCGCACACCGTCGAGGGTGATCAGGTTGGCTTCGCCCCACTGAGCGTCACGTTGCAGGGCGTCCATGATGGTGAATTTGCTTTCCTCTGTCACCGTGATGTTGATCTCCGGCGTCGAGATATCGCCGGGGAACGCGGCGAACACCTGTTCGGCGTCGCGCTTGTCCTGGCTGAGGATTTCCAGCAGGCGTGCAGCACTGTAGATGCCGTCGTCGAAGCCGAACCAGCGTTCCTTGAAGAAGATGTGGCCGCTCATCTCGCCGGCCAGCAATGCGCCGGATTCCTTCATCTTCTTCTTGATCAGCGAATGGCCGGTCTTCCACATCACCGGGCGGCCACCGTAGCCGCTGATCAGCGGGGTCAGGCGGCGGGTGCATTTGACGTCGAAGATGATGTCGGCTCCGGGGTTGCGCGAGACCACATCCTTGGCGAACAGCATCAGCAGGCGGTCCGGATAGATCATGGTGCCGGCGTTGGTCACCACGCCAACGCGGTCGCCGTCGCCGTCGAAGGCCAGGCCCAGGTCGGCCTTCTCGGATTTCACCTTGGCGATCAGGTCGACCAGGTTTTCCGGCTTGCCCGGATCTGGATGGTGATTGGGGAAGTTGCCGTCTACCTCGCAGTACAGCGGGATCACCTTGCAGCCCAGCGCCTCGATGAGCTGGGGCGCAATGACGCCGGCAACCCCGTTGCCACAGTCGACCACCACCTTCATCGGCCGGGCCATGGCGATGTCGCCGCGGATCTGCTGGAAATAGCGCTCCAGTACATCGACCTGTTCGACCTTGCCGACACCGCTGGACAGGTCGTTGCTCTCGATCCGTTTGCGCAGTACCTGAATCTGCTCGTTGGCCAGGGTGTCGCCGGCGATGACGATCTTGAAGCCGTTGTAGTCCGGCGGGTTGTGACTGCCGGTGAGCATCACCCCAGATTTGCCGGCGAGAATGTTGGCCGCGTAGTAGAGCACCGGGGTCGGCACCATACCGATGTCGCTGACGTCGCAGCCGCTGTCGAGCAGGCCCTGGATCAAGTGCTGGACCAGCTCCGGGCCGGACAGGCGACCGTCGCGGCCAACCGAGACGTTGGGCTCACCCTTGGCGAGGCTCTCGGACCCGATGGCGCGGCCGATCCAGTAGGCGGTTTCGGTGGTCAGGCTTTCGCCGACGACACCACGGATGTCGTAGGCGCGGAAGATACTGGCGGGCAAATTCGGGGCTTTGGCGCTGCTCATTGCGGTTTCTCGCTCCTTGGTGTCGAGGCCGAAGATGTCCTGGTCCTCGTCGAGAATATCGATGTCGAGAATATCGGTCTCCGGCAAGGGCGGAGCGACGTACTCGGTAGGTTTGGCGGGCCGAACGGCGGGGGCCGCGGCAGGTGCCTGAGTCGGGGCCGATCCGGCGGGGCGGATGGGCAGTCGGACCATGTTCCTTGCCAGTGCGTCGAGTACCGGCAGGCTCAAGGCCGGTAATTGGATGGTCTTGCCGGTGGAGAGTTCCTGTAGCAGCCGGCTGATCTGCAACACGTCCTGGCGCAGCTTGCGCTGCTGGCTGCCGAGTACCAGTTGCAGGCCGATCAGCATGCCGGCCAGCGCCGCCAGGGCGGCTGCAAGCAGGAGCAGCGGCATGAGGGTCGGCTGATCGATAGCGCCGGGCAGGTAGGTCAGCTTCCAGTTGGCGTTGCCACTGGCGAGGGTCAGTGCCGAAGCACTGTCCGCCGCGGTGCCGCGCTGCAGCAGCAGCTGTTCGGGTGCGCCGGAGAACTGCTGGGTCAGCCGCAGCTGGCCCGCGTCGTCGGGCAGCACCGGGAGTGTCGCGAGCAGATGCTGGAGGTCGCTGACCAGCAGCAACGTGCCGCGAATCGCCTGCTCACCCTCGGCGCGCAGCGCAATCGCACTGTAGAGCAGCCAGCGGTTGTCGACCTTGTAGGCTTCAGGAGCGGCCGACTGGCCTGCTTCGACCCGCTGCAGTAGATCGAGCGCAGCGAAGTTCAGCGGGCCCGGGCGGCTGGTGTCCGGCACTACCCTGCCGCGTGGATTGAGATGCGCGTCGACCACGCCGGGCAATTCCCGCAGGCGCCGTTCGGCTTCGCGTCTGAGCTCGGTGTCAGCACGGACGACGTCCACCAGGCGTTGCTGTTCCACCGTTTTCTGGGCATCGGCACGCAGCTGGCGCAGCGCCTGCTGCAATGCGCTGGCCTGGCTCTGGCTCCAGGCGTCGGCGAGCTGGGTCTGTTGCTGCTGCTGGGCGGCCTGCAGGCCGAACCAGATCAGCGCGGCAGCCGCACCCAGCCCGATCAGGCTGGCTGCGAGGCCACCCAGTAATGGCTTGAGGGTGAAACCGCCGCGCTTGCTGCGGGTCTCGGCCGGGTTCAGAACGCCTGAATCCTTGGCGGTGCGCTTGAAGAGTGCCATGAAGCTCCTCGAATCATCCTGAAAGGTAAGCGGTGCGCAGCGACTCAGTGGCTGCCGGAGTGTCCGAAGCCGCCAGCGCCGCGGTCGCTGCTGTCGAAGCTGTCGACCAGTTCGAAGCGAGCCTGGACCACCGGTACCAGCATCAGCTGCGCAATGCGCTCGCCGACAGCGATGGTGAAGGCGCTCTGGCCACGGTTCCAGCACGACACCATCAGCTCGCCCTGGTAGTCGGAGTCGATCAGCCCGACCAGGTTGCCGAGCACGATGCCGTGCTTATGGCCCAGCCCCGAGCGCGGCAGGATCAGGGCCGCGAGTCCCGGGTCGCCGATGTGGATGGCCAGGCCAGTGGGAATCAGCAGCGTCTGGCCCGGCTCAAGCACGGCGTCCTGCTGCAGCATGGCGCGTAGATCGAGACCGGCGGAGCCCGGTGTCGCATATTCGGGAAGGGGGAAGTCCTGGCCGAGGCGAGGGTCGAGAATCTTGGCTTGAAGTGCGTGCATGTCAGGACTCTTTGTAGCGGTCGGCGATAAAGGCCACCAGCGCGCGGGCGATATGTCCCTTGCTGGCCTGGCCGAAGCGGGTTTCGTGTTGCTGGCGGTCGATCACGCTGACGGCGTTGTCTTCGCTGTTGAAGCCGATGCTGGGGTTGGCCACGTCGTTGGCGACGATCAGGTCGAGGTTCTTGTCGCGCAGCTTGCGCGTGGCGTACGCCAGCAGATTCTCGGTTTCTGCGGCGAAACCGACGCAGAACGGACGGTCCGTGCGGCTGGCTAGCGTGGCGAGGATGTCCGGGTTGCGCACCATCTGCAGCAGCAGGCCATCGCCAGTGCTGGGGTCTTTCTTCAGTTTATGGGGGGCCACCACTTCCGGACGGTAATCGGCGACGGCTGCTGCGGCGATGAGGATGTCGCAGGGCATCGCCGCTTCGCAGGCCGCGAGCATGTCACGGGCACTGACGACGTCGATGCGCTGCACGCGATCGGGAGTGGGCAGGAACACCGGGCCGGTCACCAGGGTGACCCGCGCGCCGGCTTCGGCAGCGGCCTCGGCGAGGGCGAAACCCATCTTTCCCGAGCTGTGGTTGGTGATGTAGCGCACCGGGTCGATGTTTTCCTGGGTGGGGCCGGCGGTGATCAGCAGGTGCCTGCCGGTCAGCATGCCGGTCTCGAAGCAGTCGGCGGCGGCGCGCGCCAGCTCCTCGGCTTCGAGCATGCGCCCCATGCCGATGTCGCCGCAGGCCTGGCTGCCGGAGCCGGGTCCGAACAGGCGAATGCCACGTGCCAGCAGCAGCTCGCGATTGGCCTGGGTAGCCGGGTCGGCCCACATGGCCTGGTTCATGGCCGGTGCCAAGGCGACCGGCGCGTTGGTGGCCAGCACCAGGGTGGTCAGCAGGTCATCGGCGACGCCCTGGGCCAGACGCGCCATAAGGTCTGCAGTGGCCGGCGCGATCAGCGCCAGGTCGGCCCAGCGGGCCAGTTCGATATGGCCCATGGCGGCTTCGGCCGCCGGGTCGAGCAGGTCCAGGTGGACGGGATGGCCGGAGAGCGCCTGCAGCGTGAGGGGGGTGATGAACTCGCGCCCGCCCTGGGTCATCACCACCCGGACTTCGGCGCCATGGTCGCGCAGGCGACGGACCAGTTCGGCGCTCTTGTAGGCGGCGATGCCGCCGCCGACGCCCAGGACGATGCGTTTACG
This sequence comes from Pseudomonas sp. LM13, assembly GCF_041381355.1. Lineage (NCBI taxonomy): Bacteria > Pseudomonadati > Pseudomonadota > Gammaproteobacteria > Pseudomonadales > Pseudomonadaceae > Pseudomonas > Pseudomonas sp. LM13. The sequence goes on from NZ_JACBXH010000023.1 coordinate 5,204, forward strand.
ATACAGCCGCTGCATAGGCCTGCCTTGTTATCTGGTAGGGATGTCCGGAGTGAGAACCAGGTCAGAAGTCGCCCGGTACCCCGGAAAAATGACGGGCTAAGATAGCACAGCGCCCACAACGGAATAGTGGGCCTGCTCGACAGGGAGATGACATGAGCATACGTGACTGGCCGGCGGCGGAGCGGCCGCGGGAGAAGCTTCTCGAACAGGGCGCTGCGGCGCTTTCCGATGCCGAATTGCTGGCGATATTCCTGCGCACCGGCGTCGCCGGAAAGAGCGCGGTGGACCTGGCGCGCTACCTGCTCGCCGAGTTCGGCAGCCTGCGCGCGTTGCTGGAGGCGGATCTCGATCAGTTCAGCGCACACCTGGGGCTTGGGCCGGCCAAGTTCGCCCAGTTGCAGGCCGTGCTGGAGATGGGGCGCCGGCACCTGGCCGAACGGCTGCGCCGCGATTCGGCGCTGGAATCGCCGCAGGCGGTACGCGATTACCTCAAGGCGCGCCTGCGCCACGAACCGCACGAGCTGTTCGGCTGCCTGTTTCTCGACGCCAAGCACCGGGTCCTGGCCTTCGAGGTGCTGTTCCACGGCACCATCGATGGTGCCAGCGTCTACCCGCGGCAGGTGGTCAAGCGCGCCCTGGCGCAGAATGCAGCGGCGGTGATCCTCACCCACAATCACCCGTCCGGTGTGGCCGAGCCGAGTCAGGCCGATCGTCAGCTGACCCAGCGGCTGAAAGACGCCCTGGCGCTGATCGACGTGCGGGTGCTCGATCATTTCATCGTCGGTGACGGCGAGCCGCTGTCGATGGCCGAATATGGCTGGATGTGAGCGTCGCTACGCCAGCAGCGGCACCAGCAGCAGCGGACCGAGCACCAGCAGGACGAAGCGGCCGTTCCAGCCGAAGGCGATGCGCCACGGAGAGATCCCCGCGTGGCGCGCCAGCATCAGCGCCGACGGCCCATAGGGCGACAACAGCATCGCCAGGGAAAAGCCCACCAGCAGCGCCACCGCCGGCTGCATCACCGCGACGCCGTGGCCCGCCAGCTGGGCCAGCAGTGCGGCGCACAGGCTCAGCGAGATGATCGGGGCGACACCCAGCAGCGCCAGCGCGATGATGGCGAGCATGCCGATGGCGCCGAGGCCGAACAGCGCTAGCGGCGTGCTGCTGAAATGGCCGGCCAGGCGCTCGACCGGAATCAGGATGGCGGTCAGCCCGCCCAGCAAGGCGGAGCAGGCGAAGATGAAGGTCTCGTTACGCATTCCGGCGAGGGTGTCGCGTACCTCGCCATAGATGTCGCTTGGTGAGCCGCCCTGACGGAACAACAGGCCGACCACGGCGAGCGGCACCAGCAGCATGGCTGCCTGGGTCGCCGACAGCCAGGTCAGGCTGGCCAGTAGAGCGATCAGCGCGATGCCCAAGAGGCTGCCGTACAGCAGCCCGCGCAGCTCTCCGGCCGGAGCGGGCGGCAGTTCGCCGTCCGCTTGCAGTTGCTGCAACCGGTGATTGTCCATCGTCCAGCCGACCACCAGCAGGATTGCCGCACAGAGCAGCCCGAACGGCAGCAGTGCGCTCCAGCTGAGCCCTGGCAGCTCGCGGGTGAGAATCGCCACGGCAACGCTGGTGGGTGCCAGCAAGGGCACCAGGGCGAAGCCGCGCAATGCCGTGACCATCACCCCGCGGGCGCCCTCGCGCCGCTGTGCCGGACTGTAGCCGCGGCCGTCCAGATGACGTTCCAGCGAGCCGCAGACCAGATTGAGCATGCCGAAGCTCAGCACCGAACTTATCGCGAAGGTGCTCAGCAGATAGCTCGGATAGAGGCGTCGGCGCGGTTGGCGCAGCAGCAAGCGGTGCAGTTCGCCCAGTTGCGGCAGACGCTTGACCGCGCAGTGCGCGAGCCCCAGCGCGCCGATGAATGCGCCGTAATAGGCGGCGGCGGCCAGCATCCGCTGCGCCTGCTCCCAGCTGGGCGTGTCGAGCAGCAACCAGTAAGCGAGCAGAGCGAGCGTGACCAGCCCCAACCGGCGCGGGTAGGGCATCAGCGAGCGCCAATGCCAGACGAAGAACAGCATCAGCAGGGCGCCGCTGATCACGCTCGGCCATTGCAGGCGAGAGACCAGCGCGAACAGTTCGCAGGCGAGCGCTAGGGGCAGCAGGGCCAGCATCGGTCAGGGCAGCTCGCTGCGCAGCTTGCCGCGCTGGTAGGCGCCTTCACCGAAGGCCAGCAGGCGATCTTCCTCGTCCAGCAGGTCGCAGCTGGCCATGAATACCTTGTGCCCGGAGGACCGGCAGCGTGCCACCGCGCGGATGCGGCTGCCGGCTGGCGCCGGTGCGCTGAAATTGACGTTCATCGACAGAGTGGTCGCCACGCGGCGCTGGTCCGCCTGCTCGGTCCAGGTGCCGCACAGGCCCATCGCCACGTCGAGCAGGGTTGCGCTGACGCCGCCGTGCAGGTTGCTGGCGTTGTTCAGGTGGCGTGGCTGCAGCAGCAGTTCGATCACCACCCGCTCGGGGCCGTACTCGGTCAGGCGGCAGCCGAGATCCTGAAAGAAGCCGGTTATGGAGGCTTCGACCTGCTGGCGTGAATGCTCGGACATAAGGGCGTATCGGTAGGAAGTTGCGCCGCAGAGTGGCAGCCTTTAGCCTGCTGGTCAATCTGACGGAATGTCATTCCGCACTGCGGAATATGCGGTGTGTGAGGAGGGTTTGGGATGTTCGAACGTATCGGAATCATCGGTGCCGGCGCCATGGGGCGGGGCATCGCTCAGCTGTTTGCCAGCGCGGGCAAGCAGGTGTGGCTCTACGATGCGCGTGGCGAGTCGGTCGCCGAGGCGCTGCGTTTCAATCGCGAGCTGCTGGAGCGCAGCCTGGCCAAGGGCCGCCTGAGCACCGAGGCGCTCGACGCAACCCTGGCGCGGATGCGGCCGGCGGCGACGCTGCAGGAACTGGCCGGTTGCGACCTGCTGATCGAGGCCATCGTCGAGAACCTCGAGGCCAAGCAGGCGCTGTTCGTCGAGCTGGAGGCGCTGGTCGCCGAGGACGCGGTGCTGGCGACCAATACCTCGTCGCTGTCGGTCACGCGGATCGCCGCGGCCTGCCGCCGCCCGCAGCGGGTAGCGGGTTTTCATTTCTTCAACCCGGTGCCGTTGATGAAGCTGGTGGAGGTGGTACGCGGCGAGCGCAGCGATCCGCAGGTGATCGAGCGGCTGGTCAAGCTGGCCGAAGAGGCTGGGCATTTCGCCGCGATCACGCCGGATACGCCCGGCTTTCTGGTCAACCATGCCGGTCGCGCCTACAGCACCGAGGCGCAGCGCATCCTCGCCGAGGGTATCGCTGATGCCGAGCAGATCGACCGCATCCTGCGCGACGGCCCGGGCTTTCGCATGGGGCCGTTCGAGCTGTTCGATCTCACCGGCCTGGATATTTCCCATGCCGTGATGGAGTCGGTGTATCAGCAGTTCTATCAGGACCCGCGCTATACGCCGTCCTACCAGGCAGCGCAGCGGGTCGCCGCCGGCCTGCTCGGGCGCAAGACCGGTCAGGGCTATTACCGCTACGACAATGGTCAGCAGATGCGGACGCCGGAGCCGGCCGTCGAGCCAGCCCCGGTCGACCGCCCGTTCTGGCTGGACAGCCAGGACGCCGAGCTGCGCGGCTGGCTGGCGGCCTTGCTGGGCCTGGCGGGTGCACAGTTGGAGTCGGGCGAGACGCCGTCGGAACAGGCGATCTGCCTGATCACGCCGTTGGGTGAGGACGCCAGCGCGATGATCGCGCGTCTGGATTTGCCGGCGGAGCGTTGCATCGCCTACGACCTGTTCTGCGATCGCGAACGGCGACGCGTGCTGATGCGTACGCCCGCGCTCGACCCCGCACTGGAAGCCCAGGCGCGGCAGGCGCTGGGCGGCGACGGCGTGCCGGTGGAGGTGATCAACGATTCGCCGGGGTTCGTCAGCCAGCGCGTCGTGGCCAGCATCGTCAACCTGGGCTGTGAGATCGCCCAGAAGGGCATCGCCGATCCGCATACGCTGGACCGGGCAATCACTCTCGCGCTTGGCTACCCAAAAGGGCCGCTGGGGTTTGCCGAGCACTACGGTGCGGCGCGCGTCCTCGCCATTCTCGAGGCGATGCAGCTCTGCTATGGCGGCGAGGCGCGCTACCGGCCGAGCCCTTGGTTGCGCCGACGCGTGCAGCTGGCGCTGCCTCTCGCGGCGGCCGATCGGCCGGGGTGATCCGAGACCGGCGATGCTGACCGGTGGCAGGCGTGGTGCCTTCAGTTTGGCGCGAAGCGGCCGTTAAATCGGAAGTGAGCCTCCGATAACGGCACGTTGCTACTAAGGCACTACTGTTCTTTAGCGGAGCGTATGGGTACAACGTCGGATCGCCCCGACAAGAACAAGAGGCCGCTATGAGCCCTGCCAAACGCCATCCCCAGGCCATCGTGTTGCACGCCGCGCTGATCATCGGACTGCTGTTCGCGCATCACTGGCTGGCGCCGCCCGTGCTGGTCACGGCGGTCCTGCTCTTGCTCGCGGCGCTCCTGCCGTGGTTCCTACTCGGGCGGGCTGCGCAGGATGGTACGTCGGCCGAGGGGGATGCTTCCCAGAGCTTCACCAAGTTGAGCAAGAACCTGTCGCGCAATACCTGCCACAACGCGCTGTCCGCCGCACAGGTGGCCTATAGCGCCGAACAACTGGCCAGCCGGCTTCAGTCGCAGTTACAGGCGGTGAGTGAGATCGCCAATGGTGCCCAAGCCATCGCCGCCACTGAGCAGGACAGCGCCGAGCGCGCGCGTCATACGCTGGACGCGGCGCAGGCGGTACGCCAGCGCAGTGATGCAGGTCAGACCGAGCTGCAGCGCGCCATCGAGCGCATGCAGCAGCTCAGCGCGCAGACCCATGCCAGCCGTGAGCTGATCGATGGCCTGTCCGCGCGCACCGAAGAGATCCGTCGGATCACCGATGTGATTCAGTCCATTGCCAGTCAGACCAATCTGCTTGCGCTCAATGCCGCCATCGAGGCCGCCCGCGCCGGCGAGGCAGGTCGTGGCTTCGCCGTGGTCGCCGACGAGGTTCGCAGCCTGGCGGCGCGCACATCCAGCGCCACCGAGGAAGTCGGACGCATGGTGACCGACATCCGTGAGCAGAGCGAAGCGGTGGTCAGTTACATCCAGCGGCAGGGCAGCGAGCTTGACGTTGCGGCCGAACAGATCGCCGCTACCGGCGAACAGCTCAGCGGCATCGCCGAACTGGCCGGTAGCGTCGAAAGCCAGGTGGAGCAGATCACCACCGGTACCGCCGACAACCATCAGCGGCTTACCGGGCAGTTCGTCGCCCTCGACCAGCTGCGCGCCGATGCGCTGGACAGCGAGAAGCAGACCCGCCAGCTCGAGCAGGCCGCCGAACGGTTGGTCGCCCAGGCCGAGAGCGCCAGCGAGCAGTTGGCCGAGGTGCAGCTGGACGATTACCACCAGGCGATCTATGACCTGGCCCGCGAAGGCGCAGCGGCCATCGCCGCGCGCTTCGAGGCCGACGTCCAGGCCGGGCGGATCAACCTCGAAGACCTCTTCGATCGCAACTACCGCGCGTTGCCCAATACCGATCCGGTGAAGTACCAGACGCGCTTCGACCGTTATGCTGATGAGGTCTTGCCGGCCATTCAGGAGCCGTTGCTAGGGCAGCATCAGTCACTGGTCTACGCCATCGCCACGACTCCGGAAGGTTATGTGCCGACCCATAATCGGGCGTTCAGCCAGCCGCCGGTGGGCAATCCTGAGATCGACCGGGTGAAGAGTCGCAGCAAGCGCCTGTTCAACGATCGCACCGGTGGACGCTGCGGTAGCCACCAGCGCCGCGTGCTGCTGCAGACCTACAGTCGTGATACCGGTGAGCTGATGCATGATCTGTCGGTGCCGATCATGGTCGGCGGGCGCCACTGGGGCGGGTTGCGCCTGGGTTATCGGCCCGAGGAATAGCCTTTCGGTCCTGCAGCTTGGCGCTATAGCCGTGCGCCTGGGCGGGACGGCTCCGCAGGCAGCGACTAAGCTTGGCGAACCGCCGTTGTCTGGGACAGCACCATGAAAAGCCTGACCGATCACCTGGCGCAATACGCCGCCTACCACCGTGACCCGCGCAATCTGCTCAGCCACTTCATCGGCATCCCGCTGATCGTTCTCGCCGTGGCCGTGCTTCTTTCGCTTCCCGCCATCGAGTGGGGCGGCCTTTGGCTCAGTCCGGCAGCATTGGTATCGCTTGCCGCTGCGGTCTTCTATCTTCGTCTTGACTGGCGCTATGGCCTGCTTATGAGCGCCGTGCTGCTGGTCTGCCTGTGGCTGGGCGCACGCCTGGCGAGCGCCGGCACGCCGCTCTGGCTGAGCGCGGGCGTGGGGATGTTCGTGCTCGGCTGGATCATTCAGTTCGTCGGGCACTATTTCGAGGGGCGCAAGCCGGCCTTCGTCGATGACCTGACCGGCCTGATCATCGGCCCGCTGTTCGTTGCGGCGGAACTCGGTTTCATGCTCGGTTTGCGCGAGCCGCTGCGCCTCGCCATCGAGGCGCGCGTCGGCCCGGTGCGTCTGCGCGAGTCGACCGCGCGTAGCTGAAGCGCGTCAGGGCCGTGCGGCCATCCACTGGTCGCTGAGGCTGCGCGCGTGGCGGTCGACCATGATCGGCGCGAAGGGGCGGCCCGAGGCGGTGCTGAAGTTGTTGCTGGCGCTGTTCATGTCCTCCAGTGCCACCTTGAGAAAATCCCAGCGCGTTTTGAGCTTCGCCAGCGTCGGATCACGCTTGCCGTCCAGCTCGGCCAGCTGTGTATCGATGGCCGGCACCAGCTGGCGTTCATCCTGACCCAGGTAGGTATCCGGCTGCTCGCGGGCAATCTCGAAGGAGCCTATGTAGGCACGGCTGAGGTACTGCACCGCGAGGTACTCGACCTTGGCCGGCAATTCCGCTCGAGCATCGGCGCCCTGTTGCGCGCGAACCGCGGTGAGAAAATCGCGCAGGGCCTTGCTCATCTGCAGTGGCCAGCCCCAGGGCATATCGTCTTCCTCGTAGCCGAAGCCCGCTCCCTCACGCAAACGCGCGAGCAGCTCCTGATGACCTTCGCTCAGCGCGCTGGTGGGGTTGGGCACTTCGAGCATGGCCGCATTCAGCGCCCGGATGTCGTCCTCCAGGCGTAACAGATGGGCTTTCTGGAAGCCTTCGCCACGGTAGAGCAGCAGGCTGCTGGTGGCGCGGTTGGCATGGATCTGCATGTTCTGCAGGGCAGTGGCAGGTTCGCTTGGCGCCGCCTCGGTGAAACCGGGCAGCATCGCAAGTATCAGCAATAGCCAGAGGCGGGTGAAACGTTCCATTGTTGTGCTCCTTTCTTATTTTTATAGAAGCGTTGCGTGCTGGCAGCCGCGAATTGAGCCTAACGGAGCGCTGGCCAAGTGGTATCACCCCAAAGAATGATTTGTAGCGCTTTGTAGTCATTTGTGTCGCTATCGCGCAGCGGCGAGCGGCGAGCGGCGAGCGGCGAACCTAGAGCATTTTCTCCAGGCCGATCACGTTGGAGAACCACGCGTTGAAACGTCGCCACAGGCCGCCCGGCTCTTTTTCGATGACGCGCAGTCGGCCCCCGTCCTCCGCGATCCAGACCAGCTGCCGCTGTCCACCGCGCTCCTCCAGGCGAACCTCGTAGCTCACCGCCGGCGACATGCCTTCCAGCGTCAGGCGATGCACCTCGCGGGCCAGCTCGGGGCTTTCCACCAGAATGCCGACTTCGCTGTTCCACAGGATCGAGCGTGGGTCGAGATTGAGCGAGCCGATGAAGACTTTTTCCTGATCGAACACCGCCGCCTTGCTGTGCAGGCTCGACTCCGATTCGCCGAGAAAGCTGTAAGACGGTTCCTGCTCCGGCTGCCGGCGCAGTTCGAACAGGCGGACCCCGAGCTCCAGCATCCGCTCGCGGTAGGGCGCGTAGCCGCCATGCACCGCCGGAACGTCGGTGGCTTCCAGCGAATTGGTCAGGACGCGAACGACGACGCCGGCATCGGCCCGGTCGGCCAGGTAGTCGACGCCGCTGTCGGTCGGCACGAAATAGGCGGAGACCAGCGTCAGCTCGTGGCTGACCGCCTGCATGGAGGGAGCCAGCTGGGCGGTCAGCAGCAAGGAGGCAGCAGGCACGCCCTCGGTCAGCAGTTTTTCCGGCGCGTCCCACATGGCTTCGCCGGGCGCCCAGATCAGTTCCTCCAGCCACTGTTGCAGTTGCGGACGCTGCTTGTACTGCATCAGCCGCTGGTACTGCTTGCTGTTGTCCTGTCGTGCCTGTTGCAGGTAGTCACGCAGCTCCTGCCGCGCCTTGTCCAGGCGGCTGGCCTTGGGCTGCGACCAGAGAAAGCGCTGGATGGGCACGCTGAGCTGGTTGTTCCAGTATTCATCGAAGCTCCGCGCCAGCTGTTCGGCCACCGGGCCGGCACCGAGCAGGTCGATGTCGGTGAAATTCATCGCCTGGTCCGCCTCGAAGTACTCGTCGCCAAGGTTGCGTCCGCCGACGATCGCCAGGCTGCTGTCGACCAGCATCAGCTTGTTGTGCATGCGCCTGTGCTGCAGAGACAGGTGCAGCAGCCGTCCCAGGGTGCGGGTGACGGCGTTGCTGCGGCCGATATGCAGCGGATTGAACACGCGGACCTGGATGTTGGGGTGCGCCGCGAGCGTCGCGATCCGGTAGTCATGTCCGTCGCTGGTGGTGTCGTCCAGCAGCAAGCGCACGCGCACGCCGCGATCGGCAGCCTGCAGCAGTTCGTCGATCAGCGCCCGCGTGGTCAGGCCGTCATGGACGATGTAGTACTGCACGTCCAGGCTGAGCTGGGCCGCGCGGATCATCTCGCTGCGGGCGGTGAACGCCTCGGTGCTCTCGGGAAGCAGGCGAAAGCCCGAGTGGCCGTCAGGATGGTCGGCGGCGAGCTGCTGGATCCTACGGCCGAGCGGTGAGGCGTCGGCGGCGACCGCATAGGACTCGGATGGCGCAGGATGGCTGGCACAACCGGCCAGCAGCACAAGCAGCAACAGCGTCAGATAGGCGCGCAAGGTGACTCCGGATCTGCATCCATTCATTCATGCTTGGACGCTGCGCTTCGTCGGAAAATTCAGAAGCGGTCCTTCAGCCTGTACCAGAGCATGCCGAGCGCCAGCAAAGGCGAACGCAACGCCCGGCCACCAGGGAAGGTCGGATGCGGCACCTTGGCGAATAGGTCGAAGCCCTGGCTTTCCTGGGTGGCGATGGCCTCGGCCAGCAGCCGACCGGCCAGGTGAGTGGCGTTCAGCCCGTGCCCGGAATAGGCCTGGGCATAGAACACGTTGGGCTGCTCCGGCAGGCGACCGATCTGTGGCAGGCGATTGGCGCCGATGCCGATCATGCCGCCCCACTGGTAGTCGATGCCGATGCCGATCAGCTGCGGGAACACTTCGAGCATCTTCGGCTGCATATAGGCGGCGATGTCTTTCGGATCGCGGCCGGAGTAGTGGCAGGCGCCGCCGAACAGCAGCCGGCCATCGGCGGAGAGGCGGAAGTAGTCGAGCGCCACGCGCTGATCGCAGACGGCCGTGTTCTGCGGCAGCAACTCACGGCGCAACGGTTCGGGCAGGCGTTCGGTGGCAATGATGTAGCTACCGGCCGGCAGCACCTTGCCGGCGAGCTTCGGCTGCAGGCCGTTGAGGTAGGCGTTGCAGGCGAGCACCAGATTGTCCGCGTGCACCACGCCCTGCGCGGTATGCACCTTGATCTGCGGGCCGTACTCGATGCGTTCGACTGCCGACTGTTCGAACAGCCGCACGCCCAGCGACTGCGCCGCGGCCGCTTCGCCAAGCGCCAGATTGAGCGGGTGCAGGTGCCCGGAACCCATGTCCAGCAGCCCGCCGAGATAGCGCTGCGAGCCGACCACGGTGGCCAGGTTCGGCCGCGAAACGCGCTGCAACTGATGCGGATAGCCCAGGCGTAGCAGGTCGGAATAGTCTTCGTCGAAGCCCTTGAGGTGACGCGGCTTGGTTGCCAGGTCGCAGTAGCCCCAGGTCAGATCGCAATCGATGGCGTAGCGCTCGATGCGCTGGCGAACGATATCCACCGCCTCGAAGCCCATGCGCTTGAGTTCGTCGACACCCTCTTCGCCGATAGTCTTGCTGAACTGCTCGACATCATGGCCGACGCCGCGGATCAGCTGGCCGCCGTTGCGGCCACTGGCACCCCAGCCGATGCGGTGCGCTTCCAGGAGGATGACGCTGAGCCCGCGTTCGGCCAGTTCGATGGCGGTATTGAGGCCGGAAAAGCCACCACCGACGATGCACACGTCGGCCCGCTGTTCGCCCTGCAGCGGCTCAAGGGTCAGCTCGCGGTTGACGCTCGCGGCATAGTAGGAGGGTGCATGGTCGCTGGTGTTCGAAGCGGATGCACGGTGGTTCACTGAAGTGTCATGAAGAGTCTGCATTTTTCTAGGGTAGACCGGAGCGGTATCCCGGAGCAAAGGCGGCTCGGACCGACGGCGGCGTACAAGGTCCGTCGCGGCATTATGAAATGTGTTGTCAGCGGCTCTAGTCCGGGACCGGCAGGTCAAGGGACTCCTTGATCTCCTCCATCACGATATAGCTCTTCGATTCGCGTACGTGAGGCAGCTTCAGCAGGATGTCGCCGAGCAGCTTGCGGTAGGACGCCATCTCCGAAATCCGTGCCTTGACCAGGTAATCGAAGTCTCCGGAAACCAGGTGGCATTCGAGCACGTGCGGCAGCTTGAGCACGGCGCGACGGAACTCCTCGAAGATGTCGCCGGACTTGTACGCCAGGCTGATCTCGACGAATACCAGTAGCCCCGCCTTCAGATACTGCGGGTTCAGCCGCGCCGAATAGCCCATGATGATGCCCTCGCGCTCCAGGCGCCGGACGCGCTCGGTGCAGGGCGTGGTGGACAGGCCGACGCGCTCGCCCAGCTCGGTGAACGGCAGGCGTCCTTCGGCCTGCAGGATGCGCAGTATATGGCGGTCGATCTTGTCCAGTTCGCGGCGGCTCTGGTGGCGCGTTCTCAAGGGATAAACCCTCCAAATAAAGCTTCGCTGGCGTGAATAATGGCCAAAGATAGCTTTTTATATAGTGAATAACACTGCTCAGTCCTTCCTATACTCCGAATCAATAGTGAATCCGGAAAAGCCCGTTCCAACGGGCGGGGAGGCTGCAATGCGTGTACTGGTACTGGGTAGCGGAGTCGTCGGCACCGCCAGCGCCTACTATCTGGCGCGGGCCGGTTTCGAGGTGGTGGTGGTTGATCGGCAACCGGCCGTGGCGATGGAAACCAGTTCCGCCAACGCCGGCCAGGTTTCGCCGGGTTATGCCTCTCCCTGGGCTGCGCCGGGTGTACCGCTGAAGGCGATGAAGTGGCTGCTGCAGCGCCATGCACCGCTGGCCATCAAGCTCACCGGTGACGTCGACCAGTATCTGTGGATGACGCAGATGCTGCGCAACTGCACCGCTGCACGTTATGCGGTGAACAAGGAGCGCATGGTGCGGCTGTCCGAATACAGCCGTGACTGCCTCGACGAGCTGCGCGCCGAAACCGGTATCGCCTATGAAGGGCGGCAGCTCGGCACCACGCAGCTGTTCCGCACCCAGGCCCAGCTGGATGCCGCGTCCAAGGACATTGCCGTGCTAGAGCGCTCCGGCGTGCCCTACGAGCTGCTCGATCGCGCCGGTATCGCCCGGGTCGAACCGGCCCTGGCCAAGGTAGCGGACAAGCTCAGCGGCGCCCTGCGCCTGCCCAACGACCAGACCGGCGACTGCCAGCTCTTCACCACCCGCCTGGCGGAGATGGCTCGAGAGTTGGGCGTCGAGTTCCGTTTCGAGCAGAACATCCAGCGTCTGGAGCATGCCGGCGACCGGATCGCCGGGGTGTGGATCGACGGCAAGCTGGAAGTCGCCGATCGCTACGTGCTGGCGCTGGGCAGCTACAGCCCGCAGATGCTCAAGCCGCTGGGCATCCGCGCGCCGGTCTACCCGCTCAAGGGCTATTCGCTGACCGTGCCGATCAGCGATCCGGCCATGGCGCCGCAGTCCACCGTGCTCGACGAGACCTACAAGGTTGCCATCACCCGCTTCGATCAGCGTATCCGCGTCGGCGGCATGGCGGAGATCGCCGGACACGATCTGTCGCTCAACCCGCGCCGCCGCGAGACTCTGGAAATGGTGGTGGGCGATCTGTTCCCGCTGGGCGGCGACCCGAGCGAAGCGCTATTCTGGACCGGCCTGCGACCGGCCACGCCCGACGGTACGCCGATCATCGGTGCGACACCCTATCGCAACCTGTTCCTCAACACCGGTCACGGCACGCTGGGCTGGACCATGGCCTGCGGCTCCGGCCGGGTGCTCGCCGATCTACTCGCCTCCAAGCGCCCGCAGATCAGCACCGAGGGGCTGGATATCTTCCGTTACGGCAAGCACAAGGAGAATCACAAACATGCCCATCCGGCGGCTGCACACTGAGACGCGCTACAGCGAGGCGGTGATCCATAACGGCGCGGTCTATTTGTCCGGGCAACTGGCCGATGATCTGGCCGGTGACATCCGCCAGCAGACCCGCGAAACGCTTGCCAGCATCGAGCGTCTGCTGGACGAGGCGGGCACCAGCAAGGCCCGCCTGCTGTCGGCGACCATCCATTTGAAGGACATCGCTGGCGACTATGCCGGCATGAACGAGGTGTGGGATGCATGGGTCGCGCCTGGAACGGCACCGGCACGGACGACCGTTCAGGCACTGATGTATTCATCGGATGTACGGGTCGAGATCACCGTTGTAGCGGCCATGCCAGATCTCGCCGGCCCGGTACTCTGAGGCCTGGGAGGGCCACGTGAACCGGGCGCCGGCTCGGCCGGAAGCAGTGTTGTAAATTTTGAACGCCGTTGCCATCATAAGCCCCCTCATCGCTTCGCTCTTGAAAGGGGGCTCCCGTATTGGACGTCGGCGTTCGACTGCAAACCATCCGTAAGCTCAAGGGCCTGTCCCAGCGTGAACTCGCCAAGCGCGCAGGCGTGACCAACAGCACCATTTCCATGATCGAGAAGAACAGCGTCAGCCCGTCGATCAGCTCGCTGAAAAAGGTACTGGGCGGCATCCCGATGTCGCTGGTGGAGTTTTTCTCGCCCGACTTCGATCAGGACAGCGATACCCAGGTGGTCTACAAGGCTGGCGAGCTGATCGATATCTCGGACGGGGCGGTGAGCATGAAGCTGGTGGGCAAGGCGCACCCGGGACGTGCCATCGCCTTTCTCGACGAGACCTATCCGCCCGGCTCCGACACCGGAATGGACATGCTCTCGCATCAGGGCGAGGAGGCCGGCATGCTGGTCGAAGGGCGTCTCGAATTGACCGTGAATGGTCAGGTCTATGTGCTGGAGAGCGGCGATAGCTACTATTTCGAGAGCGCCAAGCCGCATCGTTTTCGCAATCCGTTCGATGCGCCGGCGCGGTTGATCAGCGCGACGACACCGGCCAACTTTTAACCACTACCGGCCTAGGTTCATCCGAAAGTTGCGATGCGACAAAGCGTCGCGGAGAAACGCCGGGCCTTTCGTATTGTTTCGGCCGGCATGGCTTGCCGTTATACTGACCGCCGCTCGCGATACCGTGGCCGCGAGCGTGTCTAGCCACAATGAGGGTGTAAGGTGAACCTGATTAAGAAGATCCTGGTAGCACAGACTGCCGTATTGGCCCTGTGGGCAATGAGCGCTCAGGCTGCGACCGACGAAGCAATCGCCGAGCGCCTCAAGCCGGTGGGCGAAGTATGTATTCAAGGTGAAGAGTGCGCAGCCGCTGGTGCCGGCGCTGCCGCAGCCGCCGGTGGTGCCGCTCGTAGCGGTTCCGACGTGTACGGCAAGTTCTGCACCGCCTGCCATGGCTCCGGTCTGCTGAACGCGCCGAAGACCGGTGACAGTGCAGCCTGGACGGCCCGTGCCGATGCATCGGGTGGCCTGGACGGCTTGCTGAAGAATGCCATCAGCGGTATCAACGCCATGCCGCCGAAGGGCACCTGTGGCGACTGCTCCGATGACGAGCTGAAGGCCGCCATCCAGCACATGTCCGGCCTCTGATCGAGCGCCAGGCGTCACCAGCAAAGCCGCCTCCGGGCGGCTTTGTCGTTTCTGGCGGGAGCAAAGCGCGGCTGCCCCGAGTCGAAACTGACACGGCCGCCTGGCCGATTCATCGACCCGAGACGGAGGCCTGCATGCCCAGTACCGCGCCGCATCCCGAACAGTTGCAGCTCACCAGTGACGGGCGCACGCCCAACAGCCCGCACCCGGTGCTGATCTATCGTCAGCTGCCCTTGGCAGGGCCAAGTCCGGCCGAGGCGTTCGAGCGGTTGTTCGACAGCCATCTCTGGCCGTCGGCCTGGCGCGGGACGGTTTACGACTACCACCATTACCACTCCACCGCCCACGAAGTACTCGGCGTGGCCTGCGGCTGGGCACGGCTGATGCTCGGTGGGGAGCATGGCGAGGAAGTGGAACTGCGTGCCGGCGATGCGCTGGTGCTGCCGGCCGGCACCGGGCATTGCGCACTGGAGGCCAGCGAGGATTTTCAGGTGGTAGCCGGCTATCCGGTCGATCAGCAGTACGACATGCAGCGCCCCGAGGCGGCCAGCCATGACGACTCGAAGGCGCGGATCGCCCGCGTCGGCGTGCCCGTCAGCGATCCGCTGGCAGGCACGCAGGGTGCGCTGGTTACGCTGTGGCGCGGGAAGGCCGCGCCGGTCGCCTCATGAACGGCGCATGCGCAGATCGCGTTCAGTCGATGAACTGCACGGCGCCATCGGCCAGCGAGGCGACCCGGGCCAGTGACTCGACGCGGTAGCCGGCTTCTTCCAGCTCCTTGCGCCCGGTCTGGAAGGACTTCTCGATGACGATACCGAGGCCGGCGATGCTGGCCCCGGCCTGATTGATGATCGAGATCAGGCCCTTGGCGGCTTTGCCGTTGGCCAGGAAGTCATCGATGATCAGCACGCGGTCGTTGGCAGACAGGTGCTGCGTCGATACAGCGATGGTGCTTTCCACCTGCTTGGTGAACGAATAGACGGTCGCGGTGAGCAGGTTGTCATGCAGGGTCAGCGACTGATGCTTGCGGGCGAAGATCACCGGTACGCCCAGCTCCAGGCCGGCCATCACGGCCGGTGCGATGCCCGAGGCCTCGATGGTGACGATCTTGGTGATCCCGTCATCGCGGAAGCGACGAGCGAATTCTCGGCCGATGGCCTGCATCAGCACCGGGTCGATCTGGTGATTGAGGAACGCGTCGACCTTGAGAACCCGGTCGGAAAGCACGATGCCATGACTGCGAATCTTATCTTTCAGCTGTTCCACGAACGCTACCTCAAGCGTGGGCGGCCGCGGCTTGCCTGACGCTCGGCGCGGTGGCGCTTCTGCCGTCACTGCGTTTCGCAGCCTGGAAAAGCCGCGCATTCTCGCTCAATTCGCGGCGCCGATCCAAGGGCGACGTTCAGCTGAGCGGTTCGATCGACAGGCGGCGAAAGCGCACGGCCTCGCCATGGTGCTGCAGCACGATGTGGCCGGCGGTGGCCTGTGCATACAACGGCTTGTCGGCGAACTTGCTGGTCCGAATCTGCATGCGCAGATCCGGGTCATCCAGGCGATAAGAAAGCACCATGCGGTTGTCCAGCCAGTGTTCGACGTCCGCGTCGCGAACCACCAGCGCGCCTTCCATGAAACTGCCCGGTTCGATCGGCGTTTCCTGCTGCGTTGCCCGCAGGCCGTACAGGGCGCCGTTGCGTGTGGTCGGCTCGGCGCCGTCGGGATGCACGGCATCGTCCAGCAGCTGCATTTCCGGCCCGCTTTGCCAGGCGAGTTCGGCGGCCTCGTCGACGCGGTAGAACACCCCGGAGTTGCCGCCGACCGGCAGCGCGTATTCGAAACGCAGGATGAAGTTCGCGTAGCGCTCGCGGGATATCAGGTCGATCCGCGGCGCACCGACGATGGCGCACAGCTGCTCCTCGTCGCGGTACCAGCTGCCCTCGGGAAAGTCATCGCCGTGCCAGGCACGCCACTGCGTTGCGTCGAGAATCATGGGTCGCTCCTATCCGAACAGTTGCTGCTTGCGCCGCAGCCAGCGGTAGCCGTACGGCCCGAGGTGAACCTGCAGCGGTGTGCCTTCCGGCTGGTCGTAGTCGCAGTCGGCGAGCACGTCGACCATGTCCTGCAGATCGTCGTCGGTGATCTCGACCGTGGTTTCCCGGTCGGCGAGATTGACCAGCATGAGCACGGTGGAGCCGTTGTCGTGGCGGATGGCGAACACCGCCGGATCGTCGACCTCGACGGTCTGGCGCTTACCGATGCCGATCTCGCGCAGGCCGATGCGGGTGCGGACCATGTTGCCGGTGCGCGCCATCAGCGAGTCGCTGCGCAGGGTCTGGGCGAACACGTTGATCTTCTCGTAGGTGAACGGGCCTTCGTCGATCAAGGGCGCAGCTAGCTCGCCGGTGGTGCAGGAAAAACCGGCGTTGGGCTCGTTGGACCACTGCATCGGCGTGCGCACGGCCTCGCGTTCGGGGCGCTCCATGTCGTCGCCCATGCCGATCTCCTCGCCGTAGCGGATGATCGGTGTGCCGGGCAAGGAGAAGAGCAGGGCGTGCGTCGCCGCTATCCGGCGCTCATCGCCGTCGAGCATGGGCGCGAGCCGTCGGCGGATGCCGCGGTTGTAGGCGCGCATCTTCGGATCGGGGGCGAAGGTGTCCATGACCTCGGTGCGCTCATCCTCCTCCAGCCGATCCAGGCTCAGCTCATCGTGGTTGCGAATCCACAGGGCGTATTGCGAATGGCTGGGTGGCAGCGGCTGGCTGTTCAGCGCGCGACAGAGCGGCTCGGCCTGCTGCCTGGCGAGGGCGAGGAACAGGTGGTTGTTGACCCAGAAGTCCAGCAGCAGGGTGACGCGGTCGGCCTCGTCACCGAAGTACTCGATGTACTTCTCCGGGTCGGTGTCGATCTCCCCGAGCAGCACGGTTTCCGGGCGGCGCATGGTGACGAAGTCGCGCATGTGTTCCAGCAGCCAGTAACCCTGGCGCAGGTCGCCACCGCCGGCCTGGCGCACCATGTGCACCGCGGCGTCGATGCGAAAGCCCGACACGCCCAGGCGTAGCCAGAACGACATGATCCGCTCGATCTCGTGGATTACCCGCGGGTTGGTCAGGTCCAGGTCCGGCTCATGCTTGTAGAACAGATGGCGATAGTACTGGCCGGCCTGCTCGTCCCAGGTCCAGACGCTGTCTTCCACCGTGGGAAAGATCGGCTCGATGGAGTCGTCCGGCTCGTCGGCCCAGATGTAATAGTCGCGGTACGGCGAGTTGCGGTCGCGGCGCGCCTCCTGGAACCACTTGTGCTCGCTGGAGGTGTGCTGCACCAGCAGTTCGACGATCACGTGCAGGCCCAGCTCCTCGGCCTTTTCCAGCAGCGCGACCATGTCGGCCAAGTCGCCGAAACGGGGGGCGATTTGCAGGTGGTCGGTGACGTCGTAGCCGGCATCGCGGAACGGCGAAGCGTAGCAGGGCATGATCCACACCGCGGTGGCGCCCAGCCCACGAATGTAGTCCAGGCGTTCGGTGATGCCGCGCAGATCGCCACAGCCGTCGCCGTTGCTGTCGCGGAACAGGGCCGGGTCGACCTGATAGATCACCGCGTTGCGATACCAGAGTGGGCGCATGCTCAGCTCTCCGCCGGACGCAGGATCAATGCCTGCCCGGCCATCAGGGTGCCAGTGAAGGGTTCGCCTTCGCCAATGCCATCACTGGCGATTTCCACCGTCCAGTCGCCACTCTGCGGGCAGGCATGCGCCGCTTCGGCGAAATTGATGCAGACCAGCCGCAGGTCATCGCTCAGCTGCCGGCGGTAGGCCAGCACCTCGGGGTGCGAGGGCAGTTCCTCGAAGTCGCCGTGACGTAACGCCGGGCTGGCCTTGCGCGCGGCTAGCAGGCGCTGGTAGAGCGCGAACATCGAGTTCGCCGCGCCGACCTGCCGTTCCGCGGCCAGCTCGTCGGCATCGGGCGGAAAGGGCAGCCAGGGTGAGGCACCATTCCAGTCATGGGGCGGTTCGGCCAGCCAGGGAATGGGAGCACGACAGCCGTCGCGGCCGCCCGGGTCGATGCGCGCCTCGTCGGCGATGTGTGCGTCTTCCAGGCCCAGTTCCTCGCCCTGGTAGATGAACGGTGTGCCGCGCAGCGTCAGCAACAGCACCGCGGCAGCGCGGGCGGCGCGCTCGGAGCCCTGGTAGCGGCTGCGCTGGCGCACATTGTCGTGGTTGGACAGCACCCAGGTCGGCCAGGCGCCGGCCGGCTGCAGCCAGTGCTCGACCTCACGGATGCAGGTGCGAAACAGCACCGGGTCCCAGGGCGCATCGAGCGGATTGAAGTTGAAGGCCAGGTGCAGCTCATCGCCGGCGCCGTAGTACTGCAGCACGCGCTCGGTGGAGCGGATGTTCACCTCGCCGACCAGCATGCGATCACAGGGATAGCTGTCGACCAGCTTGCGCAGGCCGCGCAGCACCTCGTGGCTGTAGGGCTGGTCGTTGAAGTCCGACAGCGGCTGACCGGCCTGGCAGCGCGGATCGTCGGCGAAGCTCGGATCCTTGCCGGTGCAGTGAATGACGTCGATGCGAAAGCCATCGATGCCGCGATCGAGCCAGAAGCGCAGCACGTCGTGCATTGCCGCGACCACTTCGGGGTTGCGCCAGTTCAGGTCCGGCTGCTTGGCCAGGAACAGGTGCAGGTAGTACTGCTGGGTGTGCTCGTCCCAGGTCCAGGCGCTGCCGGCACCCAGCGCAGCGCGCCAGTTGTTCGGCTGGTCCCGCCAGATGTACCAGTCGCGCTTGGGGTTGTCTCGCGAGCTGCGCGACTCGACGAACCAGGGATGCTCGTCCGAGGTGTGATTGGGCACGAAGTCCAGCAGCACGCGAATATCGCGGGCATGGGCCTCTGCGATCAGCCGGTCGATGTCGGCCAGCGAGCCGAACAGCGGGTCGATGTCGCAGTAGTCGCTGATGTCGTAGCCGGCATCGGCCATCGGCGAGCGGAAGATCGGCGACAGCCACAGGGCATCGACCCCCAGCTGCTTGAGGTAGTCGAGGTGCCGCAGTACGCCCTGGAGGTCGCCGATGCCGTCGCCGTTGCTGTCAGCGAAGGATCGCGGGTAGATCTGATAAACGGTCGCACCCATCCACCACGGCGTTCGCGTTGTCTCGCTCATGCAGCGTACCCCCTGATTCGTCTGAGGTCGCGGCGGCTCGGCAACGCCGCCTTGTCAGCCATACGACTGGCAAGCGGGACACGGGTTCGCCACTTCCCTTGATCCCGGTCGGCTCATGGAGAACGCAAGGGTGGATACTGCGCCTAAGCTAACGACTGACTTTCAACCCCTCCGAGGAGATTTGCCATGCTGCGTATTGCCATCAATGGGTATGGGCGTATCGGTCGCGCGGTGGTGCGCGCGCTGTTCGAGCGCGGACTGCAGAATCAGGTGCAGGTGGTCGCCATCAACGACCTCAGCGAACACAACACGCTGGTGCACCTGACCCGTTTCGACTCGACCTTCGGTCGTTTTCCCGAGCCGGTGACGCTCGAGGGCGACTCGATGGTGGTGCGCGGCCAGTCCATCCGCCTGCTGGCCGAACGCGACGCCACCCAACTGCCGTGGAAGGAGCTGGGCGTCGATGTGGTGCTCGAGTGCACCGGCAAGTTCAAGCAGCGCGCGGCCATCGAGCAGCACCTGCAGGCCGGTGCCGGCCGGGTGTTCGCCTCGCATCCGCTGGATGGCGGCGACCTGACCGTGGTCTACGGAGTGAACCATCAGCTGCTGGCCGACCAGCGGGTGATCTCCAACGCCTCGTGCACCACCAATTGCCTGGCACCACTGGCCAAGGTGCTGCACGAGGCGGTCGGCATCCGCCAGGGGCTGCTCAACACCGTGCACTCCTACACCAACGACCAGAACCTGCTGGACAAGGCCCACAAGGACCTCTATCGAGCCCGCGCCGCCGGGCTGTCGATGATTCCGTCCACCACCGGTGCGGCCAAGGCCATCGGCCTGGTGCTTCCGGAACTGGCCGGGCGGCTGGACGGGCTGTCGGTGCGTGTGCCGACGCCGAACGTCTCGCTGGTGGACCTGACCTTCATCGCCGAGAACGCGCCGGCAAGCGTCGAGGCGATCAACCAGATCCTGCGCGACGGTGCGCAGAAGCTGCCGGCCGGTGTGATGGAGTGCAACGACGAGGCGCTGGTGTCCTGCGACTTCAACGGCTATCCCGCCTCCTGCGTCGCCGACCTCAGCCAGACCCGCGTGCAGGGTGAGCTGGTCAAGGTGATGGCCTGGTACGACAACGAGTGGGGCTTCTCCAACCGCATGCTCGATGTGCTGCTGCACTGGCAAGGCGCCAACGCCGGATGACCGACGCCGACCGACCTGGTGTGGGGCAGGGGCTCTGGCAACTGCCCCTCGCGCAGTTTCGCAATGCCGTGGCCGAGCGCGCGCTGCCCGGCTGCGGCGCGGTCGCGGCGGTGACCGCGGACCTCGCCGTAGCGCTGATCGTCAAGGCGCTGCGGGTCACGGCCGGGCAGCGCGACGATGACCGCTGCAGCGCGTTGCTCGACGAGGCGCGGGCGCTGCTCGGCCGTCCTGGTGCCTTTGCCGATGACGATGTGGCGGTCTTCTCGGATTTTCTGAAGGGCGACGAGAGGCGGGCGCCCAAACTGTCGCGACAGGCCTGTGCCGTGCCGCTGGCCACGGCCCATGCCTGTATCGAGGCGCTGGGCATAGCCGAGCGTGCCGTGCCGCTGGTCGAACCCGCGCTACGGTGCGACGTCGAGGCTGCCGTCCTGTTGCTGGTCGCCTGTGTCGATGCCGTGCTGCTCAATGTCGACGCCGACCTGCAAGGGCTGGACGACGCGCAGGTGCGCGAGCGAGTGCAGGTGCGGGCCGAGCGGCTGGCCATGGCAGTGGGGCGGCATCGGCAACGTTCGGTTTGATCAGCACGCGCACTGCGCAACGAATAAAACGAGACCATCGGTCTCGTTTTTTATTGACGCCTACCCATTCGCTTTCTACTCTCCAGGCTCGATAGTGAGACATAAAGTCTCATAATAAGAGGCCGCCATGTCTCAGGCGGCCCACCTCGGAGAATGCTCATGAGCCATCGCATCGTCCTGCCGCGTCTGATGGAAGTCGGCGCTGGCGCCAGCGGGCAACTCGCCCGCGTGTTGCAGGAACTTGGCTGCAGTCGCCCGCTGATCGTCACCGACCGCATGATGGTCGAACTCGGCTATGTCGCGCGCATCGCTGGGCAACTGGAAGAGGCCGGCATCGCCAGCCAGTGCTTTGCCGATACCCTGCCCGAACCGACCGCTGCCTCCATTCGCGCCGGCGTCGAAATGGTCCGCCAGGGCGATTTCGATTCCATCGTCGCCCTCGGCGGCGGCAGCCCGATCGATTCGGCCAAGGCCATCGGCATCCTCGGCAAGTTCGGCGGCGAGATGCGCGACTACCGCTTCCCGCGCGATGTCAGCGAAGCCGGCCTGCCGCTCATCGCCATCCCCACCACCGCCGGCACCGGCTCGGAGGCGACGCGTTTCACCATCATCACCGACGAGACCAGCGACGAGAAAATGCTCTGCGCGGGCCTCGGTTTCATGCCCATCGCCGCGCTGATCGACTACGAGCTGACCCTCTCGCTGCCGCCGCGGGTCACCGCCGACACCGGCATCGACGCGCTGACCCACGCCATCGAGGCCTATGTCAGCCGCAAGGCGAGCCTCTACAGCGACTCTCAGGCGCTGGAAGCCATGCGCCTGCTGGCGCCGAACCTGCGCACAGCGTTCCACCAGCCGGACGACCGCGCCGCGCGTGAAGCGATGATGCTCGGCGCGACACTGGCCGGAATCGCCTTCTCCAACGCCTCGGTGGCGCTGGTGCACGGCATGAGCCGGCCGATCGGTGCCTTCTTTCATGTGCCGCACGGGCTGTCCAACGCCATGCTCCTGCCGGCGATCACCGCCTTCTCGATTCCCGCGGCGCCCGAGCGCTACGCCGACTGTGCGCGGGCGATGGGCGTCGCCGCACAGACTGACGGCGTCGAGGTGGCGAACGACAAGCTGCTCGCCGAGCTGCGGGCGATCAATCAGGAGCTGAAAGTGCCGAGCCCGGAACAATTCGGCATCGCCCGCGAACGCTTCTTCGAGCTGCGCGCGACCATGGCCAAGCAGGCGCTGGCCTCCGGCTCGCCGGGCAACAACCCGCGCGTGCCCACGGAAGCGGAAATCATCGACCTCTACGAAACCGTCTGGAACCAGGAGTGAAGCCATGCAGACCCTCGGCAACCTGATCAACAACGAGGCCGTCGCCGGCCGCTCCGAGCGCCATGCCACCGTCTACAACCCGGCGACCGGCGAGCCGCGCCTGTATGTCTCGCTGTCCTCGGCGGACGAGACCCGCGAAGCGATTGCCGCCGCCCAGGCCGCCTTCGATGGCTGGTCGAAGACGCCGCCGCTGGTGCGCGCGCGGGTCATGTTCCGCTTCAAGGAACTGCTCGAGCGCCGCCGCGACGACGTCGCCCGCTTGATCACCAGCGAGCACGGCAAGGTGTTTTCCGACGCCCAGGGCGAAGTGACCCGCGGGCTGGAAGTGGTGGAGTTCGCCTGCGGCATCCCGCATCTGCTCAAGGGCGAGTTTTCTTCCAACGTCGGCCGCGACATCGATTCGAATTCGCTGATGCAGCCGCTCGGTGTCTGCGCCGGGATCACCCCGTTCAACTTCCCGGCCATGGTGCCGCTGTGGATGCTGCCGGTGGCCATCGCCTGCGGTAACACCTTCGTCTTGAAGCCCTCGGAAAAGGACCCCAGCGCGACGATGCTGATCGGCGAACTTCTGGCCGAGGCGGGGCTGCCGGCTGGTGTGCTGAACATCGTCAACGGCGACAAAGAGGCGGTGGACGTGCTGCTCACCGATGAGCGGGTGCAATCGGTCAGCTTCGTCGGCTCGACGCCCATCGCCGAATACATCTATGCCACCGCCTCGGCCCACGGCAAGCGCTGCCAGGCGCTGGGCGGGGCGAAGAACCACATGGTGGTGATGCCCGACGCCGATCCGCAGCAGGTGGTCAGCTCGCTGATGGGCGCGGCCTACGGCTCCGCCGGCGAGCGCTGCATGGCGATTTCCGTCGCGGTGTGTGTCGGCGACGAGGTGGCTGACAAGCTGGTCGAAATGCTCAAAGGCGAAATCAGCCAGATGCGCACCGGCCCGGGCCTGGGCGTCGAGCCCGAGCCGCACATGGGCCCGCTGGTAACCCGCGAGCACCAGCAGAAGGTCAGCGGCTACATCGATCTGGGCGTGGAGGAAGGTGCAACGCTGGTCTGCGACGGCCGCGGCATCAAGGTCGAGGGCCACGAGAACGGCTTCTATGTCGGCCCGACGCTGTTCGACCGGGTCACGCCAGACATGCGCATCTACCGCGAGGAAATCTTCGGCCCGGTGCTGGCCGTGGTGCGGGTCAAAGGCTTCGATGAGGCGCTGCAACTGATCAACGACCACGAGTTCGGCAACGGCACTTCGATCTTCACCCGTGACGGCGACACCGCGCGGCAGTTCGAGGAGAACGTCAAGGTCGGCATGGTTGGCGTCAACGTGCCGATTCCGGTGCCGATGGCCTTCCACTGCTTCGGCGGCTGGAAGCGCTCGGTGTTCGGCCCGCTGAACATGCACGGCCCGGATGGGGTGCGTTTCTTCACCCGGATGAAAACCGTGACCCGGCGCTGGCCCACCGGTATCCGTGCCGGCGCCGACTTCGCCATGCCGACCATGAAGTAGCCCGCGCGGCACCGTTGCACTGGCGGTGCCGGTCGCTACACTCCGGGGCGCCCTGCGGGGCGTCCATCTTCAATGAACGACAAGGCAGACGATGCGCAGCACTCCCCGCGAGAAAGGCTCTTCCATCACCCGCGTGCTGGAAATCATCGAGGCGGTGGCGGCGGCGAAGGAGCCGCTCAGCCCGACCGCGCTGGCCGAGCGCCTGGACATCCCCAAGGCCAGCGCGCACCGGCTGGTGCAGACTCTGGAAAAGGAAGGCTTCCTGCAGTTCGGCCTGCGCGGCGGGCTGCTGCCGGGCGAGCGTCTGCATGTCGCGGCGCTGAACATCCTGCGCAGCAGCCGGCACAAGGCGCTGCGCCAGGCGATGCTGCGCCAGCTCTCCGAAGCCATCGGCGAGACCTGCGGGTTGGCGATCCCGGACGGGCTGGACATGCTCTATTTCGATCGGGTGCAGACCAACTGGCCGCTGCAGATCAACCTGCCGATCGGCAGCCGCACGCCGCTCTGGTGCACCGCCAGCGGCAAGCTCTATCTGGCCTCGCTGCCGCCGGAGCAACTGGAGCGCGTGCTGCCGCGCCTGCCGCTGCAACGGATGGCGCGCAACACCCTCACCGACCTCAGCGCGCTGCGCGATGACCTGGCCCGCGTGCGCGAAGAACAGCTGGGAACCGACTGCGAGGAGTTCATCGACGGCATGGTCGCCTGTGCGGTGCCGGTACGTGCATCCGACGGCGAACTGCTGGCCTGCCTGTTCAGCCACGCGCCGGTCATTCGCTGTTCGATGGTGCAGCTGCTGGCGTTCGTGCCACGGATGCGGGCCGCGGCAAACGAGCTGGAGGCGGTGCTCGGCAGCGCGGCGGCGCTGGAGGCCGATCAGAGCACGTAGAACAGAATGGCGATGAAGTGCAGCAGGCTGCCGACCATCACGAAGATGTGCCAGATGCCGTGCCAGTGCCGGAAGCGGTCGTCGAAGACGAAAAAGACGATGCCCACCGTGTAGCAGATGCCGCCGGCCAGCAACCAGCTGAAACCGGCGCCACCCAGGGCGGCGAACAGCGGCTTGACCGCCACCAGCACGATCCAGCCCATCACCGCGTAGATCACCAGTGACAACACCCGTGCTTCGGAGCGCGGCTTGATCTCCTGCAGCATGCCGATCACGGCCAGGCCCCAGACGATACCGAACAGCGTCCAGCCCCAGGCGCCAGCGAGGGTGACCAGACAGAACGGCGTGTAGCTGCCGGCGATCAAGAGGTAGATCGACAGGTGGTCGAGCTTGCGCATGACCACCTTCGCCCGCCCGCGCAGGCTGTGATAGAGCGTCGAGATGCTATACAGCAGGATCAGGCTCAGACCGTAGATCGCCACGCTGACGATCTTCAGCGGCGAGCCGTCGAGCGCGGCGAGGACCAGCAGCCAGATCGCGCCGAGACACGCCAGCGCAGCACCGACCAGGTGCGTCCAGGCATTGAAGCGTTCGCCGTGGTACATCGAAGCCCTCCAGAAACCGCGATCGGCCAAGCATGCCGCGGTTAGATGACGGGATACAAACCGGCGTTGATCGCTCCTCGAACCCAGGCGCTGCGATCAGCGCTTGAGCATCGCCCGCATCGCTGCCAGGGCGTCGTTGCCGCGCGCGGCCTTGACCTCCACCGGCGCGTCTTCCTGGCCTTCCCAGACCAGATCCTCTGGCGGCAGTTCGTCGAGGAAGCGGCTCGGCGTGCAGTCGATCACCTCGCCGTACTGCTTGCGCTTGGCGGCGAAGGTCAGCGCCAGGTTGCGCTTGGCGCGGGTGATGCCGACGTAGGCCAGGCGCCGTTCTTCCTCGATGGTGTCGGCCTCGATGCTGGAACGGTGCGGCAGGATTTCTTCCTCGAAGCCGATGATGTACACCGAGGGAAACTCCAGGCCCTTGGAGGCGTGCATGGTCATCATCTGCACGCCTTCGGCACCTTCTTCCTCTTCCTGCTGACGTTCGAGCATGTCGCGCAGCACCAGCTTGCCGATGGCGTCCTCGATGGTCATGTCGCCGTCTTCGTCTTTCTCCAGCGTGCTCTTCAGCGCGTCGACGAGAAACCAGACGTTGCCCATGCGCGCGTCGGCCACCTTGTCGCTGGAGGCGTTCTGCCTGAGCCAGTTCTCGTAGTCGATGTCCATCACCATGCTGCGGATGGCGGCGATCGGGTCGTTCTGCGCGCACTGCTGGCGCACGTTGTCCATCCAGTGCTTGAAGCGCGCCAGGCGCTCGGCATAGCGGCTGTCCAGATGCGCGCCGAGCCCGATTTCGTCAGCGGCAGCGTACATGCTGATGCCGCGCTCGCTGGCGTAGTTGCCAAGCTTTTCCAGGGTGGTGGAGCCGATCTCCCGTCGCGGCACGTTGATCACCCGCAGAAAGGCGTTGTCGTCGTCCGGGTTGACCAGCAGGCGGAAGTAGCTCATCAGGTCCTTCACCTCCTGGCGGGCGAAGAAGCTGGTGCCGCCGGACAGGCGATAGGGAATCTGGTGGTGCTGCAGCTTCAGCTCCATCAGCTTGGCCTGGTAGTTGCCGCGGTAGAGGATGGCGAAGTCGCTGTAGGGACGCTGGGTGCGCAGGTGCTCGGTGAGGATTTCCAGTGCCACCCGCTCGCACTCGGCCTCTTCGTTGCGCGTGCGGATCACGCGGATCTCGTCGCCATGGCCCATTTCCGACCACAGTTGCTTCTCGAACACGTGGGGGTTGTTGGCGATGAGGATGTTGGCGCACTTGAGGATGCGGCTGGTGGAGCGGTAGTTCTGCTCCAGCATCACCACCTTCAGGGACGGGTAGTCCTCCTTCAGCAGCATCAGGTTTTCCGGACGCGCGCCGCGCCAGGCGTAGATCGACTGGTCGTCGTCGCCGACCACGGTGAACTGGTTGCGCATGCCCACCAGCATCTTCACCAGCAGGTACTGGCTGGCATTGGTGTCCTGGTATTCGTCCACCAGCAGGTAGCGGATGCGGTTCTGCCACTTCTCGAGGATGTCGGGGTGTTCCTGGAAGAGCTTGACCGGCAGCAGGATCAGGTCGTTGAAGTCCACCGCGTTGTACGCCTTGAGCGTGCGCTGGTAGTGCAGGTAGACGATGGCGGCGGTCTGCTCCTTGGGGCCGCGCGCCTTGGCCAGGGCCTCGTCGGGCAGGATCAGGTCGTTCTTCCAGCTGTCGATGAGGTTCTTGATCTCGTCAGCGCCGTCATCGCCGGCGTACTCCTTCTGCATGATGTCGGTGAGCAGCGCCTTGATGTCGCCGTCATCGAAGATCGAGAAGCCGGGCTTGTAGCCCAGGCGCGCGTATTCCTTGCGGATGATGTTCATGCCCAGGTTGTGGAAAGTGGACACGGTCAGGCCGCGCGCCTCGCTGCCCTTGAGCAGGGTGCCGACGCGCTCCTTCATCTCCCGCGCCGCCTTGTTGGTGAAGGTCATGGCGACGATGTGACGGGCCTGGATGCCGCAGTTCTGCACCAGGTGGGCGATCTTGCGGGTGATCACGCTGGTCTTGCCGGAGCCGGCACCGGCGAGCACCAGCAGGGGGCCGCCGACGTAGTTCACGGCTTCCTGCTGCCGAGGATTGAGTCGGGACATGTTGTTCAGGTCGTTCGAAACGGGGGCGCGAGTTTAACAGGCCGAAAGGGTGATGCAGGCGCGTTACAGACGCAATAAAACGCCGGTCGTCGCGCGTGGGGCTTGGCTAATGGCAAGAATCGATTAGTCTTGTCGCGCTGCAGGATGCTGGGGTGGTTGCACAGGGACTGGTGGGATCGGAGACCCTTTGGTGTCTTCAACAGCTCAAGAGTCCGGAGGCCGCTTGCCAGCGCCTGCCCAACCCATGCCACTGTTGCTGTTGGCGCATCGCCCAGACTGGGCGGTGCGGCTGCGCGCCTGCCTGCAGGGTTCGGCCCACGCCGAACAGCTGGTCGTGGCGACGGACTGGCAAACCGTCAGCCAGCAGCTCGAATCTCCCTGTCTGGTCCTGGCGACGCCGCAATGCCGACCCGCACCGGGGCGCTTTCCCTGGCCGCTGATCCTGCTGCTCGACGAGGAGCCGGAAGAAACCCCGGAAGGTGCGGTCGACTGGCTGGTGGCCGACCAGCTCAGCGCCGAGGTGCTGCGCCGTTGTCTGCGCTACGTGCGCGAGCGCTGCAACCTGCAGGGCACCCTGCAGAAGCTTGCGGTGCGCGACCCGCACACCGGCATCGCCAATCGTCAGGGCTTCCAGGCGCAGCTGCTCGACGCCCTGAGCGAGCACGACGGTCATGGCCTGGAGCTCGGCTACCTGGACCTGGACAATTTCCGCCACGTCAACGACGCCCTCGGCCACGAGGCTGGGGACCGCCTGATCCTGCAGGTGGTCGCCCGGCTCAAGGCGCAGCTGGAGGCGGGCGACGTGCTGGCCCGGCTGGGTGGCGACGAGTTCGCGCTGTTGCTGGATACCGGTGACGATGCCGGCCGCGCCGATGCGATCGCCGATCGCATCGTCGAGGCGCTGGCCGAGCCCTACTGGGTGGACGGCGAGAGCCTGATGCTCGGATGCAGCCTCGGGCTGGCGCGAGCCACTGCCGGGACGTCGGCCGACGCGCTGCTCTGGCACGCGCAACTGGCCATGCGGCAGGCCAAGGCGAGCCAGGGCTGCACCTGGTGTCTGTATGACGAGCACGTCAGCCGCAGCGCACGCAGCCTGGCCGATCAGGAGGGTGAACTGCGCCGGGCGTTGCGCCGCGGCGAGCTGGAGCTGCACTACCAGCCACGCCTGTGCCTGGACAGTGGCCGCGTCGTCGGGCTTGAGGCGCTTGTGCGCTGGCTACATCCCGAGCGCGGCCTGCTGGCGCCGGATGCCTTCATTCCCATGGCCGAGGAGAGTGGACTGATCGTGCCGCTCGGCTACTGGGTCATCGCCCGGGCCCTGCGCGACCTGCAGAGTCTGCACGAGCAGGGTGCGGACTCGCTGCACATGGCGGTCAACCTGTCGTTCCGGCAATTCCAGGACAGCCAGCTGCTGCCGACGCTGACGCGGCTGATCGACGAGCGCGCCATCGATCCACACTGGCTGGAGTTCGAGCTCACCGAAACCGCCGTGATGCGCCGCAGCGAGCAGGTCCGCAGTGCCATGGTCGCACTCGGTCAGCTAGGCGTGCGCTTCTCGCTGGATGACTTCGGCACCGGTTTCTCGTCATTCGTGCATCTGTCCAGCCTGCCGATCACCCTGCTGAAGGTCGACAAGAGTTTCGTCGCCGGGATGATCGCGCGCCCCGAGAAGATGCAGCTGGTACGGGCAATGATCGGCCTGGCCCGCGAACTGGAGCTGCAAGTGGTCGCCGAGGGGGTTGAAACCGCTGAGCAACTGGAGCTGCTGCGCCAGTTTGGTGCGCAGCAGGTGCAGGGCTATCTGGTCAGCCAGCCGTTGCCGCTGGCCGAGCTGATGAGCTTCATGAACGCCGAGCGCCAGGCTGCGGGCCTGACGCACTGAGCCGAAGCGCTCGGCGAAACCCGGTCCGCCTCAGCGGACCATGTGCAGGAAGTGCATGTGCTTCTCGTACTGGCCGAGGATGTCGCCGATCACGTCCTCACGGCTCCAGCCCATCACGTCGTAATCCTGCCCGCCTTCCTTGAGATGCACCTCGGCGCGGAAGTACTTGCGCTCCTCGCGCTCGTCGTCCTCGCTGGTGGCGACGAAACTCGGCATGGCGTAGGCCCGCGGGCGCACCTCGTAGATGAAGTCCGGCTCGCCTTCGTGGGTGATTTCGAAGCGCAAGCGACGATCGTCACCTTCGCTGATCTCCACCGCATAGCCCTGCTTGCGCATTTCCTCGGCGATGTCTTCGTAGGCCGGACGCACCACTTCGGTGATGAAGCGCACCACATGGGCGCGTCGCGGGAACAGCATCAGCGTACGCAGGCGACGTTGCCAGCCACCGGCACTGCGCGGTGCGCTGGGTGACGTGCTCAGGGCCTGGTAGCGCAGCCCCTGTTTGGTGGCATCCAGGCGCAGCGCCTTGAGCAGACCCCACATCGAACAGAGTAGCGCGATGGTGAAGGGCAGGGCGCTGGCGATGGTCGCCGTCTGCAGCGCGGTCAGACCATCGGCGAGCAGCAGCGCGATGGCCACGCCGCCCATGGAGGCGGCCCAGAAAATGCGCTGCCAGACCGGGGTGCCCTGCTGGCCGCCGGAGGCGAGCATGTCAACCACGAGTGCCCCGGAGTCCGCCGAAGTGACGAAGAACACCACCACCATGATGATCGCGATCAGCGAGATAAAGCCCGAGAAGGGGAAGTGCTCGAGGAAGGCGAACAGCGCCAGCGAACTGTCCTTCTCGATGGCCTCGCCGAGACTGCTCACGTGTTCCCAGAGGATCATGTGGATGGCTGTATCACCGAACACAGTCATCCACAGCAGGGTGAAGGCGGTAGGCACCAGCAGCACGCCGGTGACGAACTCGCGGATCGTCCGGCCGCGCGAGATGCGCGCGATGAACAGGCCGACAAAGGGCGACCAGGCCAGCCACCAGCCCCAGTAGAACAGCGTCCAGCCGCCGATCCAGTCGTTCGGTTCGTAGGCGTAGAGGTTGAAGGTCTTGTCGACGATGTCCGACAGGTAGCTGCCGGTGTTCTGCACGAAGGTCTGCAGGATGAACACCGTCGGCCCGGCGACCAGCACCAGCAGCATCAGCAGCGCGGCCAGCGAAAGGTTCAGCTCCGACAGCCGGCGCACGCCCTTGTCCAGGCCGGTTACCACAGAGATCGTCGCCAACAGTGTAGTGGCGACGATCAGGCCGATCTGCACCGGCACCGATATCGGCAATCCGTACAGGTGGTTGAGCCCGGTGTTGATCTGGGTGACGCCCAGGCCCAGCGAGGTGGCGACGCCGAGCACCGTGCCGATGATGGCGAAAATGTCCACGGCGTGCCCGATCGGCCCGTGGATGCGTTCGCCGATCAGCGGGTAGAGCGCCGAGCGCAGGGTCAGCGGCAGGCCGTGGCGGTAGGCGAAGTAGGCCAGGATCATCGCCACGATGGCGTAGATCGACCAGGCATGCAGGCCCCAGTGAAAGAAGGTGATCTTCATGGCATCGCGGGCGGCGAGGACCGTGCCGCCTTCGCCCGTCGGCGGCGAAAGGAAATGCATCACCGGTTCGGCCACACCGAAGAACATCAGGCCGATGCCCATGCCGGCCGAGAACAGCATGGCGAACCAGGTCAGGGCGCTGTAATCCGGTTCGCTATGATCCGGTCCGAGCTTGATATCGCCGTAACGACTGAAGGCCAGCAGCACCACCATGAGCAGGATGAGTGCAACGGCGAGGATATAGAGCCAGCTGACGTTGGCGATGATCCAGGCCTGGGTATCGCCGAATAGCGTTTGCGCGTGGCTCTGGAAGGCGACGCTGTAGATGACCAGCGCCAGGATGATGACCGCCGAGCCGTAGAAGACCGGGGCGTTGAGGTGAGAGGACGAGGGCTGTTTTGCCTCCATGCTGCGCTCCTTCGGGTTGTGTCTGGGGAGTGGCCGCCTGTGGCGAAAGCCATCCAACTTAACACAGACCGCAAAGGATGCTGGTTGTCCGCAGCTGATCGAGTCGACGCGAAGCCCGTGCTAGCGCAGGCTCAGCTTTGACTGCCGGGGCGGTACTGCAGCGCTTCGGCAAGGTGCTGACGGCTAATTCGCTCGGCCTGTTCCAGATCGGCGAGGGTGCGCGCCACCTTGAGCAAGCGGTGCGCCGCGCGCAACGACAGCGCCAGGCGTTCGCAGGCGCGTTCCAGCCAGGCCTGGTCGTCGGCACCGAGCTGGCAATGACTGCGCAGGCCGGCCAGATCGAGAAAGGCGTTGGCGCAGCCCTGACGGGCAAGTTGCCGCTGCCGTGCCTCGGCGACCTGCGCGGCGAGCACCGCGCTGCTCTGGCCGGTCTGCGGCGGTGCGTTGAGGGCGGTTGCTTCGCGCGCCACGGTCAGGTGCAGGTCGATGCGGTCGAGCAGCGGCCCGGAGAGCTTGTTGCGGTAGCGCTGGATCTGCTCCGGCGTGCAGCGGCAGCGTCCGTTGGGGTCGCCCAGGTAGCCACAGGGGCAGGGATTCATTGCCGCGACGAGCTGAAAGCGCGCCGGAAAACGCACCTTGTCGCGGGCCCGGGCGATGACGATATGGCCGGATTCCAGCGGCTCGCGCAGGACCTCGAGTACCTTGCGATCGAACTCCGGCAGTTCGTCGAGAAACAGCACACCCTGATGCGCCAGGGTGATTTCACCCGGCTGCGGGCGGCTGCCGCCACCGACCAGCGCCGGCCCTGATGCACTGTGATGGGGCTGGCGGAATGGGCGTTGCGGCCAATGCTCCAGAGGGCTGTGGCTGGCCACCGAATGGATGGCGGCGACTTCCAGCGCCTCCTGTTCGTCCAGCGGTGGCAACAGGCCGGGCAGGCGGCTGGCCAGCAGCGTCTTGCCGGTACCGGGTGGCCCGGAAAACAGCAGGTTGTGCGCACCGGCTGCGGCGATCAGCAGGCCGCGCTTGGCCGCCTGCTGGCCCTGCACGTCGGCCAGGTCAGGGTAGGGCTGGACCTGCCGTAGCAGGCCCTGGGCAACATAGGGCTCGAGTGGCGTGACGCCGTTGAAGTGCGCGGCGACCTCGAGCAAGTGCTCGGCGGCATAGACGGTTAGCCCTGAGGCCAGGCTGGCTTCCTCGGCGTTGGCCCGCGGCACCAGCAGTGCACGACCGGCGGCACGTGCAGCGAGGGCGGCGGGCAGCACGCCCTGCACCGGGCGCAGGGCGCCGGACAGTGCCAGTTCGCCCAGGCATTCCAGCTGCCCCAGGCGTTCGCTGGGCAGCTGTCCGCTGGCGGCAAGGATGCCCAGGGCAATGGACAGGTCGAAGCGGCCACCGTCCTTGGGCAGGTCGGCAGGGGCGAGGTTGAGGGTGATGCGTCGTGCGGGAAAATCGAAGCCGGAGCTGAGGATGGCGCTGCGCACGCGATCCTTGCTTTCCTTGACCGCGGTTTCCGGCAGGCCGACCAGGGTCAGCGCCGGCAGACCGTTGGCCAGGTGGGCTTCGACGGTCACCGCCGGCGCTTCGACGCCGATCTGCGCGCGGCTATGAACGATGGCCAGGGACATGCGATCACTCCTTTGATCGTGTCGCGGCCCGGTCTGTCAGGACGCGGGCGGCGTGAGCTTTTCTTCCAGTTCGGCAACCTTGGCTTCGAGCGCCTCCAGGCGTGCGCGGGTGCGGGCGAGCACCACCATCTGGCTGTCGAATTCGTCGCGGCTGACCACGTCGAGCTTGTTCAGTGCGCCCTGCACCACACCCTTGAGCTGGGCTTCGAACTCGCCACGCGGCAGCGGCGTCTCGCCGTTGAACAGGCGCGAGGCCTGGGAGCCGATGGCATCTAGGAAAGCTTTTGGCGGCAACATTGAAAACACCTGTCGTTGAACGGGGCGCAGTGTAGCACGGTGATTTTTCTGCCTTTCTTGCAGGTGGCGCACAAAAAATGAGCAGAGCTTGGTGCAGCTGTGCACCATTTATGTGCGTTCATCGGGCGGAACCGTCCGTCGGGCCGCTTCGTTTGCGGCCGAACCCGCATAGCAAGCGGCTTGCGCAAAGCTGGCATCGATTCTGCTTTGCTCCCGTTGACGCACGTACCGGTTCGTTGCGGTGCATGAGCGATTCGCGACGCTTCGTCGGAGAGATTGGTGGTGTCGGTCCGCGGCCCGGCTGAAGCCGGAGCGTTACAACAGCCAGACACTGAGCTTAGACTTGAGCCGGGTTCGTACTTCTGGGGCAAGTCCACCTAAACGGGAGAAGTTTTCATGAAACTAGTCACTGCCATCATCAAGCCGTTCAAGCTGGACGACGTGCGCGAGTCGCTGTCGGAAATTGGCGTACAGGGCATCACCGTGACCGAAGTCAAAGGCTTCGGTCGTCAGAAGGGCCACACCGAGCTGTATCGCGGTGCCGAATACGTCGTCGACTTCCTGCCGAAGGTAAAGATCGACGTGGCCATCGCCGACGATCAGCTCGATCGCGTCATCGAGGCCATCACCAAGGCGGCCAACACCGGCAAGATCGGTGACGGCAAGATCTTCGTGGTCAACCTGGAACAGGCTATCCGCATCCGTACCGGCGAAACCGATACCGACGCGATTTAAGCAGCACCTCCGAACCCCCACGCCCCAGGAGTAAAACCATGACTCTGCGAAGATTCGCAGGGCTAGGAGCCCTTTTGTCTCTGTTAAGCCCAGGCCTGGCCATGGCACAGGAGGCAACGCTGGATTCAGGCGATACGGCATGGATGCTGACGGCCACTGCGCTGGTGCTGTTCATGACCATCCCCGGACTGGCGCTGTTCTACGGCGGCATGGTCCGCTCGAAGAACATCCTCTCGGTGATGATGCAGTGCTTCGCCATCACCGGCCTGATGAGCATCCTCTGGATGGTCTATGGCTACAGCCTTGCATTCGATACCACCGGTATGGAAGCGGGCGTCACCAACTTCGATTCCTTCGTCGGTGGTCTGGATCGTGCGTTCCTCAGCGGCCTGACTCCTGACAGCCTGGTCGGCGCCTTCCCGGAAAGCGTCTTCATCACGTTCCAGATGACCTTCGCCATCATCACCCCGGCGCTCATCGTCGGCGCCTTCGCCGAGCGCATGAAGTTCTCGGCGATGCTGGTGTTCATGGGCGTGTGGTTCACCCTGGTCTATGCGCCGATCGCGCATATGGTCTGGGGCGGCGACGGTGGCCTGATGTGGGACTGGGGCGTGCTGGATTTCGCCGGTGGCACCGTGGTGCACATCAATGCCGGTATCGCCGGTCTGGTGGCCTGCCTGGTCCTGGGCAAGCGCAAGGGCTTCCCGACCACGCCGATGGCACCGCACAACCTGGGGCTGACCCTGGTCGGCGCGGCGATGCTGTGGATTGGCTGGTTCGGCTTCAACGCCGGTTCGGCCGTGGCTGCCAACGGCACCGCCGGCATGGCCATGCTGGTCACCCAGATCGCCACCGCCGCGGCTGCGTTGGGCTGGATGTTCGCCGAGTGGATCGGCCACGGCAAACCCAGCGCGCTGGGCATCGCCTCGGGCGTGGTCGCCGGTCTGGTCGCCATCACCCCGGCTGCCGGCACCGTCGGGCCGATGGGCGCGCTGATCATCGGCCTGGTCTCGGGGGTGGTCTGCTTCTTCTGCGCCACCAGCCTGAAACGCAAGCTCGGCTACGACGATTCGCTGGATGCCTTCGGTGTGCACGGCGTGGGCGGCATCGTCGGTGCGCTGCTCACCGGCATCTTCGCCGCGCCCATGCTGGGTGGCTTCGGCGAGGTGGAGAACATCGGCCTGCAGCTGTGGATTCAGTTCAAGGGCGTGCTGTTCACCGTGGTGTACACCGGCATCGTCACCTACCTGATCCTCAAGGCGATCGATATGGTGATGGGGCTGCGGGTCAACGAGGAGCAGGAGACCGTCGGCCTCGACCTCAGCCTGCACAACGAGCGCGGCTACAACCTGTAAGCCATTCAGGGCGCCCCGGAGCCAACCCGGGGCCAATCCGAAAAGCGGCGCTGGCCATCGATGCAGCATGCGGTGGCCAGCCGACCGAACAGCGCACAAAGCGCGACAGCAAGAGGTGACACATGGA
This sequence comes from Pseudomonas sp. LM13, assembly GCF_041381355.1. Lineage (NCBI taxonomy): Bacteria > Pseudomonadati > Pseudomonadota > Gammaproteobacteria > Pseudomonadales > Pseudomonadaceae > Pseudomonas > Pseudomonas sp. LM13. The sequence goes on from NZ_JACBXH010000023.1 coordinate 40,691, forward strand.
TAGCACTGCATTGATACCCGTCCAGTACGGACTCGATACCTTCTACTTCGTGATCTGCGGAGCGCTGGTGATGTGGATGGCGGCGGGTTTCGCCATGCTCGAAGCCGGTCTGGTCCGGGCCAAGAACACCGCTGAGATCCTCACCAAGAACATCGTGCTCTACGCGCTGGCGTCGATCATGTATCTGCTGGTCGGCTACTACATCATGTACTCCAGCCCGGAAGGCGGCATCCTGCCGAGCCTGGGCTTCCTGATCGGTGACGAGCATGCGGTCGATGTGGTCGCCGCCGGTGGTGAGGATGCGCCTTACTACTCGGCCCGCGCGGACTTCTTCTTCCAGATCGTCTTCGCCGCGACCTGCATGTCGGTGGTCTCCGGTGCGGTGGCCGAGCGCATGAAGCTGTGGGCGTTCATCGCCTTCGCGGTGGTGATGACCGGCTTCATCTATCCGGTTCAGGGCTTCTGGAAGTGGGGCGGTGGTTTCCTGGATGCCGCCGGCTTCCTCGACTTCGCCGGCTCCGGCATCGTGCACATGGCCGGTGCGGCCGCGGCGTTGGCTGGTGTCCTGCTGCTTGGTCCGCGCAAGGGCAAGTACGGCCCGAACGGCCAGATCAACGCCATTCCCGGTGCCAACCTGCCGCTGGCGACCCTCGGCGCCTTCATCCTGTGGATGGGCTGGTTCGGCTTCAACGGTGGCTCGCAGCTGAAAATGAGCACCATCGAGGACGCCAACGCGGTTGCCCAGGTCTTCGTCAACACCAACCTCGCCGCGGCCGGTGGCCTGATTGCGGCGCTGATCACTGCGCGCCTGCTGTTCGGCAAGTCCGACCTGACCATGGTGCTCAACGGTGCGCTGGCCGGTCTGGTGGCGATCACCGCCGAGCCGCTGACCCCGAGCGCCCTGCAGGCGACGCTGATCGGTGGCGTGGGCGGCGTGCTGGTGGTGTTCAGCATTCTCGCGCTGGACAAGCTCAAGCTCGATGACCCGGTCGGTGCCATCTCCGTGCACGGTGTCGCCGGCATGTGGGGCCTGCTGGCCGTACCGCTGACCAACGCCGATGCCACCTTCGGTGCCCAGCTGCTGGGTCTGGTCTCGATCTTCCTCTGGGTGTTCATCGCCAGCCTGATCGTCTGGGGCATCATCAAGGCGGTGATGGGCCTGCGCGTCAGCGAGGAAGAAGAGTACGAGGGCGTGGACGTTGTCGAATGCGGCCTGGAAGCCTATCCGGAGTTCACTCGTCAGTAACGACTCAAAGGGTCATGACAAGGGCGCCTTTTGGCGCCCTTTGTTTTTTTCGGCGCCACGCTAGAATGCGCGCGACCCGTCGTTGAACATGAGTCTTCGAACATGTGGCAACAGACCCTGATCACCCTTCGCGCCCGGCCGCGCGGCTTTTATCTGATCACCGACGAGGTGCTCGGCGCGCTGCCGGAACTGCGGCAATGTCAGGTCGGTCTGTTACACCTGTGGCTGCGGCATACCTCGGCCTCGCTGACGATCAACGAGAATGCCGACTCAGCGGTACGGCGCGATTTCGAACGGTTCTTCAATCGTCTGGTGCCGCAGGGCGAGGACGGTTACGAGCATGACTACGAAGGTCCGGACGACTTGCCGGCACACTTCAAGGCCAGCCTGCTCGGCTGCCAGCTGAGCCTGCCGGTAAGCGCGGGGCGCCTGGCACTGGGGACTTGGCAGGGCGTCTATCTCGGAGAGCACCGCGACCAGGGTGGCGCGCGGCAGATAGTGGCAACGCTGCACGGGACGGCAAGTTGAATTTTTTTTGGTGATGTCGGTCATTCCGCATCGCTGGGCTATAACTTACTCCGCTTTGGCAAGCCATGAGGTAGAACATGAGCGACGAAGAACTAGAACAAGACGATCTGGAAGTGGGCGACGAGGAGGAAGGGGAGGAGCTGAACGCTGCCGATGACGGCGACGACAGCCTCGACGAGGAGGGCACCGACAGCGAGCGGGCCACGCCGACCAAGAAGGCCAAGGCCAAGTCCGCCGAGCCGGACGAGCTGCCGAGCCTGGAAGCCAAGCAGAAGGAGCGCGAAGCGCTGGCGCGGGCCATGGAAGAGTTCCTGGCACGTGGCGGCCGCGTTCAGGAGGTCGAACCCAATGTGGTCGCCGACCCGCCGAAGAAGCCGGATAGCAAGTACGGCAGCCGTCCTATCTGAGCTGCACGGATCACGAAGAAGCCCGCTATTGAGCGGGCTTCTTCGTTTCAGCGGCGCGCTGGCGGTGGCTCAGTTGTCGCGCCAGGCGAGCAGCAGCTTGGGCAGGTCGGCCAGGCGCTGGATCTCGGCGTCGGGCTGGTAGTCGTGCGCCCAGGCGATCCGCTTCGGGTTGAACCACACCGCGCGTAGCCCAGCCTGCTGTGCGCCGGCGATGTCGTCCAGGGCATGGTCGCCGATGTGCACCGCCTGTTCCGGGCGCGCATCACCCAGGCGCAGGGCCTGCTGGAATGGATGCGGATCCGGTTTGCCGACGCCCAGATCCTCAGCGCACAGGGTGAACTGGAAGTAGTCCGCCAGGCCCAGGCGGCGCACATCCGCATTGCCGTTGGTGATCACGCCGAGGGTGTAGTGATTGGCCAGGAACTCCAGGGTGGGTTGCACGTCGGGGAAGATCTGCACCTCGTGACGAGCATCGAGGAACACCTGGAACGCCTGCTCGGCCAGGCCGTTCGCCTCGTCGGCAGGGTAGCCGGCATCCTGCAGGGCATGTTGCAGAATGCGCCGGCGCAGCTCGCTGATGCGGTGGCGCAGCGCCGGCTCCTGCTCCACCAGCATGCGGCGTATTGCACCCAGCGCCTCGATGGGAAAATCGCCGAGCCGCGGTGCATAGGCGGCGAGCCAGTCGCGCAGTGCGGTTTCCGCGCTCTGGATGGCTGGCGTGGTTTCCCAGAAGGTGTCGTCGAGGTCGAAGGTGATCAGGCGGATGCTCATGTGTCGGTGTCCTGCTTGCGCTTGGCGCGCGGATGCGCATGGTCGTAGACCTTGGCCAGGTGCTGGAAATCCAGGTGGGTGTAGATCTGCGTCGTGCCGATGTCGGCATGGCCGAGCAGCTCCTGCACCGAGCGCAGGTCCTGCGAGGATTCCAGCAGATGGCTGGCGAAACTGTGGCGCAGCATGTGCGGGTGCAGATGCTGACCGAGTTCGCGCACACCGGCCTGGCGCACCCGCAGCTGCACGGCACGGGCGCCGAGGCGACGCCCTTGCTGGCCGATGAACACCGCACCGTCGGCGGGCCCGGCCAGCGTTCGCAACGGTAACCAGGCCTGCAGCGCCTCACGCGCCTTGCTGCCGACCGGCAGTTCGCGCACCTTGTTGCCCTTGCCCAGTACCCGCACCAGACCGGCGGCGAGGTCGAGCTGGTCAAGGTTCAGACCGACCAGTTCGGACAGGCGCAGACCGGAGGAATAGAACAGTTCGAGCATCGCCTGATCGCGACGGGCGATGAAATCGTCCTCGACACCGCCATCGAGCAGCTGCATGGCGCGATCTGTATCCAGCAGGCGCGGCAACCGGCGTTCGCCCTTGGGGGCGGACAGGCCGGTGGCCGGGTCGTGCTCGCAGAGCCCTTCCTGGTTGAGGTAGCGATACAGTCCGCGCACTGATGACAACAGGCGTGCCAGGCTGCGGCTGGACTGTCCCTGGCGATGCTGTTCGGCGATCAGGTGGCGCAGATGGCGGCCCTGCAGGTCGCGCCAGCCGGCGATGCGCTCGCGCTCGCAGTAGGTGAGAACCTTGTCCAGATCGCGACGATAGGCATCCAGCGAATGGCCGGACAGCTGCCGCGCGCTGCGCAGGTATTCGAAGTAGGCGTCGAGTTCGTTCTGCACCGGGCTCCCTCGCTCGCGAAAAGAACGGCCGCGCCAGCCGACGCCGGCGGCTGCGCTCAGCGTACCGAGCGCAGCGGGGTGCCGAAGCGCGGCAAGACGCGCGCGAGCACTTCGGCGATATAACCGAGGAACAGGGTGCCCAGCGAGCTCTTGTAGTGCTGCGGGTCGCGGCTGCCGATGGCGAGAACCCCCAGCTGGTCGTCGAGGCTGACCACCGCGGCGGAGCCGACGCTGCCGCCATCTTCGCCGAACAGGAAACTCAATTCGTGCGGACGCAGCACGCCGCAGATGGTCTTGCCGCCGTCGAGCAGGCCGCCGATGCTCTGCTGCGCCTCGCCGGTGCTGACGCAGCGGCCCACCGGCAGTGTCGCGTCGCTGAACAGGATGAGGCTGACGTAGGGTACCTGGAACTCGTGGCGCAGGCTGTCTTCCACCGCGCTGACCACTTCTTCCAGGCTGCTGGCGTCGAGCAGGTCGAGCACCAGGCGGCGGGTCTTGTCGAACAGGCGGTCGTTGTCGCGTGCCACGTCCATCAATTGCGACAGCCGATGGCGCATCTCTATGTTGCGCTCGCGCAGCAGCTTGACCTGGCGCTCCACCAGCGACACGGCGGTGCCCGGCTGATGGGGAATGCGCAGCTCGGGGATCAGCTCGTCGTGATCGACGAAGAATTCCGGATGGGCGCGCAGGTAGGCGGCGACGGCTTCGGCGTCGGGTAGCGGGGTGCTGCCCTGAGTCTGGTCGGTCATAGGCGAACCTGTCCTTCAAATACACGAACGGCGGGGCCGGTCATCATAACCGGCTGCCCCGGACCTGCCCATTCGATGGACAGACGGCCACCCGGCAGCTCGATCTGTACCGGCGAGTCCATCCAGCCCTGGCGAATCGCCGCGACCGCAGCCGCGCAGGCGCCGGTGCCGCAGGCCTGGGTTTCCCCGGCGCCGCGCTCCCACACGCGCAGCCGCGCATGGCGGCGGTCGACCACCTGCAGGAAGCCGACATTGACCCGCTGCGGAAAGCGCGGGTGATGCTCGATCTTCGGCCCCAGCTCATGCACCGGCGCCTGCTCGACGCTGTCGACGCGCAGCACCGCATGGGGGTTGCCCATGGAGACGGCGGCCAGCTCTACGCGCTGGCCATCGACGTCGAGCGGATAGCTCAGGGCTTCCTGCTCGGCCTGGAATGGAATCTCGGCCGGCACCAGTCGCGGCGGGCCCATGTCGACGCGGATCTGCCCATCGGGGCGGATATCCAGCTCGATGATGCCGCCCTTGGTTTCGACCTTGATCTTGCGCTTGACGGTCAGGCGCTTGTCGACCACGAAGCGGGCGAAGCAGCGCGCGCCGTTGCCGCACTGCTCCACTTCCGAACCGTCGGAGTTGAAGATGCGGTAGCGGAAATCGACGTCCGGGTTCTGCGGCGGCTCGACGATCAGCAGCTGATCGAAGCCGACACCGGTGTGACGGTCGCCCCACTGCTTGGCGTGCTTGGGCTGGATGTGCGCGTGCTGGCTGACCAGATCGATGACCATGAAGTCGTTGCCCAGACCGTGCATCTTGGTAAAGCGCAGAAGCATGATCTTGGCCTCAAGTGGGCAGCAGGCTTTCGCCGGCGTACAGCTCCTGAACGCTCTCGCGACGGCGCACTTCGAAGGCCTGGTCACCATCCACCAGCACCTCGGCGGCGCGGCCGCGGGTGTTGTAGTTGGAGCTCATGACGAAGCCGTAGGCGCCGGCCGAACACACCGCCAGCAGATCGCCTTCGACCAGCGCCAGCTCGCGATCCTTGGCGAGAAAGTCGCCGGTCTCGCAGATCGGCCCGACGATGTCGTAGCGACGGGTATCGCCTTCGTGCGGCTGCACCGCGACCACGTTCATCCAGGCCTGGTACAGCGCCGGGCGGATCAGGTCGTTCATCGCCGCATCGACGATGGCAAAGTCCTTGTGCGCGGTGTGCTTGAGATATTCCACGCGGGTCAGCAGCACGCCGGCGTTAGCGACGATGGAGCGGCCCGGCTCGAACACCAGTGCCAGCCCGCGGCCTTCGATGCGCTGGCGCACGGCCTGGATGTAGTCGCCGGCCAGCGGTGGCTGCTCGTCGCGGTAACGCACTCCAAGGCCGCCACCGAGGTCGAGGTGACGGATCTGGATGCCGCGGGTGGCGAGCCGATCGACCAGCGCCAGCAGGCGGTCGAGGGCATCGAGGAAGGGCGGCAGGCTGGTCAGCTGCGAACCGATGTGGCAGTCGACGCCGACCACGTCCAGGTTCGCCAGCTCGGCGGCCCGGGCGTAGACCGCCTCGGCGTTTTCGATATCGATGCCGAACTTGTTCTCTTTCAGACCGGTGGAAATATATGGATGGGTACCGGCATCCACGTCCGGATTGACCCGCAGCGACACCGGCGCCTTCATGTCCAGCTCGGCGGCAACCTGCTGCAGGCGCTCCAGCTCGTCGGTGGATTCGACGTTGAAGCAGTGCACGCCGACTTCCAGCGCGCGGCGCATGTCGTCGCGGGTCTTGCCGACGCCGGAGAAGACGATACGGCCCGGCTGTCCGCCGGCGGCCAGCACACGCTCCAGCTCACCGCGCGAGACGATGTCGAAGCCGGCGCCGAGGCGCGCCAGCACGTTCAGCACGCCAAGGTTGGAATTGGCTTTGACGGCGAAGCAGACCAGGTGCGGCATGCCATCCAGCGCATCGGCATAGGCCCGGTACTGGGCCTCGATGTGCGCGCGGGAGTAGACGTAGGTCGGGGTGCCGAAGCGTTGCGCGAGTGCGGGCAGTGCCACGCCTTCCGCGAAGAGTTGACCGTCGCGGTACGAGAAGGCCTCCATGAACAGCCTCCTTTAGAGTTCGAAACGGTCTTTGGAACGTTCTTTGACGGTCTGCTCGTCATCCGGCAGGTACAGCGGACCTTTCTGGCCACAACCGCTGAGCGCGGCGGCGAAGACGGCAAGGGCGATGAAGGGAAGCAGAAGGCGCTTCATGGGGGCTGGAATCCTTGAAAAATCTAATCGCCGGAGTATACCCAGCACCCGGCAGATTGCCTATGCGAGCAGCACGTCACACGGCGGCGTTGCTGGCCGCCGGCTCGCTTGATCCGGGCGGGGCCTGCTAAGCTCGCCGCCGTTGAGCGCGGCCTCGTCGCGCGCAGAACAATTCGAGGATGTCTTGCATGAGCCTGAGTGAAGCCCGTTATCACGATCTGGTCGATGCCGTACAGGAGAGCGTCGAGGACGTATTCGACGACACCAACCTGGATGTCGACCTGGAAAACTCCGGTGGCGTGCTGACCGTTCGCTTCGACAATGGCAGCCAGCTGATCCTCAGTCGTCAGCCTGCGCTGCGCCAGCTGTGGGTGGCGGCGCGCTCCGGTGGCTTTCATTTCGATTATGACGAGGGCAGCCAGTTGTGGTTGTGCGATGCCAGTGGCGAACGGCTCGGTGAGTTGCTTTCGCGGGTCACGCTGGAGCAGGGCGGCGAGTCGCTGGAGTTCGAGGATTTGTGACGCCAGCGCCGCGCAGGCCCCGTATTCCGGGGGCTGTCGGCAGGGGCCTTGCTTATTCGGGCTGCTGTGATAGTGTCTCTCGCAGGTCAACAAAACCCCGCCTTCGGGCGGGGTTTTGCTTTTTTCGTGTTTTATTTTTCGCAGGAGCTTGCCAGAACCCATGACCAGTGCACCGCCGATCATCCTTACCAAACTCGATCTGCAGCGCCTCGAGCGGCTGCTCGACAGTCTGGACGACTACGGTCCGGCCGCCGAAGCGCTCGAGCAGGAACTGTCGCGGGCGCAGATCGTGGAACGCAGCGAGATGCCTGCCGGTGTCGTGACCATGAACTCGCGTGTGCATTGCCGCGATGAAGGCAGTGGCAAGGACTACCACCTGACGCTGGTCTACCCACACGATGCCGGCAAGGAAGGCACCGTATCGGTGCTCGCCCCGGTCGGCACTGCGCTGCTGGGCATGAGCGTCGGCCAGCACATCGACTGGCCGGCCCCCGGCGGCAAAATGATCAAGCTCACCCTGCTGGCCATCGAATACCAGCCCGAAGCGGCCGGCGATCCGTTCTGACGGGCAGCGCTTGCGAAATGATCAGCCCGGCCGCCGCTGCGCTCGGGCTGGTAACAGCTTCCGGCAGCTCTGCCTCTCTTGAAGCAACAACCGTTCGATAGCACTGCACCCTGCTGCTGGTTCGTCGGGCCAGAACCTCGCGCCGCGACGTTCGCTGAGGCCCCGTCAGTTTCCTTCTATTGTTCCAAGACCGCGTTCAGTGCCGCCTCCAGCCGCGACTTGTAACGCAGGTATTGCACCGTCTGGCTACGGCCGCTTCCGTGCAAACCGGAGAGGTCAAGATCGGTGATGTAACAGGGGTAGCGTTCGCCCGCGCGGCGGTGTGCGAGGATCGTGCGCGCCACGGCGGCGAACAGGTCTGTACCGTACTCCAGGCCGGAAAATTCCTGCTGGTTGCAGTACAGCGTGACCTGGGAACGGCCGTTCTCGCTCGCATCGACGATGGCTTGCACGTCGTAGAACGGATCGTTGATCTCGCCTTGCGGTAGCGGCCGGCGTTCCAGCTGCGCTGGTTGCGTGGTGCTGGCGGGGCGGATGCGGTAGATCAGGATTGCCGGATCGGTGGTCTCCGCCATGGTGGCGGTCTGCTGCGCCCTGCGCCGATAGAGCATCGATTCGAGAAAGCGCAGCAATGGCTTGAGCAGCGAACGCTCGTCGCGATAAGGCAATGTCTGCTGCCAGAGCGCGTTGCATTCGTCGAGTACGCTCAGCTCCGCCGTTTCGCCCAGGCTACGGTAGAACACCTGCAGGCAGCCCGGGCGGCCTTGGGCCAGCATCAGCGCCAGTTCCTCACCCTCCAGCGCCTTGCGATCGAGCTGCAGCGGGCTGTAGGCGTGGTGCGCCTCGGCGAGATGTTCAACCAGCGCGTCGCGGTCGTTCAGGCTGCTCACGCGCAGGCTGTCGTGGTCACGCTGTAGCACATGGAAGTGCTGACGGACCTGCAGCAGGTAGCGGGCAGCCGGGGCGGCGGCGAGGCTGGCGCACGCATCGTGGAATATTTCTTCGACGCGCCGGCCGATGGCCTGGCCGCGGTTGCGGGCGAAGCAGAATACCTGCAGCTGCGGCTCCGTCTCGCGTGTCGTCTGCTCGACATAGTCGCGCAGGCATTGTGGCAGGGCTGTCGGTCCCTCGTAGCGGGTCACCATCAGCTCGTTCCAGCTGTTGAGGGTGATCTGATCGATGCTCAGTACGAGGTTTTCCGGTGCCGCATTCTGGATGGCCTGTTCGGCGATCGTCGGCTGCTCCGGTGCAAGCTGCATCGGATCCAGCCCGACATTGACCAGCAGCAGTACGCGGCTGGGGCGGCAGGCGGCGAGCAGCGCTTCCTCGCTGACCGGCTGCAGGGGCAGGGGCAGTACGCGGCGCAGATCGCTGAACAGCGCGAACAGCTCTGCCTCGCTCAGGCCGCTGTCGCCGGGAAACAGCGACAGGTGGGTACTGGCATCGACGACACCGTTGCGATGGCACCAGGCGAGCAGCGCGACGAGTTCGCGCGCGCGCTTGAGCGGGGCGTAGTTGGACAGCTCCGGTGCCGTGAGCTGCCCCTGGTAGAGCGACCAATGGGCATCGCCTGCGGCATCGTAGCCGTGGACGAGCGTCAGGCTGTCTTCGCTCATGTCGGGCGATATGCCGAGGTTGATCACCTCCACCTTGCCGGCCTTGCGCTCGATGGCGGCGTACAGGCGGCGCCCCAGTACGCCGAGGTCGCGGCTGGTGAGCGCGCTGGTCGCCTGCAGGCGACGGGTGAACTCACTGAGAAAGCGGTAGCCATAGGTCAGCTCGTTGACCAGCGCGCGGCGCTCCTGGCTGACCTGCCGGACCTTCCAGCGGCTGCGGTTGTCGAGCAGGGAGAACTGTTTTTCGTCCCAACGCCAGTCACGGGTAAAACGTTCCAGCAGGATGCGCTGCCAACTCTTGCTGCGGTTGACCGGTGGCCGGCTCAGTGGTCGGTTGATCTTCAGGTACAGGCAACGTCGGGCCAGCTCCAGGCGCTCACGGTCGCCGCGCTCACTGAGGTAGCGTTCGATGGCCTGGTAGGCAGCGATGTAGGGGTCGAGTTCGTCCAGCGCGTCGAGGCGACCCTGATAGATGGCTTGCTTGAAATCCAGCGCCAGGCAGCGCAACTGTGGGTACTGGCTGGCGTAGACCTCGACCAGCAGCAGCTTGAACAGCGATTTGTAGGGCGCGTCGATGGCCTTGTACAGCTGCCAGAGACCGGCACCGACGAACTCCCCTGGCGGCACCTGGCCAAGGTGGCCGAGATCGAGCACTTCGTCGGCGCGCACGAAGCGCTTGGCCAGCAGCGTCGCGACGTACTCGGCGTAGCGATGCTCTTCGTAATCCGGCACCAGCCACCAGAGTGGTGTGCGGCCACCGAGCCAGAGCGCGGTGCGGTAGAACTCGTCGAGCAACAGGTAATGCTGGGTGGTGCCGCAGTCATCCGAAGTCAGCTTGGCTTCGCGCTGGCCCTGGGTGAAGCGCTGCGGGTCGACCAGAAAGAAGTGCGCCTCGCTGCCCTGGCTCGCGGCCCAGCTGCGTAACAGCTCGCACTTGCGATGCAGTTCCTCGATCTGCTGCGTCGTCAGCTCCGGATCGTGACAGACCCAAACGTCCAGATCGCTGTGCTCATCCTGCGCGACGGTGCCCAGGCTACCCATCAGGAACAGGCCAAGGATGGGTTGGAGTGTCTTGCCGCGCACCGGTTTGTAGGCGAACGAGCGGCTCAGGCGCTGGGCTTCGGCCAGTTGCTCGGCATCCGGCTCGAAATGGGCCAGCCCGGCGGGAGTGCTTGCCGAGACGTAGCCGGGCAGTATCGGATGGTTAACGTGAAACAACAGCGGCAGCAGCTTGAGTACCTGCTGCTGTCGGGTCGACATGGCCTGGGCGGCGCGCTCCAGACGTGCACTGTTGATGGCCAGAAAGCGCGCCCGCAGCGTGGCCAGCACCTTGCGGTCGATGCCGTCTTCGAGAATCGGGTGGATGTGCTGGGTGCGGGTCATGGTGGTTCGTGCAGGCGAGGCTAACCCCTGTTCATCGGCCACTTGGCGTGCGGCTTGAGGCGGGGCGCAAGTTTGCCAGCTGTGAGCGACCAACGGCCAGGGTCGGCATCATCCGTAACCCTGGACTGGCGAAGCGGAACGGCAATGCGGTGTCAGGCCGTGGCGGTTTCCGAGAGGATGGTAAGCAGGGTCTGCGCCTGTTCAGCGGCGTCGCGGCCAAGGCTGGTGAGGTAGCCGCCATCGTTCTGGGTGATCAGGCCCTTGGCGTGGAGGCGGCCGAAAGCGGCGATGGTGGACGGGCTGGCATCGTGATGCACTTTCAGCCCTTCCTGCAGGTTTTCCAGATTGAACTGGCAAAGCACTTCCAGTTCGGCGACCAACTCAGGGGTGTACGACATGCTCGCTCCTTCGGGTGGTGGGCTCATGCCCTGTCCGCTGAGTGTAGATGCTGGCGGCGACCCTGCCTTGATCCAGGTCCTATTCGGATGCCTGCGGCAGTTCCGGCAGCTTGCGCAGCATGGCCTCGTAGGCCGCACCGTCGAAGGGGCGGTCTTCGCTGAGCATCGCGCGGATCTCGTGGGCGAGGACCAGCGCCATCATCTGCAGGCATTCGTCGCGCTCGTAGCCGACCAGCGTCAGCTTGTTCAGCGTGGCCTGGGTGGCCGCGGGCTCGCCGGCTTCAAGCTGATTCTCGATCGCCTGGATCAGGGTTTCTTCGGCGAACGCTTCATCTTCATCGTTGCTAGGGGTGTCTTGCGCCATGGCAGGGGTCTCGTCGAGCGGGGCCGGATTTTCTGCGTCCAGCTGGCATATCGTGCAGCTGCCGTCATCCGGGCGGTTGGTTTCGACGTAGCGTACCCGGCGTTGAGCGGCCTGGCGATCGGCATCGACGCGATAGCGGGGGCGGTCTGGATCGGACATGGCTTCCTCCATACGGATGCATCCAGCTAAGCACCGGCTGCCCCGTGAAGCAATGCTGCGGCGCGTCAGTCCATCAGGCTCAGGGCCAGGCAGAGCAGGCCGAATGCGCTCCAGACCAGCGAGAAGATGATCGGCGTGCGCAGTGAAAACAGCAGGGTGCGCTTGTAGCGAGGCCCGCCGACTGGGCTGCTGCCTTCGCCGAACAGCGCCGATTCGTTGTTCGGCAGCATGCCGACGCGGCCTTCGAGCTGCAGCAGTTCGGACTGTTTCTGATGCCAGCGCTCGATGACGTCGAAATTGGACTTGATGCCGGGCATCGCGTGCAGCGATGTGATGAGGCCGAGCACCGAGAGAATCGCCGGCACCACCAGGCGGAACAGCTCGCCCCACTCAGGGTTACTGTTGGCCATCGACGAGGCGAAGGCAATCATCAGGAACGACTGCGACGACAGGTAGGCGCTGGTGCGTTCGGCCAGCAGCGAGGACTCGAAATGTATTTCGGAGCGGTAGAAGATCAGGCGCTCCTTGGGCGAGTCGAAGAGCTCGGCTCCCTGGGTGTCCTGGTTCAGTAGCAGGGTGCGCAGGTCGGTCATGCAGGCCTCGGCGAATGCGGCGGCGGACATGGGAGCAGTCGCCGGCGGTTGCATGTAGGTCAAGCGTAATGCGCGAGAGTTCCGGTCGATGACTCAGTGATTAGCGTTGCCGCGAGGACTATCCGAATGGGCGTCGCGACAACGCCAGAGCAGCAAGGTCAGCGCCATAAAGGCCAGCGACCAGCAACCGGCGGCGAGCAGCAGCCAGGCCGGGTGAGGCTGACTCAGCACGGCGGGCAGCACGCGAGCCAGCGCCGCCAAGCTGATCAGCAACGCCACGCCCTGTATCCAGCGCTGCGCCGCGGGATCGCGGAAACGGTAGATCAGCCGCGTGCGGGCCATGACTGCGAAAGTCAGGCTGCCCAGCGCGCCGACGGTCAAGGCGTGCAGCGTTGCGTTCAATGGCAGCGCCGGTAGCAGCGTACCCAGGCCAAGCAATAGCAGGCCAATGGCGAGCCAGGCATAGCCGAGCAGCAGCGTCAGCAACTCGGGCCTTGCGCAGCGCCAGGGTTGCCAGCGCAGCAGGCGGATGGTCGTGAGTACGGCAGCGGCGACCAGTACGGCGCCGGTCAGGTGCCGAATGAGCGGCCAGGGCAGAAGATTCAGCAGCAGAGCGAGGCCGAGCAGGATCAGCACGGCGCCTTCGATCTGCGGCTGCACCCGCGCATCCAGTCGCCATCCCCGGCTCTGCGCGTACCCGGCGATGGCTGGCGCGATGATCCGTCCGCCCATGAAGAACATCAGGGTGGCGAGCAATAGCAGCGCCTCCTCCAGCATGAGGCGGTCGAAGCCAGCGCCAAAGCCGCCGCTGGCGATGGCGCTGAGCAGACTCAGCCCGGCGACCACGGGTGCGACGCTCTGGTTACGCCATTTCTTCGCGGCGCCGAGAAAGCGCGGCAACACTTTCCAGGCAAGGCCGGTGGCAAAGGCGGCGGCGCAGATCAGTGCCAGCCACGAGCCCGGCCACAGCAGGAAGCTCAGTCGTGCGAGCGCCCAGCAGCCGAGCAGCGTCAGGGTAAAGCGCAGTCGCTGCGGGCCGAGCAGGTAGCCGGCGATCACCGCCAGGGCGAAGCCGAAGAGCATTTCGTGGGCGTGACCGGCGGATGTGGCGAGCCCGGGCAACGCGGGAAGCAGGCCAAGTAGTGCCAGTAGCGAATACGGCAGGATCAGCGCCGCGTAGAGCGCGGCAGCCGGGAAGAACCAGGCATTGGCAAAGGGCAGGCGCGCTTTGCGCGGCGGCATCGCGGCTGGTGGCGCAGGCGTGCTGGAACGATTGCTCAACCTGCCGCGAACTCTGACAGTGCGTCGCCGGCAAGGCGGTAGCCGATCCACTCGCTCTGCGGCCGGGCGCCGATGGATTCGTAGAAGTCGATGGCTGGCTGATTCCAGTCCAGCACCGACCACTCGAAGCGCCCGCAGCCGCGTGCCACCGCCAGTTTGGCCAGATGACGCAGCAGAGCCTTGCCGGCGCCGACGCCGCGCTGCTGCGGTGTGACGTAGAGGTCTTCCAGATACAGGCCGTGCTTGCCCAGCCAGGTCGAGTAGTTGAAGAAGTACACCGCATAGCCGATCGGCTCGCCGTCCAGCTCGCAAATCAAACCATGGGCGCTGCTGCCGTCGGCGAACAGGCTGTTCTCGATGCCGGCGATGTCGGTCTTGACCTCGTGCTCGGCCTTTTCATAGATGGCCAGATCGGTGATGAAGCGCAGGATCAATGCGGCGTCTTCGCGAACCGCGGGGCGAATGTCGAGGGGCATCTCAAGCTTCCTGAACGGGAGAGGGTGAGCGCATTGTTGCGCCAGTTGGCGGGCTTGTGGGGATGGCCATCGCCTGCCGCTGGAACCGTACATCGGCCCGATGACGGTCACCGAGCTGTAGCGCCAGACGGCGCGACAGCCCGGGTCGGCCGCAAGCTGAACAGCCGACCGCAAGCGGTCGGCCGACTCCGGTCAGCGGGACGCGAGCAGCGCCAGGCCGCGCTTGACCGCGGCGCGCACCTGATTAGGCGCCGTGCCGCCGATATGGTCACGGGCGTTCACCGAGCCTTCCAGGGTCAGCACGGCGAACACGTCGTCGCCGATCTGATCGCTGAACTGGCGCAGTTCGTCGAGGCTCATCTCGGCCAGATCCTTACCGGTCTGCACGCCGTACTTCACCGCATGGCCGACGATCTCGTGACAGTCGCGGAAGGGCAGGCCTTTGCGCACCAGGTAGTCGGCCAGATCCGTGGCGGTGGAGAAGCCGCGCAACGCCGCCTCGCGCATGATTTCGCGCTTGGGCTTGATCGCCGGAACCATGTCGGCGAAGGCCCGCAGCGAGTCGCGCAGGGTGTCGGCGGCGTCGAACAGGGGTTCCTTGTCTTCCTGGTTGTCCTTGTTGTACGCCAGCGGCTGGCCCTTCATCAGCGCGAGGAGACCGGTCAGCGCGCCGAACACGCGGCCGGTCTTGCCGCGTACCAGCTCGGGCACGTCCGGGTTCTTCTTCTGCGGCATGATGGAGGAGCCGGTGCAGAAGCGATCCGGCAGGTCGATGAACTGGAACTGGGCGCTGGTCCAGAGCACCAGCTCTTCGGAGAAGCGCGATAGGTGCATCATCGCCACGGAGGCGGCGGCGCAGAACTCGATGGCGAAGTCGCGATCGGAGACGCCGTCCAGCGAGTTGCCGGAAATCGCTTCGAAACCCAGCAGCTCGCAGGTGATTTCCCGCTGGATCGGGTAGGTGGTGCCGGCCAGTGCGGCCGAGCCGAGCGGCATGCGGTTGGTGCGCTTGCGGCAGTCGACCAGGCGCTCGTAGTCGCGGCTGAGCATCTCGAACCAGGCCAGCAGGTGATGGCCGAAGGTCACAGGCTGGGCGGTCTGCAGGTGGGTGAAGCCGGGCATGATGGTGTCGGCTTCGGCCTCGGCGAGACCCAGCAGACCCTGCTGCAGACGAGTGATTTCGCCGAGGATCACGTCGATTTCGTCGCGCAGCCAGAGGCGGATGTCGGTGGCGACCTGGTCGTTGCGGCTGCGTCCGGTGTGCAGCTTCTTGCCGACGATGCCGATGCGGTCGGTCAGGCGCGCCTCGATGTTCATGTGCACGTCTTCCAGGTCCACGCGCCAGTCGAAGGCGCCGGCCTCGATCTCGCCCTGGATGTCCTTCAGGTTGGTGATGATCTGCTCGCGCTCATCGGCGTTCAGCACGCCGGCTTTTTCCAGCATCGTCGCATGGGCGATCGAACCCATGATGTCGTGGCGATAGAGGCGCTTGTCGAACTCGACGGAGGCGGTGAATCGGGCGACGAAGGCGTCGACGGGCTCGCTGAAACGGCCGCCCCAGGACTGGTTGGTCTTGTCGGTGCTCATGTATGCGCTCGCTGAAATCCGAAGGCTGAGGAAAGGCGGCGATGATAGCAGGGATGGCGCTGCGGGCGGGCACACCGGGCGCAGCCGGGCGAAGGGTGAGCTGGCTGGCAAATCCGCACGATTTCGCCTTCGCCGACGGGTGCTTGGCTTGCCGTCACCGAGGCGTGCAAGGAAACTCCCGGCAGGTCGATCCACAGGCTGATCCGCGTGAAAACCACCGCCGTATCCGATGATTTCTTCGTTCCCGAGCTGTGCCAGCCCGAGGCCTTGCTCGGCCTTGTCCTGCTCGCCGAGCTGCTGGTGTTCGTGCTGGTGCTGGCCGAACCGATGCAGCCGGGCTTCGACTGGATGCGCCTGGCGCTGACCTCGCTGTTCGTGCAGTGGATCGTGCTGCTGTCGGCCGGCACCATGTGTCTGCTGCGTCCGCTGTTGGCGCGGCTCCGCGCGGCGTTGGCCGGGCTGGCGTGCTGCGCGCTGGTGGTCGGGCTGACCCTGGCCTGCACCTCCGTGGCCGATATCTACCAGCTCGGTGGCCCGATCTCGCGTGACGGCGAGGTCAACCTTTACCTGCGGCACGCGCTGATCAGCCTGATCATGTCGGGCCTGCTGCTACGCTATTTCTATCTGCAGAGCCAGTGGCGGCGGCAGGAGCAGGCCGAGCTGCGGGCACGGATCGAGTCGCTGCAGGCGCGCATTCGTCCGCATTTCCTGTTCAACAGCCTCAACAGCATTGCCGCGCTGGTGGCCAGCGATCCGGCCAAGGCCGAGCAGGCGGTGCTGGACCTGTCCGACCTGTTTCGCGCCAGCCTGGCGCGGCCGGGCACGCTGGTGGCCTGGTGTGACGAACTGGAGCTGTCGCGCCGCTACCTGTCGATCGAACAGTACCGCTTGGGCGACCGGCTGCAGATGGACTGGCGGGTCGACAGCGTACCGGACGACCTGCCGATTCCGCAGCTGACGCTGCAGCCGCTGCTGGAGAATGCGCTGGTCTATGGCATTCAGCCACGTATCGACGGCGGTCTGGTCAGCGTAGCCGCTGAATATGTCGATGGTGTGTTTCAGTTGGTGGTCAGCAACCCGTTCGACGAAACCGCTCAAGCGCAGGCTTCACGGGGTACGCGGCAGGGTTTGCAGAACATCGACGCACGATTAGCGGCACTTTTCGGTCCGCTAGCGAGTCTCAGCGTGGAGCGCCGTGAAGGCCGCCATTACACATGTCTACGCTATCCATGTGCGAGACAAACGCAGGAAGCCAGATCTATATGAATGTCCTGATTGTCGATGACGAACCTCTAGCCCGCGAGCGCCTCAGCCGACTGGTAGGTGACCTCGACGGCTATCGTGTCCTCGAGCCTGCTGCCAGCAATGGCGAAGAAGCACTGACGCTGATCGAGGAACTGCGCCCTGATATCGTGCTGCTGGATATCCGCATGCCCGGGCTCGATGGTCTGCAGGTTGCAGCCAAGCTTTGCGAGACGGATGCGCCGCCAGCGGTGATTTTCTGTACTGCCCATGATGAATTCGCCCTGGATGCGTTCCAGGTCAGCGCGGTTGGCTATCTGGTCAAGCCGGTGCGCCCGGAGCACCTGTCCGAGGCGCTGAAGAAGGCCGAGCGGCCCAATCGCGTTCAGCTCGCTGCCTTGACCCGTCCGGCTGCGGTGTCCGGTGCCGGGCCGCGCAGCCACATCAGCGCGCGCACCCGCAAGGGCATCGAGCTGATTCCGCTGGACCAGGTGATCTACTTCATCGCCGACCACAAGTACGTCACCCTGCGCCACGTTGGTGGCGAGGTGCTGCTGGACGAGCCGTTGAAATCCCTTGAAGACGAGTTCGGTGAACGCTTCGTGCGCATCCATCGCAACGCGCTGGTGTTCCGCGATCGGATCGAGCGTCTGCAGCGCACGCCGCTCGGGCACTTCCAGCTGTTCCTCAAGGGACTCGATGGCGAGGCGTTGACCGTGAGTCGGCGCCACGTGGCCGGTGTGCGCAAGCTGATGCAGAACCTCTGAGCCAGCACGGCTCGCTGGGTTGGTGACCGTCAGCTGTTACGGCTGGCGGGCTCCGGCGTGGTGGCGTGACAGCGCGCTTTACTTGATTCCGGCCAACCCAGGCTGGTTGTCCGGCCTGTTATCATCGTCGGCAATTCACTGTTCTGGAATTGTCCATGTCTCGCGAAATTCGCATCGCCACCCGCAAGAGTGCCCTGGCCCTGTGGCAGGCCGAATACGTCAAGGCGCGCCTGGAGGCGTCGCACCCGGGGCTCAAGGTCAGCCTGGTGCCGATGGTCAGCCGCGGCGACAAACTGCTCGACGCGCCGCTGGCGAAGATTGGCGGCAAGGGTCTGTTCGTCAAGGAACTGGAAACGGCACTGATGGAGAACGAAGCGGACATCGCCGTGCACTCCATGAAGGACGTGCCGATGGAATTTCCCGAAGGGCTGGGCCTGTACTGCATCTGCGAGCGTGAAGATCCGCGCGATGCCTTCGTTTCCAACCACTTCGACGACCTCGATGCGCTGCCGCCCGGCAGCGTGGTCGGCACCTCGTCGCTGCGTCGCCAGGCCCAGCTGCTGGCGCGGCGGCCGGACCTGAAAATCCAGTTCCTGCGCGGCAACGTCAACACCCGACTGGCCAAGCTCGATGCAGGTGAGTACGACGCCATCATCCTCGCTGCCGCCGGGCTGATTCGCCTCGGCTTCGGTGAGCGCATCCGTTCCAGCATCGGCGTCGACGAGAGCCTGCCGGCCGGCGGGCAGGGCGCGGTGGGCATCGAGTGCCGTACTGACGACAGCGAGCTGCATGCACTGTTGGCCTGCCTGAACCACGCACCGACCGCCACCCGTGTGGTCGCCGAGCGCGCCCTGAACAAGCGCCTGAACGGCGGCTGCCAGGTGCCGATCGCCTGTTACGCGGTGCTCGAAGGCGAGCAGCTGTGGTTGCGCGGATTGGTCGGCCAGCCGGACGGCACCGTGCTGCTGCGCGCCGAAGGCCGGGCACCTGCCGCCGAAGCCGAGGCGTTGGGCGTGCAGGTCGCCGAGGAGCTGCTGGCCCAGGGTGCCGAGCAGATCCTCAAGGCGGTCTATGGCGAGGCTGGTCACGCGTGACTGGCTGGCGCCTGCTGCTGACCCGGCCGGCCGGAGAATGCGAGGTGCTGGCGGCAACACTCGCCGAAGCCGGCGTGCACAGCGCCAGTCTGCCGCTGCTGGCGATCGAGCCGTTGCCGGAAACGGCCGAGCAGCGTGCGGCGATCCTCGAGCTGGATCGCTATTGCGCCGTCATCGTGGTCAGCAAACCGGCTGCCCGACTGGGCCTGGAGCTGCTCGACCGCTATTGGCCGCAGCCCCCGTTCGGTCAAGCCTGGTTCAGCGTCGGTGCCGCCACCGGGGCGATCCTCGAAGCCTATGGGCTGGATGTCAGCTGGCCCGAGCGGGGTGACGACAGCGAGGCGCTGCTGGTCCTGCCGCAGTTGGAACAGGCGCTGGCGAGGCGCGATCCGAAGGTGCTGATCCTGCGTGGCGAGGGTGGCCGCGAGTTTCTCGCCGAGACATTGCGCGCGCGCGGGGTGCAGGTGGATATCCTCGAACTGTACCGGCGCTACCTGCCCGATTATCCCGCTGGAACACTTGCCGCCACGCTCCGCTCGGAACGGCTCAACGGCCTGGTGGTCAGCAGTGGGCAGGGTCTGCTGTCGCTGTATGAGCTGGCAGCCGATACCTGGCCCGAATTGTCTGAGCTACCCTTGTTCGTACCCAGCCCGCGGGTGGCGGAGATGGCTCGGCAGCTGGGCGCCAAACGAATTGTGGATTGCCGCGGCGCCAGCGCCGCGGCCTTGCTGGCGGCGTTGCGGGAGACCGCGGTGACCGCCTCCTGAAGCAAAGGATGGAAACGTGAGCGAAGCAGATTCCAAGAAAGAACCGCTGCAACCCCCCGCCAGTGAGCCGGCTCCGGCCGTCGAGCCCGCCAAGTCGTCCAAGCCTGCCCCGTCCAAGCCTGTCGCCAGTGGCGGCGCCAAGTCCCTGGCAACCGTGGCGCTGCTGGTCGGGCTGGGTGGCGTAGCGCTCGCTGGTTACGGCGTCTGGCAGCTGCAGCAGCTCGGCGCCGACGAGGATCGTCAGCTCGAAGCCCTGCAGAGCACCGATGAGAAGACTCGCCAGCTGGCCGAGCGTGAGCGCCAGATGGCGGCACGTCTCGGCCGTCTGGAGCAACTGCCTTCGGCCAGCGAGCTGGAGGAGCGGCGGCGCTTGCTGGCGACGCTGCAGAGCGATCAACAGCGCCTTTCCGGGCGTGTCGAGCAGGTGCTCGGTGCCAGTCGCGAAGAGTGGCGCCTGGCGGAGGCCGAGCACCTGCTGCGCATGGCGATGCTGCAGCTGTCGGCCATGCAGGACGTGAAAAGCGCCGAAATGCTGGTTCACGAGGCCGATCTGATCCTGCAGAAGCAGGACGATCCCGCTGCCTACAGCACGCGGCAGAAACTGCTGGAAGGGCTCGAGGGTCTGCGTAGCCTGCCGGAACTCGATCGCACCGGGCTGTTTCTGCAGCTCGGCGCCTTGCGTGGGCAGACCGCTCAGCTCAGCGCACTGGCACCGGAGTTCGTCAATGGCGAGGCGCAGCCGGAGAGCGCCCAGGACAGCCGCTGGCAACGCTGGCTGAACGAGCTGACGCGCTACGTGCGGGTGGACTTCGACGCCGGTGCCGACGTCAAGCCGCTGCTTGCCGGGCAGACCCTGGGCCAGGTGCGTCTGGCCCTTTCGCTGGCTATCGAGCAGGCCCAGTGGGCGGTGCTCAATGGCAATGCCGAGGTCTACCGGCAGTCACTGGAGCAGGCCAGCTCGGTGCTCAAGGATCACTTCAGTGAAGACAATGGCCAGGCTCGCGGTCTGCGCAAGCGTCTCGAAGAGCTTTCACAGCGCGAGGTGGAGGTGACCCTGCCCGATCTCGCGCCGGCGCTCGAGGCGCTGCAGGCCTACGTACAGAAGCGTGAACGCCGCGACGCGGGCGATACAGGCGAAGCGCCCGCCCAGCCCGAGACGCAGGATGCCGAGCAGGAGGCCCAGCGCACATGAAAAGACTGGCGTTGCTACTCATTCTGCTGCTTGCCGTCGCCGGATTCCTCGGCTGGGCGATCAGCCAGAGCGCTGGCTACGTGCTGATCACATATGATCAGTTCCGCTACGAGTCGAGCTTCTGGGTCTTCCTTGCCCTGATCGCAAGCCTGTGGCTGGTGGCCGTTGTGGTGCACTGGCTACTGGGGCTGTTGCAAATCTCCGGTGCGCTGGTCAACCCATGGTCGCGTCGCCATCGCGAACGCCGCGTGGAGAAGGCGTCCCGCAGCGGCCTGCGCGAGCTTGCCGAAGGCCAATGGGCGCCGGCGCTCAATCACCTGCAACTGGCCGCCGAGAAGGATCGCCAGCCGTTGGTGCATTATCTGGGGGCAGCGCGGGCGGCCAACGAGCTGGGCGAGTATGCCCAGAGCGATGAGCTGCTGCAGAAGGCTCGCGAGCGTGAACCCGAGGCGGCGTTGGCGATCGGCCTGACCCAGGCGCAGCTGCAGATTGCTCGCGGCCAGTATGTCGAGGCGCGCGCCTCGCTCAGCGAGCTGCAGAACGACCATCCGCGACATCCCTATGTACTGACGCTGCTGCAACAGCTGTATGTCCAGCTCGAGGACTGGGCAGCGCTGTGTCGGCTGCTGCCAGAGCTGCGCAAGCATCGCGTGCTGCCAGCGGCCAAGCTCAGCGAGCTGGAAGTGCTGGCCTGGACGGCAGCGGTCGAACAGGCCGGGCAGCCGTCAGAGCTGGCTACCGAGGCGAGCATCGAGGCGCTGAATCAGCGTTGGCAGACCGTCCCCAGCGCGCTGCGAGGGGAGCCACTGGTGGTGCGCGCCTACGCCGACGGACTCGCTCGCCTCGGTGCCCAGGGGAAAGCCGAGGAGGTTCTCTACGCGGCGATCAAACGACAGTACGACGATCGACTGGTGGAACGCTATGGCCGCGTACTCGGGCGTGATCCGGCGCGCCAGCTGGCGCATGCCGAAGGCTGGCTCAAGGATCATCCGCAAAACCCCGTGCTGCTGCTTGCGCTGGGACGGCTCAGTCTGCGCAACGAGCTATGGGGCAAGGCGCGCGACTATTTCGAGGCGAGCCTACGCTTCGACCACCGCCCGGAAACCTGCGCCGAGCTGGCGCGTCTTCTGGCGCAACTGGGCGATACCGAAAGCAGCAATCGCCTGTTCCAGCAGGGCGTCGGTTTGCTCGATCGCAATCTGCCCGCGACTCTGTGACCGGCTCGTCAGGTCCGCCATGTGCCGGGCTTGACGCTTGCGCGCGTCTTTCTCGCCGCTTGTAAGGCTGTCCAGGTTTCCACTACCGTAGCGGACTTTCCCTCGCAAGCGGAGCCACCATGCGTCTGGCCAGCCCACGTTCCCTGTTCCTTCTCGCTTTTATCGGAAGCGCGCTGCTGATCGTCGTTGCGCTCTACATGGAACACGTAATGGGGCTGGCGCCGTGCCCACTGTGCATTGTCCAGCGCATCTGCGTGATCGCCTTCGGCCTGACCTGCCTGGTGGCTGCGATTCACGGACCGGCCAAGACCGGGCGGCGCGTTTACGCTGGTGTCGGCCTGTTGTTCGTACTGTTCGGCAGCGCCACTGCCATTCGCCAGATCTGGTTGCAGAGCGTGCCGGCCGATCAGCTGCCGAGCTGCCTGCCGAGCCTGGAATACATGATGGAAGCGTTGCCCTTCCAGGAAATCGCCCGCCTAGTGCTGCACGGCACCGCGGAGTGCGCCGAAGTGAGCTGGACGATGCTCGGGCTGAGCATTCCCGAGTGGAGTCTACTGGCCTTCATCGGCATGGCCATTGTCTGTCTGGCGCAGCTATTGCGCCGCGACTGAGCAAAACTTTCCTTCTTACCGTCGAACTCCCGCTGCGCTAGCAGGGTCTTCTCATGGACGTGCAGCGGCTAGGTGCGCTTGCGAGATTCGTCGGCTTTTCGCTTGATGCATCGAGCAGCGCGGCATAGTCTGCTCCTGCGGTGACGGATTTTCGCCATCCGCTGCCGCCACTCACCCAGGGCCGATACCGAAAGACAGAAAAACGTCTCGGAATGGCGTAAAAGCATCATCGATTAGGGAAGTGAGGACATCATGCTCGAGAGCTGTCGCAATGCCCAGGAACGCTGGGGTGGTGTACATCTGCTGATCGATCGCTGGCTGCACGAGCGCCATGCACTGATCAATGCCTATCACGAGTTGCATACCGATCGCGACGCGACCGCTCGACAGGCACTGCAGCGGTTCTGCGAATACCTGGTCGACTACGTCTCGGCCGGCCACTTCGAAATCTACGAACAACTGCTCGCCGAGGCCGAAGCGTTCGGCGATGCCCGCGCGATCGAGTTGGCCAAGCAGATCTACCCGCGTATCGAGACCATCACCAAGGTTGCGTTGGGCTTCAATGATCGTTGCGAGAAGGGCGATTGCCTGGGTAGCCCAGGCTTGGCCGACGAGCTCAAGCAGCTGGGCCAGCTGCTGCATGAGCGCTTCGAGCTGGAAGACTGCCTGATCGAAGTCCTGCATAACGCGCACAAACAGGCAGACGCCACTACCGCATGAGATGGTGGCCATGGCGCTGCCGGCCGGAGCCGCTCGGCGGGCGCTGGCGGCGCTAGAGCCGGCCGTCTAGTATGGGGGCACCGTTCCTGCCAGGAGGCGCCTCCATGCCCGCGAAGAAGAAGTCGGTTACCACCCCGCTGCATTTGCTGCAGCAGCTTTCCCTCAGTCTGATTGACCACCTTGACCAGGCCTGCGCTCGGGCGATCAAGGATGCCGAAAGCACGCTTGCCAAGCTGCAGAAGCAGCGAGGCAAGGCTCAGGACAAGCTGACCAAGGTCCGTGCCAAGCTGGACGACGCCGGCAATGCGGGCAAGGCCAAGGCACAGGTCAAGGCGCGCTCCCGGCTCGGCGAGTTGGAAGAGTCCCTCGCATTGCTGCAGAGCCGGCAGAGCGAAACCCTGACCTACCTGGCCGATCTCAAGCGCGATGCTGAGCAGAGCCTGAAGCTGGCCCAGGGTATCCGCAAGGTCGCCGATGATGCTGACAAGGCCTTGCGCAGTCAGCCTGCGACTGCTGTCAAGCCCGCCGCACCCTCCCGTCCGGCTGCGCGCAAGCCTGCCAGCAAGGTCGCCCCAGCTGCAGCCAAGCCGGCGGCCGCATCTGCCAAAGCTCCGGCGACCAAAACAGCGGTGACGCCGGCTGCTAAAGCGCCAGCCAAGGCTCCGGCAAAAGCTCCGACCAAGACAGCCGCGAAGACCTCGGCCGGCACTGCCGCGGCCAAGCCTGCGGCTACACGCCCTGCAACGGCCAAGGCTCCGGCCCGCGCACGCTCGGCCACTGCGGCCAGACCCGCTGCGGCCGCGCAGTCCGCCAACAGCGCTGAGCCCGTTGCGGCTGAGGCAGCGGCCAAGCCCACGGCGGCCAAGCCCGCGGCGAAAAAGCCTGCTGCTCGCAAGCCTGCAGCCAAGCGCACCGCGACTCAGAAAGCTGCCAGCTCCAGCTGAGTCTGATAAGCCGCGTTGCGCAGGATTTCCAGCGCAACGTGGCAACTACCTTTCGGCCCAAGAGCGCGCAACCACTGGTCGGCACCTGCGCTTTCGCTCCATTCGCAGCTCGCCGTCTGCAGCCGCTCCAGCAGGCTGCGCTCAGCTTGCAGTTCCAGCGTCTTGAGTGACTCGCGCAGTTCTCGCAAGGCTTCGTCCTGTTCCGCCGGCGAGCGCCATGCCTGGCGCAGTTCGCGCAGTGGCTCCACCACCCTGTGTCGCCAGGGTGCGGCGACTTCTTCCAGCGCACGCATCCGCTCCGGACTGCATGCCACTCCGCGTACCTCCAGCCAGGCCGCGCAGATCAGCACACAGACATCCGCGCCCTGACTTTGCAGTTCCAGGCAGGCGCTCTCGACCCCCTCTCGTGCATAGCAGTGCAGGGCGAAGGTCCAGAGATCAGGGTTGAGCATAAGTGGTACGC
>NZ_JACBXH010000024.1:0-65192 GCF_041381355.1 Pseudomonas sp. LM13
GCGAAAGGCATCAACCCCAAAATTGATCGTAAGCAAAAACTTCAAGCTGTCCGTTTCGCGACGGAGAACAGCTTCAAGGTTGTGTATGCGGATTCCACGCTGACTCGGACACCCATTCCACGCACATCCGGACAGTGATTCCACGCTGATCCGGACACTCATTCCACGAGCATCCGGACACCGATTCCACGGCCATCCGGACACTTTCCAGGCAGGCAGCTACGCAGGATTTATTCACTACCATCGACCTCTTTTTCGAAGCAGAGAGGTCGTCGTGGAGCGTTTGTCCATGCGTAAAATCCGTGAGGTGTTGCGCCTCAAGTTCGATTGCGGGCTGTCTGTCCGTAAGATCTCCCGCAGTCTGGGCATAGGCCACAGCAGTGCCGGTGATTACCTCTGTCGCTTTGCCGCCAGCGGTCTAGCCTGGCCCTGCTCGTTGTCCGATTCCGAACTGGAACAGCAACTGTTCCCACTGGCCCCTGCGGTGCCCAGTGAGCAGCGGCCACTGCCTGATTGGTCTTGGGTGCACGCCGAGCTGCGTCGCCCCGGCGTGACCCTGGCGCTGCTCTGGCAGGAGTATCGCCTGAGCCAGCCGCAGGGTTTTCAGTACAGCTGGTTCTGCGAGCACTACCGGGCCTGGCAGGGCAAGCTGGACGTGGTGATGCGCCAGGAACATCGTGTCGGCGAGAAGTTGTTCGTCGACTACGCCGGGCAGACGGTGCCGGTGATCGACCGGCACAGCGGCGAGATCCGCCAGGCGCAGGTGTTCGTCGCGGTGCTCGGCGCCTCCAGCTACACCTTCGCCGAAGCCACCTGGTCGCAGCAGCTGCCGGACTGGCTGGGCTCGCATACCCGCTGCTTCGCCTTCCTCGGGGGCGTGCCGGAGATCGTGGTGCCGGACAACCTGCGCAGCGCGGTGAGTAAGAGCCATCGCTACGAGCCGGACATCAACCCGAGCTACCGCGATCTGGCCGAGCACTATGGCGTGGCGGTGGTGCCGGCGCGGGCGCGTAAGCCGCGCGACAAGGCTAAGGCCGAGGTCGGCGTGCAGGTGGTCGAGCGCTGGATCCTCGCCGCGCTGAGGAACCGCCAGTTCTTCTCCTTGAACGAACTCAACAGCGCCATCGCCTTATTGCTGGAGCGCCTCAACCGACGACCGTTTCGCAAGCTGCCGGGCTCCCGGCACTCGGCCTTCGAAGCCCTGGATCGTCCGGTGCTGCGGCCGCTGCCGGAGCAACCCTACGTGTATGCCGAGTGGAAGAAGGCGCGTGTGCACATCGACTACCACGTCGAGGTTGATGGGCACTACTACTCGGTGCCGTACCAACTGGTGAAGAAACAACTGGAAGTACGCCTGACAGCGCGCACGGTGGAGTGCTTCCACGCCAATCAGCGGGTGGCCAGCCACCTTCGCTCACCGCACAAGGGCCGGCACAGCACACAGGCCGAGCACATGCCCAAGAGCCATCGCGAGCACGCCGAGTGGACGCCACAACGGCTGATCCGCTGGGCTGAGCAGACCGGGCCGAACACGGCCGGCGTGATCAGCCACATCCTCGAACGGCGCATCCACCCAACCCAAGGCTACCGGGCCTGCCTGGGCATCCTGCGCCTGGGCAAGACCCATGGCGAAGTGCGCTTGGAGTTGGCCTGCCGTCGCGCCCTCAGCCTCGGTGCGTGCAGCTACAAGAGCCTCGAATCGATCCTGCGCCAGGGTTTGGAAAGCCTGCCGTTGGCTCAAGCCAACCTGCCCCTGCTGCCGGACGACCACGCCAATCTGCGCGGCCCCGGCTACTACCACTGAACACAAGGAATCCCACCATGCTGCCCCATCCGACCCTGGACAAGCTCCAGACCCTGCGCCTGACCGGCATGCTCAAGGCACTCGCCGAGCAGCTGAAAACCCCCGACATCGACAGCCTGAGCTTCGTGGAACGCCTCGGCCTGCTGGTCGACCGCGAACTGACCGAACGCGACGACAAGCGCCTCAGCAGCCGCCTGCGTCAGGCCCGGCTCAAGCACAACGCCTGCCTCGAAGACATCGACTACCGCAGCCCGCGCGGACTCGACAAGGCGCTGATCCTCCAGCTGAGCAGCGGTCAGTGGTTACGCGACGGACTCAACCTGATCATCAACGGGCCCACCGGCGTGGGTAAAACCTGGCTGGCCTGCGCCCTGGCACACCAGGCCTGCCGAGAGGGTTACAGCGTGCGTTACCTGCGCTTGCCGCGCCTGTTGGAAGAGTTGGGCCTAGCCCATGGCGACGGGCGCTTCGCCAAGCTGATGAGCGGCTATGCCAAGACCGACCTGCTGATCCTTGATGACTGGGGCCTGGCCCCGTTCACCGCCGAACAGCGCCGCGACATGCTGGAGCTACTGGACGACCGCTACGGCCAGCGCTCGACCCTCGTGACCAGCCAAATGCCCGTGGACAACTGGCACGAACTGATCGGCGATCCAACCCTGGCCGATGCCATCCTCGACCGCCTGGTGCACAACGCCTACCGGATCAACCTCAAGGGCGAGTCGATGAGAAAGCGGGTGAAGAAATTGACGGCGCCGGGCGCCTCAGACTAACAATGCAACCCCTGCGTCGCTGCGCTCCGACTGCCTGTCCGAATGATCGTGGAACAGGTTTCCGGATCAGCGTGGGCTGAGTGTCCGAATGGCGTGGAATCCGCAGTTGTGTATCTGCAGTGGCTTGCCCACCGCAAGCTGGAACTAAAGGAGGGCAGGCAGAGTACCCTCTCGCAGATCCAGCGTATCTTCGATAAAGACGTTCTGCCCGCGTTAGGCTCAGTATCCATCTTCGATATTTGCCGTCCCGACCTGTTGGATGTGCTCGCGAGTATCGAGCAGCGCAGGGCATTTACCACTGCCGAGAAAGTGCGCACCTGGCTCAGGCAGTTGTTCCGCTTTGCGATGGTGAAAGTCGAAGGGTTGGATGGCAACCCGGCATCGGACCTGTGCGTAGTGGCTGTCCCCAAACCGCCTGTGGCCCACAATCCCTTCCTGCGGCTACCTGAGCTGCCCAATCTGCTGAACAAGCTGCGCCGTTATAGGGGCAGGATCACTACGCAACTCGGTATTCGTTTGCTGCTGCTGACGGGTGTGCGTACTGGGGAGCTCCGCCTGGCGACTCCGGATCAGTTCGATCTTGAGCGCGGCTTATGGATCATTCCCCCTGAGGTGGTCAAGCAGCTGCAGGATGGTATGCGCAAGCGTGGACAGAGGCCGCAGGATATTCCGCCCTATATCGTGCCGTTATCGGTCCAGGCCATCGAGATCGTTCGCTATCTGCTGGAGCAGACCAAGCCAGCCCAGCGCTATCTACTTGCACACCGAAGCGAGCTGAGAATGCGCATTAGCGAGAACACGCTGAACGGCGCGATCAAGCGCATGGGCTATAAAGATTTGCTCACTGGTCACGGCATCCGTGGCACGCTCTCCACGGCGCTCAACGAGTTTGGTTACCCCAAGAACTGGGTGGACGCCCAGCTCTCGCACGCGGACCCCAACAAGGTCAGCGCCACGTACAACCACGCTCTGTATGTGGAGCCCCGCCGGAAAATGATGCAAGACTGGGCCGATCGGCTCGATTTGTTAGAGCAGAACAAGATCAAAGCGGCCAGTACGCACCTTACTATCCGCTTCGATGGTATGCCGCTGCTAGACCAAGGTGCGGAAATGTCCTTCGACCCTGTGGATGATGGTAAGTCGCTAATTCTGGGGTCGTCAGTTGGTGGGCCTATTGAGCGCCTGTCGATGGTGGCTAGAGCTTAGATTTCAGTTGTTGCGGTGTGCTTGGCCTGAAAGGAATGACAGCCGGCATCGCCGGCTGCTCTGATGACAGTAGGCTGTAGTGGCGATTGCATTTCCGTTAGCCTGTTGGCCTGCCAGGGGTAGAACACTCCCCTCCAGAAGTGGAGGGGCTAATCTAGATTCGGCCGTTGGCTTGGCGCAGGCGTTTGACGAAACTCTCAGCGTCGGTTTCGCCAACAGTGCGGAGATCTTGCCATTCTTCGCCATTGGGAGCGAATAACTGCAGTGCCGGTGGGCCGAACAGCTGGTAGCGGTCGAGCAGGGCGCGTTGCTCGGCATCGCTACGCGTTATGTCGAAGCGCACCAGTCGGTAACCGGTCAGTTGCTCACGCACGGCGGGCGCTGCCAGCACTTCTCGTTCAATTACCTTGCAACTGATGCACCAGTCGGCGTACCAGTCCAATAGCAGTGGTTGGTCGGCATCTTTCGCTGACAGCAGAGCGGCATCCAGAGCAGCTGGTGTATCCACGGTCTGCCAGCCGGCGTTAGCGCCGGTCGGAAGTACGGCTTTGGCGTCCAGCTGACTCAGCGGTCGCAGCGGATCGGATTGACCTTGCAAAGCGCCGAGCCAGGCGCTGACACCGTAGACCAGGAGCGCCACACCGAGTAGTTGGGCGAGCCTTTGCCGGCCGGACTTGAGAGTGAACTCCAAGGCACCGAGCCAAATCGCGCTGCCAACTGCCAAAAGGCCCCACAAGGCCAAAGTCACTGGGGCGGGTAGCACGCGTTCCAGCAGCCATACGGAGACAGCCAGCAGCATCACGCCGAAAGCCTTGCGCACACCGACCATCCAGGTGCCAGACTTGGGTAGCAATGCTCCGCCGCCGATGGCGAACAATACCAACGGCGCGCCCATGCCCAACCCGAGGGCAAACAGCTTAAGGCCGCCACCCAGTGCGTCGCCGGTGGTGCTGATGTAGAGCAGTGCGCCGACCAGAGGGGCAGTCACACAGGGCGAAACCAGCAGGCTCGACAGTACGCCGAGCGTGGCGGCGCCCAACATTGAACCCCCGCGGGCCTGGCCGGCTAGGAGATCCAGTCGTTCGGTGATAAAGCGCGGCATGCGCAACTCGAATACGCCAAACATGGCCAGAGCGAAAACAGTGAAGAACATCGCAAAGGGCACCAACAGCCACGGTGACTGCAGGCGCGCTTGTAGGTTGAGGCCAGCGCCGAACATGCCCATTAGCGCACCAAGCAGGGCGAAGCTGGCAGCCATGGGGAGTACGTAGGCAAGCGATAGGCGTAATCCACGCGTTCCGCCGAGTTGTCCGCGTAATACCACGCCAGACAGAATTGGCAGCATTGGTAGCACGCAGGGTGTGAAAGTCAGGCCCAAGCCCGCCAGGAAGAACAGCGCCAGACTACGCCAGTCAATGGCGACCCCTTGTTGCAGGGCTGCAATGAGGGGAGGATCACCTACCTCGAAGCTGCGAATCTCTGGCGGATAGCACAGCCCCAGATCAGCGCAGCCCTGATAGCTCACCTGTAAGGTGAACGGTGTGTTCTGAGGGTTATTAACGGGTAGCAGCAAGTCGGTAACGCCGTAGAACACCTCGACATCGCCAAAAAAATCATCGGTTTTCGGTTCGGCCGGGGGCCATTGCGGGGTGCCGATTGACACTTGCGGGTGGTCGCTGGTGAATGCGAAGCGATGTTTATAGAGGTAATAACCCTCGGCATTTATGAAGCGCAGGCGGATGCTGTCCTTACCAGCTTCCAACAGGTCGAGGCGGAAGGCCCTGTCTACCGGAAGGAAATCCTGGCTGTTATTCAGCGGAGTGCCAAACAGAGCCGACTGAGGACGCGAAGAATCAAATATCTCGGCGTTGGCTGGCAAGGCAAGCAGTAGCAGCAGACACAGCAGGAGGCGGGACATGACCATCTCGCGGGCTAATAACGAAAAGGAGGTGAATTTCAGCTTGTTAACGGAGCCGGGCCTTTTGAAGTGCGGGCTGGGGATGGCCTCCGCTGCGATTCAGTGCATCGCAGGATGCCAGCCAGTACCAGCCCGCCCGGCGAACCGCTATTAATTCGGGGCTTGTTCCAGCGGATAATTGGCAATGACCTTTTCTCGGCCAGTGCGGGTTATCCCGATCACCTGGTAGGGATGTTTGACGTCGCCATACTCCATGCCTGGTGAGCCAGCCGGCATGCCTGGCACGGCGATGCCCAGCAGGTCAGGGCGCTTGCGAAGCTCCAAAATCTGCGCAACGGGCACGTGGCCTTCAACGAACTTTCCATCGATCACGCCTGTATGGCAGGAAGCCAGACGCGGTTTCACGCCGAGGTCTTGCTTGACCGTGTTCATGGTGCGTTCGACGTGATCGCGGACTTCGAAGCCGTTGTTCTCCAGGTAGGTAATCCAGTCCTTGCAGCACCCACAGTTGGCGTCGCGGTGCACATCAATGATCAGGGGTTGCGCGGCCTGGGCGGCGCCACTTAGCAGCAGGGCGGCGAGCGCCGCGGTAGTCAGTGTTCTGGACATAAAAAACCTGTTTCCAATGGTTTGCTCACTTGCAACAGCAGCCACCGCTGCCACCGCATCCGGTTTTCCTGGCGGGGCTCGATGAGGCCGCCGGACTGCTCAGTTGGGCGGGGTATCCAGCATCACCCAGGGCGGCGACAAGCACATCGCTGTCGCACTCAGCGCTGACCCGCACACGTGCCGCTTGCAGATCGACATCGACCTCGGTGACGCCTTCAACTGCATTGAGCGCCTCGGTGACATGCAGGACGCATGAGCCGCAGCTCATGCCTTTGACACTCAATTCAACAGTGCTCATGACAATCTCCTTGCGAGGTTACTGCAGGGGTTGAGGCAATTCTCAACCTTGCCAAGGTGGCAAGGTCAAGAGTTTCAGTCGATTGATACCTTGCGCAGTCTCAAGGCGTTGAACACCACCGAAGCGGAGCTCATGCTCATCGCCAGCGCTGCGATTATTGGTGACAGCAGGAGGCCGGTCAGCGGGTAGAGCAGGCCGGCTGCCAATGGAATGCCCAGAGCGTTGTAGAGAAAGGCGAAGGTCAGGTTCTGGTGCATGTTGCGCACGGTGGCCACCGACAGGCTGCGCGCGCGCAGGATGCCGAGCAGGTCGCCCTTGACCAGCGTGACCTGGGCGCTGTTCATCGCCACATCGGTGCCGGTGCCCATGGCAATGCCGATATCGGCGCGCGCCAGGGCCGGGGCGTCGTTGATGCCGTCGCCGGCCATGGCCACGCGGTGCCCTTGCTGTTGCAGCGAGGCGGTCAGGCGTTCCTTGTCCTGCGGCTTGACCTCGCCGTGCACCTCCTCGATACCCAGTTCGCGGGCTACGGCACGGGCAGTCGTCAGGCCATCGCCGGTGGCCATGATCACCCGTATGCCGTCTGCCTGCAGGCGCTGGATCGCCAGTTTTGAGGTCGGTTTGATCGGGTCGGAAACCGCCAGCAGGCCGGCCAGTACGTTGTCCACGGCCAGGAACATGATGCTCACGCCTTCGCCGCGCAGCTGTTCGGCATGTCCCTTGAGCGGGCTGGCATCCACGCCGGCATCATTCATCAGCGCGGTGTTGCCCAACTGCAAGTCGCGGCCGTCAACCTTGCCACGCACGCCGATGCCGGAGGCCGATTCGAAGGTTTCAGGCGTGCTCAGCGCAAGGCCCTGGGCACGGGCATTATCGACGATGGCGTGTGCCAGGGGATGTTCGCTGCCCTGGTCCAGGCTGGCGGCCAGTCGCAGCACCTCGTCCCGCGTGAAGCCGGGCGCCGCCTCGACGCTGTGGAAAGCAGGGCGGCCTTCGGTGAGGGTGCCGGTCTTATCTACGATCAGAGTGTCGATCTTGCGCAGGTTTTCTATCGCGGCAGCATCGCGGAACAGCACGCCGCTGCCGGCCGCTTTGCCGGTGGCGACCATCACCGACATCGGCGTGGCCAGGCCCAGGGCGCAGGGGCAGGCAATGATCAGTACCGCGACTGCGTTGATCAGACCGAACACCCAGCTCGGTTCCGGCCCCCACAGGCCCCATACGACAAAGGTCAGAGCAGCGATGGCGATGACCGCCAGCACGAAACGCCCGGCAATGACGTCGGCCAGCCGCTGCATTGGCGCCTTGGAGCGCTGCGCTTGGGCTACCATCTGCACGATCTGCGCAAGCACGGTCGAGCTGCCGACCTTTTGTGCCTGCATCACCAAGCTGCCGTGGCTGTTGAGGGTAGCGCCGATCAGGCTATCACCGACGCGTTTCATGATCGGCACCGGCTCGCCGGTCAGCATCGACTCGTCCACCGCGCTTTCGCCTTCCACCACCATGCCATCAACCGGCACTTTTTCGCCTGGGCGCACCCGCAGCTTGTCGCCGCTGTGCACGTGGGTGAGGGGTATGTCCTCTTCGCTGCCATCGGCGTTGATACGCCGGGCGGTCTTGGGCGCCAGACCGAGCAGCGATCTGATTGCCGCCGAGGTCTGCGAGCGCGCCTTGAGTTCCAGGATTTGGCCGAGCAGAGTCAGCGAGATGATTACCGCTGCCGCCTCGAAGTA
This sequence comes from Pseudomonas sp. LM13, assembly GCF_041381355.1. Lineage (NCBI taxonomy): Bacteria > Pseudomonadati > Pseudomonadota > Gammaproteobacteria > Pseudomonadales > Pseudomonadaceae > Pseudomonas > Pseudomonas sp. LM13. The sequence goes on from NZ_JACBXH010000024.1 coordinate 8,342, forward strand.
CACGCCGATGCGTTCACCCTGCATGAAGTGGTCGGGGAATACGCCGGGCGCCAGGGTGGCGATCAGGCTGTACAGGTAGGCGGCGGAGGTTCCGAGGCCGATCAGCGTCCACATGTTCGGGCTGCGGTTGATGAACGATTGCACGCAGCGCACGTAGAAGGGCCAGCCGGCCCAGAGCGCCACCGGGGTGGCTAGCGCCAGTTCGACCCAGTTCTGCGTGGCGCCGTGAAACAGCGAGATAGCGTGCTCACCCATTGCCAATACAGTGACAATCACGGTCAACGGCAACGTCCACCAGAAGCGTCGAGAAAAGTCTCTGAGCTCCGGGTTGTCCTCTTCTTCCAGTTCGGGCATGACCGGCTCCAGGGCCATGCCGCATTTGGGGCATGTGCCTGGGCCGATCTGCAGTATTTCCGGGTGCATCGGGCAGGTGTATTCGGCGCCGTGATCGACGGTCGGCGTCTCGCCGTGAGCATCCCCAGCATCCAAATATCTGCTTGGCTCGGCATTGAATTTTTCCAGACAGCGTTGGCTGCAGAAGAGCAGTTGTTGGCCGGCGTGGCTGGTCTGGTGCGGACTGTCGGATTTGACCGTCATGCCACAAACAGGGTCACGATCCGATGGGGTCTGAAGTGTGGGATGTGGCTGATTGGCCTGAGACATTACCGCTCCTGTTAAACCTGTCTACGCACACGCGGGGGTATTTTATATAGGGTATCCCTGACGGGCTGACAGCCGCCTGACCCAAGATTTACATTATTGTAAGCTTGCGGCAGACACCTGGGCATTCCGCCAAGAAATGGTTCCTTTGAAAAAGCTGACATCGATGTAATGTCCAGGTCATCTGCATGACAGGCCTGATCTGCAATAAAGCCAGGCAATAAAAAACGCTTCTTAATTCGAGGCTCGGATCACTAACGAGCCCATGCTTTTCCTTGTGCCGACTCTGCGTGCTACGGAGCTAGATCTGATGAATATTTTGAGAAAAGGAAGTGGCTCATTGGTGCACCTTTCGCTCTGCGCGATGAGAGAGAGCCTGGTGGACCTAGCCGAAGCTGGGAAAGGTTTTGGCTTTCGGCGCTGCGATCAAAGGGGCCGGCATAGCAGAAAGAGGAAACTATGAACTGGATCGTTCAACCGTTGCCTGGCAGCCAACGAGTGCTGCTGGCTGCTGTCACCCTGGGCCTTGTTCTGAGCGGCAGTGTTCAAGCCGCACCAGAGTCAGCCGAATTTGGCGCCACCTTGCCTCCGCTGCTCGACCTGCTCGAACGCCAGAGCCCTGAGCTGCGGGCTGCAGGGTATGAGAGACAGGCCGCCTGGGAGCGGCCCGACGTGGCCGGCTCGCTTCCTGATCCGATGCTCACGTTCGAAGAAATGGGTATCGCCCGTGACGACCCGAGCCTCTCGCCGAGCGGCGTCGGCAGCACACGCTACGCGTTCCGTCAGACCTTTCCGCTGGGCGGCAAGCGAGGGCTTGCCCGCGAGATCGCCGAGGCGGGCGCAGAGCAGGCGGTGGCGCGCGAGCGCCTGAGCCGGGTTGAGCTCAGAAGCCTGGTCAAACTCGCCTTCAACGAATACCAGTACGCCCATGCCGCCACCCAGGTGACCGAGGAGTTGCGGAGCCTGGTGGATGAGCTTGAGAGCATCGCCGAGGCGCGCTACCGGGTCGGGCTTGCACCGCAACAAGACGTGATCAAGGCGCAGACCGAGCACAGCAGCCTGCAGAGCGAGCTGCTAACGCTGGAGCGTGACCGGCGCGGTACTGCGGCGCGGCTCAACGGTATTCTGGCCCGCCCGGCGAACGCGCCGCTGGCGACGCCTGCCGGTTGGCCCGCGCTGCCTGCCGCGGTGCCTACCCTGGCGGAGCTGCAGGCGAGAATCCTTGGCGGCAATCCTCAAGTGGCCGAGCTCAATGCACGGATTCAGGAAGCCCGGCGCGCCGAGGAGCTCGCGAATCGAAACTGGATTCCGGATATCACCGTCGGCACCGCCGTTGTGCAGATGGGCAACCGCGCCGAAGAATTCGAATTGATGCTGGAGATGAACGTTCCACTGTGGGGCAGGCGCCGCAGCGCCGAGCAGCGCGAGGCCGTCTCAATGCGCTATGCCGCAGAGGCGCGGCGCGAAGATGTCAACAGTCGCCTCGCCGGTAGCGTCGGTGAAGAATGGTCGGCGTTGGAGACAGCCTTTCGGCAGCACGCGCTAATCGAAAGAACGCTCTTGCCGCAGGCGGAACTCACCTATCAATCGGCGCTCGCCAGCTATCAGACCGGCAACGTCGATTTCGCCACCTTGCTCGATGCCCAGCGACAGATCCGTCAGCTGCGGCTGTCGCTCCTTTCGTATGAACTGGAGCAGCGCGTACGGGTGGTGGAACTGGAGCGTCTTATCGGAGCAGAGCTATGAAACGCAGCATGATTCTGGGCGCCGGCACGTTCGCCCTCGCCACCGCAATCGCCGGGTTTGCCGGCGGTTACCTGATGGCGCAAAAGCCAACTTCCTCAGAGAACGTCGATAGCAGCGCGCCACAGGAGCGCAAGGTCCTCTACTACCGTAATCCCATGGGCCTGGCCGACACCTCGCCGGTGCCGAAGAAGGACCCGATGGGGATGGACTACATCCCGGTGTATGCCGACGAGGCGCCCGCTGGCGCGCGGGGCGAGCGCAAGGTTCTCTACTACCGTAATCCCATGGGCCTGCCGGACACCTCGCCAGTGCCGAAGAAGGACTCCATGGGCATGGACTACATCGCCGTCTACGAGGGTGAGGAATCCGGAAGTACCGTAACCATCAGTCCCGACAAGATCCAGCTACTGGGTGTGTTGACCTCGCCGGTCGAGCGCCGCGTGCTCACGCGCACGGTGCGTGCCGTCGGTACGGTGCAGGTGGACGAGCGTGGCCAGTACACCCTGGCGCCGAAGTTCGACGGATGGATTGAGAAGCTCCATGTGAACACCACCGGCGAGCCGGTCCGTAAGGGCCAGCCGTTGATAGACGTCTATAGCCCCGAGTTGGTCTCGGCGCAGCAGGAGTTCTTGATCGCCAATGCTGGACGACAGCGCCTAGCGGCTGGCAGTGCGAATGCCAGGCAGGGGGTCGCCTCACTCTCAGAATCTGCCATGCAGCGGCTAGGCAACTGGGATATTGGCGAAGCACAGCTTGAGCGCTTGCGCCGTACCGGCAAAACCAGCCGTACCTTGACGATCACCGCTCCGGTGGATGGGGTCGTACTGGACAAACCAGCGTTGGAAGGCATGCGCTTCCAGCCCGGGGACGTTCTCTACCGAATTGCGGACCTCGATACCGTCTGGCTTATCGCTGAGGTATTCGAGCAGGACCTGGCGTTGGTAAAACCGGGGCAAGCGGTACAGCTCACGGTCAGCGCCTATCCAGGCCGCCATTTCACTGGCGAGGTGACCTTCATCTACCCCGATCTCTCGCCGCAGACCCGCACTGTAAAGGTTCGTATCGAGCTGTCCAATCCCGACGGCCTGCTCAAGCCGGCCATGTTTGGCACTGCCCAGCTGGCTGCTGGGGAGCGCACACCCGTGCTCGCGGTTCCCGACTCGGCGGTGATCGACAGCGGCACTCGGCAGGTCGCACTGGTCGCCCTGGGTGAGGGTCGCTTCGAGCCGCGCGAACTGCTCACCGGCAGACGGGCAGACGGCTTTCTTGAAGTGCTTGAAGGGCTGGGCGAGGGAGAGTCCGTGGTCACGCGGGCCAACTTCCTGATCGATGCCGAGAGCAACCTCAAGGCAGCGCTGAGCGGCATGAGCCCGAAGTCGGCGGCAGCCGATGCCCATGATCATGGGAGCCACGAAAGTCCTGGCCATGCCGCCACCCCGACCGATGACGACGCACACAGCGGCCATGCTGGCCACACTGAAAGCAGCGACGACAATCATGGGGGCAGTCACGGGAGCAGCGAGACTCATGCTTCGCCGGATGATGTGCATGACCACGAAAGCCACACTAAGCCAGGAGCACATTCCGGTCATGTCATGCCGGATGACCACGACAACTCCCATGGGGGGCATTGAATATGCTCTCCAGAATCATTGAATGGTCGGTTCGCAACGTCTTCCTGGTGTTGCTCGCCACGCTGATCATTATCGGCGCCGGCGTCTACGCCGTGGTGAAAACCCCGCTGGACGCGTTGCCGGATCTGTCCGACGTGCAGGTGATTGTCTACACCGAGTTTCCAGGGCAAGCGCCGCAGGTGGTAGAGGATCAGGTTACCTACCCGCTCACCACCGCACTGCTCTCGGTACCCAATTCCAAGGTGGTACGGGGCTTCTCGTTCTTTGGCGCCTCCTTCGTTTATGTGATTTTCGAGGACGGCACCGATATCTACTGGGCGCGCTCGCGGGTGCTTGAGTACTTGAACTTCGCCTCCAAGAGCCTTCCAGCTGGAGTGACACCGGCGCTGGGGCCGGACGCCACCGGCGTTGGCTGGGTCTACCAGTACGCGCTGACCAGTGCGCGGCATACCCTTGCGGAGCTGCGCACGCTGCAGGACTGGTTCGTGCGCTATCAACTCACCAAGGCCGAGGGTGTGTCCGAAATCGCCAGCATCGGCGGCTTCGTCCAGCAGTACCAGGTCACCGTCGATCCGCAGAAGCTGCAGGCCTACGACATCCCGTTGAGCCGCATTTCCGACGTCATTCGCACCAGCAATGCCGACGTGGGCGGTCGCATCGTGGAAATGAGCGAGACCGAGTACATGGTGCGCGGTCGCGGCTATTTGCGTGGTGCAGCGGACATCGAGAAACTGGTGCTCAAGGCCGCGGGCGGGGTGCCGGTTCTGCTGCGCGATGTGGCGCGCGTCGAGCTCGGCCCTGATGAGCGTCGCGGCGTGGTCGAGCTCAACGGGGAGGGCGAGGTGGTCGGCGGCATCGCCGTCGCCCGCTACGGCGAAAATGCCATGAACGTGATCGACAACCTGAAGGCCAAGATAGAGGAGATTCGTCCCGGCCTGCCGGAAGGTGTCGAGATCGAGCCGGTATACGACCGTTCGGATCTTATCCAGCGCGCCGTGGACAATCTCAAGGTCACGCTGCTGGAAGAGTCGATCATCGTCGCGCTGGTGTGCATTGTGTTTCTTCTGCATGTACGCAGTGCGCTGGTGGCCATCCTCATGCTGCCGGTGGGCATCCTGATCGCCTTCATCGTCATGCGCTGGCTGGGGCTCAATTCCAACATCATGAGCCTGGGCGGCATCGCCATCGCTATCGGCGCAATGGTGGACGCGGCCATCGTGATGATTGAGGCCGCGCACAAGCACCTGGAGCGAGCGTCGCCGGACAAGCCGAGGGCAGAGGTCATCATTGAAGCCTGCCGCGAGGTGGGGCCGGCGCTGTTCTTCTCGCTGCTGATCATTACCGTTTCCTTCCTACCGGTGTTCACGCTGGAGTCCCAGGAAGGACGGATGTTCTCGCCGCTCGCCTTCACCAAGACCTTCGCCATGGCGGGTGCGGCGGTACTCTCGGTGACGCTGGTGCCGGTGCTGATGCTGTTGTTCGTGCGCGGGCGGATCATCCCCGAGCACAAGAACCCGGTGAACCGTTTCCTGATCTGGATTTATAGCCCGATCATCCATATCGTGCTGCGATGGAAGGTGACAACCATCGTGGTGGCGCTCGTGGTTTTGGGCGTGAGCATCCTGCCGGCGCGCCAGCTTGGCAGCGAATTCATGCCGAGCCTCAACGAAGGCACGCTGCTGTACATGCCGGCCTCGCTCCCGGGCATGTCCATCACCAAGGCTGCGGAACTCATGCAGGCGCAGGACCGGATCATCAAGAGCTTTCCCGAGGTAGCCTCGGTATTCGGCAAGGCGGGCCGCGCGGCCACGGCCACCGACCCGGCCCCGATCGAAATGTTCGAGACGGTGGTCAACCTCAAGCCGGAAGAGCACTGGCGGCCGGGAATGACGATGGATAAGCTCATCGCCGAGATGGATGAAGCGCTCCGGTTTCCGGGTGTGGCCAACAGCTGGACCATGCCCATTCGGGGGCGCCTGGACATGCTATCTACCGGCATACGAACGCCCATTGGCATCAAGGTGTTTGGCATGGACCTCGCCGGGATCGAGCGGCTGGCCACCCAGATCGAGACGGTTGTGCAGGCGGTGCCCGGGACAACCAGCGCGTTTGCCGAGCGCATCACGGGTGGCTTCTATCTTGATATTGCCCCCGACTACGATGCCCTGGCCCGCTACGGCCTGACGGTGGGGGAGGTGCAGATGGTCATAGCCACTGCGTTGGGCGGCGAGCGTGTGACCACGACCGTGGAAGGGCGCGAGCGATTCGGCGTCAGCGTTCGCTACCCACGGGAGCTGCGCTCCGACCCGCAGCGTATTGCCACCGAGGTGCTGGTGCCCACGCCGGGCGGCGCACAAATTCCGCTCGGGCAGCTCGCCGATATCAGCGTTTCCAAGGGCGCGCCCAGCATTCGTACCGAAAACGCGCTGCTCTCAGCATATATCTATGTCGATATTCGCGGCCGCGACATCGGCAGCTATGTGCGAGAGGCACAGCAGGCGGTCAATGATCAGGTGACCTTTCCACCCGGTTACTACGTGACCTGGAGCGGCCAGTTCGAATACATGGAGCGGGCGGCGGAGAGGCTAAAAATCGTCGTGCCGCTGACCCTGGTGGTGATCTTCCTGCTGCTGTACCTGAATTTCCGCCGGCTTACCGAGACGCTGATCGTCATGCTCTCGGTGCCGTTCTCGCTGGTGGGTGGTATCTGGCTCATGTGGGCGCTGGGCTACAACTTCTCGGTGGCCGTGGCGGTGGGCTTCATCGCCCTGGCTGGCGTGGCTGCCGAGACCGGTGTGATCATGCTCATCTACCTTGACCATGCGCTCGCCGAGCGCCGAGCCGAACGGGAAGCAGCCGGCGAGCAGTTAACGGTGGCTGATCTCTACCAGGCAGTCATAACTGGTGCAGTCGAGCGAGTACGGCCGAAGATGATGACGGTAGTGGCCATCATGGCCGGCCTGCTGCCGATCATGTGGGGCACCGGTACCGGCTCGGAGGTGATGCGACGCATTGCCGCGCCGATGGTGGGTGGGATGATTTCTTCCACCGTACTGACGCTTGTGGTCATTCCGGCGATCTACATGCTGGTCAAGCAGCGTGGCCTGGCGGTGGTCGCCCGGTAGCGTGTTCATTCGCAGCTTACCCGGAGGTCTGGAGGCGCCACCTAGGCCTCCGGGGGGCGAATAAGCAGGCGACAGACGCCCGAGTACCTGCTGGAGAGTTGGTTATAGGTTGCAACGAGCGAGGCTTCGACACTTTCGTAATCCACATCGGCGACTTTCTCTTGCTCAAGTTGGGTCAGCTGAGATTAACGCCAAGTTGTAAGAACGGGTTGTTGGGTGGCACCTCATCGAACAGGTGCTGCGGTTCTGCCAGCAGATAACCGTGTAATCGCCTGGACCTGCGTGGTCCCGACACCTCGCATGCCCATAGGTTTAGGCCGTTGTCCTGCTTGCGGTGCAGTTGCAGCTTTTCGAAGCGCTTTTGCACCCACTGCCAACCTGAAGTCTGATCCTGCTTGGCGAGCGCGTCCGTGTGCGGGTGCTCCTGTGCGTAGCGCTGAAACACACCGGGGCTAACCAGAAATGCCGTATCAGCCACGGTGTGCACCAGGGCCTTGGCATCATTGATGATGAGCTTGCGACTCTGCACACGATTTCGCAGCCAAGCCATGAAGTGTTCGCCGGAAGGTTGCTCCCGTGTGTTTCCGCTGTTCTCGGTGGACGGAAGCACAGCGGCAGGCGCCAGCATTGAATCGTTCGCCTGAGAAGGTGCGGCCGGGTCATTGATGCCCGTTGCTGGGGGTGGTTCAACCTCCGGCCTCTGCGGGTGCGGTTCGGTATCTGAGGTGCCGAGCAATGCCAGCAGGGCGTCGACGCTATCGGCAGCGGGTGCAGCAGAGGGCGCACGTGCGGTGGTCGCCACGGGTGAGGTTTCACCGCTATCGATGGATGATTCTGTGGTCGCATCGTTGCGCTCTACCTCAATCACGACAGTGCCAGTGAACGGCTCCGGCCGATCATCTCCCTCCCAGATCAGAGCCGGCGCCAATCGCAGCAGTGTGAATGTGTGCGACCAGCCTATGTCGCTCGTGATCGTCGCTCGCCAGATTGCCTTGCCGTCAGTGGTGGGCTGGAGCATGCCGTGATCCTGCAGCACGTTGAACACGGCGGTGTTGTTCGCGGGGATACCTTCGATACCCTGTGCCAGCAAGTGCGCGCGCAACTTGTCCGAAACAGTCTTGCTGACCAACCACAGATTTCTTGGAAAACAGCTTCTCAGACCATCCCTGGAAAGGTCCATGGAGGAAAAATATCCGGTCGGCCCCATGTGGTCCTGGTAGTTATTCCGAGATAGCGTGACTTTTGTGGTCAAACAAGTGACGAAAACAACATGGCCCAAGCAATGACCGTTGTAGCCAGACTTTCTCAATTGCGGAATTTATTTAGATAGCAATCAGTTCACCAACTTGCTGGGCACGAGTGATGAACCTGCTCAGCTCTTCAGATGGCGGCTGATCAAGCAGGGTAATGAATGTTGGCGTACATGGGACATCATCAGTGACGGGGCGAACGATAACGTCTGGGTGACTATACAAGGTTATTTGCGACGCCAATCCGACGCCAATGCCGTAACCCGAAGCCACGAGCATCATCATTGGCTCATGCCCCGAGACATATTCGGCCACCGCAGGAAAAGGCAATGTGTACTCGTGGAACCAGCGGCGAATGACATCGTGCCCGCCTGAGCAAAGCTCGGGATGGCAAAGAACCAGCGCGTGACGAGCAACCTCTTGGAGAGGAATTTTTTCAAGAGCAAGGAGCGGATGGTTCCTGGGAATTGCGATCGCAGGGCGGTCTGTCCAGACGACTTCTTTAACGTATCCATTGTTGAGTTCGGTGTGCACAGTGAATCCAGCGTCAATCTGGTCGTGCCCTAGCGCATTGTTCATCTCCTTGACCGTCATTTCGATGATTCTCACCTCAGTAAGAGGTTCTTCTTCACGGCAGCGGGCCAACAATCGTGTCAATCGAGGTTGGGCGAGCCCGTCGGCCTATGCGCAGTCGGCCCCGGTATCCTCGCGCTGCCGCACTCACGCGAGTCCGCGCGCCCTCCATGAAAGTAAGCATTCTCCGGGCTTCCTCTCGGAAAACCTCACCCGCCCACGTCAAACAAATGCGCCCTCTGGCGCGCTGGAACAAGCGAACCCCCAAGTCCGTTTCCAGTTCCTTGATGGCCCGGGAGAGAGGGGAGGGTTCGATATGGACTCTGGCAGCTGCACGCGAATAGCTCAGTTCCTCCGCGACGACTAAGAAGTAATGAAGATGGCGCATCCTCATGTTGGTTTTCTCCTTACGGTGTGCGGTTCTCACCAATGAACCGGCGCAGTTGAGGCGGGAAACCATCTCGTGACGATTCGTGATCGGGTTTTCGTCGAGGATTCCGCTTCGCGTTTTGTGATCTAAAGACCAGACATCGAAGCAATGGAAATTTGCGACGCTCAGCATTAAATGATCGTGCTATCTAGCGGGATTGAGTGCTACGTCTCAAATGACGGCGATTATGAGGTGCTCAGTGGAGGCAGGTGATGCTCAGGGGAGAAGCGCCCTATAGCCGCTGCAGGTGGCTGGATTGGTAACCAGGCGAAGGACTATCTCGAAAGAAAATTGGCGGGGGGCTTGCCTGCCTGTTCGAACAAGTCCATAATTGTGTCCGTTGCTTAGGCAGCAGTTGCGGAAAAAACCTTTTAAATCAAAAGGTTGTGGACTAGGCTCTAGTCTCGTTTCCCGCTCCACTTCGACTTTCCAGGGACTTCCACCGAACGCCAGGGAACGTCGTAAGTCATTGTCAGGATTGAGATTTTTACCTGATCTCAATCCACTGACATCCAGCGAAATCCACTCCCAGCCGGTTCTAACTGGTACGTTGAGCGGTACACTGGCAATACGGAGGTCCCCAAAACCGTATTGTTGCTGGAGGAGCCGGGGTTCCGTCGGGAACATGGCATCCAACTCGCTTCGCAGGAGTTGGACTCATGCTTTCAGACCTCCAGGTTCGACAGGCCAAGGTGACCGGCAAGGCGTATTCGCTTGTCGATTTCGACGGTCTCTACTTCTACATCTCCGCCACCGGCTTCAAGGCCTGGCACTTCCGCTTCACTTGGGGCGGCAAGCGCGAGCGCATGTCCTTCGGTGGCTATCCCGCGCTTTCCCTGAAAGACGCTCGCAATCTGCGCGACGAGGCCCGGGCCATGCTGGCCAAGGGCATCAACCCGCATTCGGAGCGCAAGCGCAAGCGCCACGCCATCGTCCTGGCGGGCGAGCACACCTTCCAGGCCATCTACGACAAATGGCTGGCCCACCGCAGCCTCTCTCTGGAAAATGAGGGCCGCCAAAGTACGCCCAAGCAGATCGGGCGCGTCTTCGCCAAGGACGTGTTTCCCGTATTGCGCCACCTGACCATCTACGACGTCACCCGCGCCCACCTGCTGGACATCATCGGCAGAGTGGAAAAGCGTGGCTCGCTGTCGGTGGCCGAGAAGCTGCGCACCTGGTTCAGCCAGCTATTCACCTACGCCTCGGTGGTGGTGCCCAACATGGGCGACAACCCGGCCAAGGATTTGGACGTGGTGGCGATGCCGCTGCCCCCGGTGGAGAACAATCCCTTTTTGCGCATGCCCGAGCTGCCGGCAATGCTGCAGACGTTGCGCAAGTACAGCGGTCGCCTGAATACGCAACTGGGTCTACGTCTGCTGCTGCTCACGGGCGTGCGCACCGGTGAATTGCGCTACGCCACGCCCGATCAGTTTGATCTGGAGCGCGGTCTGTGGATCATCCCGGTTGTCAGGCTCAAGCAACGCAAGCAGCTCACCAAGAAGAAGCGCCAGCGTTTCGCCGACATCCCGCCATACATCGTGCCACTGTCGTTGCAGGCACAAGAGGTCGTTCGTCATTTGCTGGGAAATCTGAAGCCAGCACAGGTGTATCTCATCCCCGGTGATTGGTGCCTGAAAAACCCTCTGAGCGAGAACACGCTCAATGGCGCGCTCAAGCGTATGGGCTATGAAGACCAACTCACTGGGCATGGCGTTCGCGCCACCATCTCGACTGCGCTCAATGAATTGGGGTATCCGCCCAAGTGGGTAGACGCCCAACTTTCGCATGCCGATCCGGATCGGATCAGCGCGACCTACAACCACGCCGAGTACGTCGAGCAACGCCGCGTCATGATGCAGGACTGGGCCGACCGGCTGGACTTGTTCGAGCAGAATCAGGTCGAAGTTGCCAGCACGCACTTGACCATCACGTTGCAGGGCCTGCCCACAATCGCCGGACAGGCGGCAGCGCAGCCGCCCGCCCTGAATCCAAACGCCCCTCAGTTGATCGTTGCGCCTGCACCCGATGCACCAGCGGTTCCAGCTTCCGTCTATCGACTTTCGGCGGTGCATCTGCCCGAGTACGCGCGACCCACGCTGTCAGAGGTGCAGCGCGAGCGCTTGCAATTGCTGGAGATATTCGAGGCATCCCACAACCTGTCGGTGGCCGATTACGCCAAGCTGGTTGGCAAGTCCCGCCGCTGGATCACTTACGAGATTCAGGCCGGCAATCTCCTGTCGATCCATCTGGGTCACCGTGGGCAGCGCGTCCCGGACTGGCAACTCGACCCCATCAAGCGCAAGCTGATTCAGGCTGTCCTGAAGCTGGTGCCGCGCGGTATCGACACCTGGCACATCTATCACGCACTGCTGCGGCCATACGATGCCCTGGGCAAGTGTCCAGTCATCGAGGCCGTCGATCCGACCAACCTGCATCTTGCAGCTCGACTGGTCGCCGCACATGTCATAGAAACCGATGAGCTTGCAGAGCAATCGGAGGCGTCTCCGGTGCTGGCCAGGCAGACTGTAGAGCGCCTGGTAAAAACGGCAATGTTGGTTGATATGCCCGAAGATCCCGTCGCCCGTTGAGCTGAGGCCGGGCGGCAGCACCGTCCGGTCAAGGTCAAAGGAGGGAACGTCGATCGCTTCGCATGGCCGCCCATCCGTCTTCTGCGCGGCCAACTCGCAATTTCCACGTTTTGGCAGGCAGCGTTTAGCGTCGGATCAGCGCTCGGCAGTCACCATGGGCGACTTCTCTGTGATGCTATCTCGCTATATCAGTATCCAGATCGGATATGACGCCAGCAGATTTCCGTTGCCAATCCCAAGCCCCGAGCAATAGATTCCGACCGCTCGCCGCTTTTTGAAACCGCTGGCGTATCAGACCATACCGATACGGTTTTGCGGGAGCCGCAACTTCTCACGATCCTGATAGCGCAAGCGTCACTGTCGAGCCGCGACGGACGCTCGATTTTCTTGTGCTCGATGGATTTTTGCACATCGAGCACACAACGCCTACTCGTTGCGCGAACTGATCAGAAGTAATCAAAAGCGGGCGTCATCACTCGCGTCTTGCGCGGACAACAGGCCGACCATGAGGACGGCTGCAAAAGCAGTCGGCCCTGTAGTTCTTCTCCTGGAAGGAGACGGAGCATGCACGAGAACAAAAATGATGCACCAACATCAAAGGTGTTCTACCGCCCGCTCGAAGCATCCATCCGCTGGGCCGGACTGCTGCGATACGAGCAGGTGATCCTGGCTTCGGTCTCGTCGCCTATGAATCTGCCGCAGTCGCTGGACTGCCCACGTTTGGGCGAACTGCGGCTGTACACCGACCGCATCTATGACGGCATCCTCAACGGGGAACTGCCCTTCGGGCAGCACGGCATCACGACGCGCGACACCGCGTTGATCGAATCGCCTGATCTGACGGTACGCCATGTCGATCTGAAGTGCTGGATGCGCCAGCACTACCCCGAGCAGCGGCCCGGCTTTCTCTTCTCCCGCGGCGAGCGCATCACCCATCCCTTCATCTCTCTGGAAACAGGGCAAGCCATGCTGGTCGAACGCCAGGCTTTGAAATCCGTCCTGGAACAGACCAAACGTCAGCTTCGCGAGTTGCAGGACAAGCATGACGCGCTGCTCAAGCAGCCCACGGTGATTCCGGCATGCGCGCAGTGTCCGATCAGTGATCGAGCCGAGGCCACCTACCTGAACATCGTTGGCGGCCTGTTGGAGCTGATGCTCGGCCAGTCGCCATCGGGCACGCCGTACTCCAGCTTCAAGACGCAGGAGGCCGTGGTCAGCGCGCTGGTCGCCCATCACAGCGGCGCCATGGGTATCGCGGAGCGGACATTGAACGGCAAGTTCGCCACCGCCAGGCGCCGGTTGCGTAGCGCCTCCCGCTGAGATTTGCCAGCTTGTATGTGCAGTCGCGGAGATTGCATTTGCAATGTCTTTTCGCTGCCGTGTCTATTGAATAGAGGTCACGCCAACAAACGCCACTGAGCGTTCAGGAGTGACCGCCATGTCGCAAACACCTGTACTGCCGCCAAACGAGCGCCGCATCCTGCGCCTGGAAGAAGTCGAAGCGAAATCCGGTTTCAAGCGCGCCCACATCTACAACCTGATGAAGAAACGCCAGTTCCCGCAGGCGCTGCGTCTGGGCGTGCGCGCCGTGGGCTGGGACTCCATCGAAATCGATCAGTGGATCGACGAGCGCGTCAACAACAGGGCCTGACCCGTTCTCCCGCGGACTTTCCATCCTGACACGGAGAACGCCATGCAGGTCGTATCCATCATTTCAACCAAAGGCGGGGTCGGCAAGACCACCACGGCCGCAAACCTGGGCGGTCTCGCTGCGGACGCCGGGCTGCGCGTGCTGTTGCTCGATCTTGATGTGCAGCCCACCTTGTCCTCCTACTACGAGCTGGCCCATCGTGCGCCGGGCGGTATCTATGAATTGCTGGCCTTCAACGAGCGTGACCTTGGCCAGCTTGTGTCCCGCACGATCATCGCGGGCCTGGACTTGGTGCTCTCCAACGACCACCGAGGCGAACTGAACACTTTGCTGCTGCACGCGCCAGACGGGCGACTGCGGCTGCGGCACCTGCTGCCGATACTGAACCCCCTCTACGACCTGGTGCTGATCGACACCCAGGGCGCGCGCTCGGTGCTGCTGGAGATGGCGGTGCTGGCCTCCGACCTCGCGCTGTCGCCAGTGACCCCGGAAATCCTCGCCGCCCGCGAACTGCGGCGCGGCACCATGCAGTTGCTGGCGGACATTGCGCCGTACCGGCAGCTGGGTATCGAGCCGCCGCCGCTGCACCTGCTCATCAACCGCGTCCATCCGGTGTCCGCCAACGCCCGTCTGATCCAGCAGGCGCTGCGCGATCTGTTCCAGGGCCACACCGGCATTCGGGTTCTGGCCACCGACGTGCCGGCCATTGAGGCTTATCCGCGTGCCGCGACGCGCGGTCTGCCGGTGCATCGGGTCGAGTACCGCCAGCCAGTGGGCAGAGTCGCTCCCGCCGCGCTCGCCACCATGCGCGATCTTGCCGGCGAATTGCTCCCGCAGTGGCAGGATCGATTTGCCGCAGTGTCCGGCCGTCCGCCACAGCCTCTTGATACCAGGAGGCCCCATGGCCAACGCACATGAACTGGCCCGAGGCCACAGCCGGCTGCGCGCCCTGATCGAGTTCGCCGTCGGCGAAGGCTGGCACGTCAAGCGCACGGCGGGCGGTCACCTCAAGTTCACCAAGGCAGGCTGCGCCGCGATCTACACCAGTTCGACGGCCAGCGATCACCGGGCAGCCCTCAACGCCCGTGCGCAGATCCGTCGTGCCGAGCGCGAGACCCGATCCCAAGCGCAGGGAGGCGGCCATGACTGAGATCACCTCCCAGCAGATGGCCGGCAAACTGCTTGCGTCCGGGTTCGAGCGCAGCGGCCCGTCAGCAACGACCTTGAGCGACCCGATCGCCGACACGCCCATGGTCGTGACGCTCGACCAGTTGCACCCCTACGACCACGACCCGCGCAAGAAGCGCAATCCGGTGTACGAGGAAATCAAGGCATCCATCCGCGAGCGTGGCCTGGACGCGGCTCCGGCCATCACCCGGCGGCCCGGCGACGATCACTACATCATCCGCAATGGCGGCAACACGCGACTGGCAATCCTGCGCGAACTCTGGTCGGAGACCAAGGACGAACGCTTTTTTCGGGTCTCATGCCTGTTCCGCCCGTGGCCCGAGCGTGGTGAGATCGTCGCGCTCACCGGGCATCTTGCGGAAAACGAACTGCGCGGTGGCCTCACCTTCATCGAGCGCGCTTTGGGCGTCGAGAAAGCGCGCGAGTTCTACGAACTGGAAATCCGCTCCACCCTGAGCCAGTCCGAGCTGGCTCGCCGCCTGGCCGCCGACGGATACCCCGTGCAGCAATCGCACATCAGCCGGATGGCCGACGCCGTACGCTACCTGCTGCCCGCAATCCCGACCGTGCTCTACGCCGGCCTGGGGCGTCACCAGGTCGAGCGGTTGTCGGTCATGCGCAAGGCCTGCGAGCGCACCTGGGAGCATTACGCCAAAGGCCGCTCACTGGTTCAGGACTTCGACGAGTTCTTTCAGGAAGTGCTGTCGCAATTCGATGTCCAGGCCGACGAGTTCTCTACGCAGCGCGTACAGGACGAGCTGATCGGCCAGATGGCCGAATTGCTGGACGTCGATTACGACGTGCTCGCTCTGGACATGACCGAATCCGAGAGCCGCCAGCGTGCCTTGGTCAGCGAGCCGACGCCGCCCTCGACACCGCCTGCCTTGCCAGAGCCAGAGGCCATCGCGCGCCCACCTGTCGATACCGCGCCACCCGCCGCGAAGCCTGCGGCAACGCCATCAACGGGCAAAAGCGACACGGATGGCAGCCTGCTTCAAGAGCACATCGTCTCCCCGGCGCCGACAACCGAACGGCTTGAGTCCATCCAGCGCATGGTCGCCGACCAGTTGGGCGATGCACTGCCGCGCGACTTCTCGGCGAACGTCTTGCAGTCCATCCCGGTGCAGGCTGGCGGGCTCTATCCGATCTCGGATGTCTGGTACATCGCCCCCGGCCTGGACACACCCGAGCACCTGCGCATCCACGTCGCGCAGTTCGCCCGCGAGATTGCGGTCGAGGCAGACCTGGGCGAGTGCATCGATGACCGCCCAGACGGTATCGGCTTCGCCTGCCGTGCCC
The DNA here is from genome assembly GCF_041381355.1 of Pseudomonas sp. LM13. Classification (NCBI taxonomy): domain Bacteria; kingdom Pseudomonadati; phylum Pseudomonadota; class Gammaproteobacteria; order Pseudomonadales; family Pseudomonadaceae; genus Pseudomonas; species Pseudomonas sp. LM13. The sequence goes on from NZ_JACBXH010000024.1 coordinate 24,486, forward strand.
ATACCTCAAGCCTGGCGCCAAAGGGCCGTGCCGTCCATACGCTGTTGGCTTGCCTGGCCGGTCAGCAGCCCGCCGACGTCGGTCTGGACAACGGGCAAGTCGTCATCGACCTGCCGGCGCTGCTGTACGGCCAGGGCGACGTAACCCGAAGATTGAGCGACACCGCGCTGGTCAAGCTGTTCCGCCTGCTGCGACTGGCCCGCCGCCTGCTCGATCTCGAAGCCGGCGCTGCGGACTCTGGAACCTAAGCGAGGGAGGCCAGCATGTCCACAGCACACCCACTCAACCAGGCTGTCATCGCCCAGGCCCTCTATGACCTGCGCAATGGGCAACTGCGCCGCTGCAAGCTGATGGGGTTTGGCGAGGCAGAGCTGGACGCCCTCAAGCATCCCGCGCTGATCAGCGTGCTGGCCAACGCCAACGTCTCCTGGTGCTCAGTGACGGTCAACCGCGAAGTGCTGCGGCGGCTGCTCCAGCAGGCGCAGGATGTGGAGAAGGAAATCGCCACAGTCGATCGCATGCTCAGGCTGGGCGCGAGCACGGAGATGGTCAGCAAGTTCTATGGCTTGACGCATCAGGAAGTGGCTCTTCGCCGTGAAATCCTTGGTCTGCCCAAACGGAAGGGTCGGCACCCCGTGCTGGACGAGGAGCAGGACACGGAGCTGTGGCGGCAATGGAAGGCCGTGACCAACAGCAGGACCGTCGATCTCGAAGACGAAACTTCCATCCTCGATGCCGCCATGGACTTGGCCGAAGGCATGTCGCTGCCTCTGTCGGTGGTCTGGGCCTCGATCAAGAGCTGGGTCGATCAGGGACTGGCTTGAGTCATGGCCGTGGACGACACCGCACCACGAGCCCTACGCCAAGGCCCCATCGCACTCGCAGAGCTGTTCGATGCTGCGCTGAAAGACCTTGTGCCCAAGCCCGCCCCCAGCGCACCTGCGTCTACACCGGCACAGTCGCCCACGCCCACCTCCGGCGATGCTTTCCTGTTCAGTGGCAACCGGCACGAGACGGTGCCACGCAAGTTGTTCCTCGACCGTCGCTTGACGCCGCTGGAACGAAACGCCTGGCAAGTGTTCCGGCTGATGCTCAACGACGATGGCGTAACCGCATTTCCCACCTACGAGCAGTTGCGGCCCTGGCTGGCGTCCATGCCCTGCGCAGGCCAGGCCTCGCATGAAACCGTGGCACGGGCGCTGACACTGATGCGCCTGACTCGCTGGCTGAGCCTGGTTCGGCGACGGCGTGACCCCAAAACCGGCCGCATCCTCGGCAATCTGTACGTGCTGCACGACGAACCCTTGACACCGTTCGAGGCCATGCAGCTCGACCCGGACTACCTGCAACTCGTCAGCCAGGCGCTCGGCCATTCTGCCAAGGCCGTGCAGATCGTGGGCCTGCACACGCTCAAGGAAATCGGTGAAGACCCATTACTGGCCGGACGCACCCTCCCGTCACGGTTGCAGGTGATGGCCGAACGTCTCGCCAAGCAGGACCTCACGGCCAGCGATAGTTATCCACAGGAAGACGCCATTCACGACTCCGAAGAAGGGGCTCCGAGCCTTCTTCGGAATGGCGAACGCCCCTCTACGGATTCCGAAGCAGGGTCGAAACCCGCGCCAGACGTCTCTCTTCGGAATCCGAAGCAGGCCCGTACAGTACGTAGTAGTTGTATTAATGAAATACGTACTACTGCGCAGGCGCGCGCGCTGGGCGATCTGCAATGGCCCAAGCGCTTTGCGCAACTGAAGGCGGAACAGCAGGCGGGTGCCAAGGTGGCATTGCAGCAGGTTGATGCCTCGCTGAGGCAGGACGTGCTGGACGAATGGGCCGCGCGTTGTAGCAACCACGGCATCCGCAATCCCGCAGGGTATCTGTTCGGCATCATCCAGCGGGCCATCCACGGTGAGTTCAATGCCTGGGCAAAGAAAGACCCGCCACCGGCACCCACTCAACCAAACGAACGGCCACCACCCGCACCGCCGGCCCAAACGCAGGGTAAGCCGGTGCCACCAGAAGTCGCCAGGCAGCACATCGAGCGGCTTCGAGATCTGCTCGCCAGCAAGTGAGCAGGCTGGCAAGGCGGTGAAGTGGACACCCATGGATGCCAATAGAGCTATCCCCTGGGGATAGTTCCACCGTTGGGGCGGATGCTGTGCAGTCGCAGACCTGACATCGAACATCTGCCGCAGCAGCGGCGTTGCCCGTCCTGATCCCGACGTGCAGCGTTCGTTGGCGCTCCATGGAGCTATCCCCTGGGGATAGCTCGCGCCGCATGCGGCCACCACGCGCTGAACCGGGGTCTGGCTGGTTTCGGTTTGTTGACTGACTGCCTTCCGCTTCCTGCCGAAGCTGACCGCTCCTTTTCCCACAACGAGCGGACACCATGGCAACCAATGAACCTCTGCAACTGAATCTCGGCTCCCTGCGCAGCGCGATGTCGCTGACGCTTCACACGCACCACGCCTCGCGCATCTGGCATGGCCGTGCCGCCGCCGAGGGGCGACCGGGCATCGTCGGCCTGAACGGCTACATCGCCCAAATGAACAAGATGCGGCGCGGTTCGGAGCAGGACGACCCGTACTCGGATTGGTGGATGCTGCGCATCGAGGCCAAGCTCGACCAGACCAAGACCACGCTGCAATCGCTGCGCGAGCAGGTGGATCAGGCACTGGCGAGCGTGCCGCCGGCACTCAGCCTGGGCGAGAACCTTAACGTGCAGCCCGTCAAGTTGCCGCTGTTCGTCAATGCGCAGCTCGGCTTTGCCGCCGTCTATCTGCTGGCCGACTACGACGACATCGCCCGCAAACTGATCCTCGCCCACCACACGGCGCTCATCGACCGCAGCACCTTGGAGCGCTGGCTTAACGAGGGCGCCCATGCACTGCGCAGCCTGTTTTCGCTGGCCCAGCAATACCGCTATTCGGGCTGCACGCGCGACGATTTCGTGTCAAAGAACGCCGCAGCACGGGCGGCGTTGGAGAAATTCGGCGAACTGCCCCAGGACGTGCTGGAAGGCACGCGCCGCTCGAAGTTCGCGCCGCCCATCGTGCGCCGTGGCCTGCAACAGCGTGCTCAGAGTCCTGCTGCAGCGCCTGCCCCCAACGACGCGGCCACCACCGACGAGCCCGCCACTGACGCAGCACCCGAAGTCAGCGCCGGCGAGGTCGAGGACGAGCAGGCATGAGCGATCCGAACCGCGAACCCCGCTACTTCCAGGGCCTGCAACAGGCAGCCTTCATGAAGCTGGAACACGCTGCCTCTCTAAAAGGCCTTTTAAAGCCTTTTAAGGGTAAGGGGGATCTTGAGACCTGGGCCAGTCAGTGTTTCGCCATGCGCGACGAGTTGATTGACATGGCGCAGCGGCAGGTGCTGCAACAGGCAGTCGGGCATCCCTTCCACCTACTGCCCGTGGAGTTGGCCCAGCAGACCACGGGCGCAGGCACGGCGTTTTTGCGCTGGCGCAAGCACGACCGCTCAGCCATGGGCGTAGCCCTGTGGCAGGAATTGATGGCGAGCACCGGCACGCCGGTCAACCTGCTGGCCGAGCTGCACGCGATCGAGCTTCAACGCATCACGCTGAACATGCAGATCAGCCTGTTGCACACCTTGGGCAGGCAGGCCCAGGAGTGCGCCAGCAAGGCCGCCAAGGCGGAGGACGCCTACCTGCGACGGCTCAAGTCCATCCCACCTGGAGTGCGTGATCGGTGATGGCATCGGACACCCCAGTACGCGCCCGACGCCGACGCGGCACGGGTATTTCAACCACCATGGAGATTGCAACATGAGCACGCATTTTTGGGGTGAAGGCAACATTGGCTCACCGCCCGAGTACCGGGAGTTCCCCAACGGCAACGACGAGCCGCGGCGCTTGCTGCGGCTGAACGTGTACTTCGACAACCCCGTTCCCACCAAAGGCGGCGACTTCGAGGATCGCGGCGGTTTCTGGGCACCGGTGGAAATCTGGCACCGTGACGTCGCACACTGGAAGGATCTGTACCAGAAAGGCATGCGCGTGCTGGTCGTCGGACGCATGGAGCGCGAACCCTGGACGGACAATGAGGATCAGCCGCGCGAAACCTGGCAGATCAACGCGCGCAGCGTCGGCATCCTGCCGTTTCGCATCGAGTCCGTGACCCTCAGCCCGAAGCCGCAGGATGCGGAGGCAAAGTCCCAGGCCGCCCAGGAACCGGCTGCGCCAAAAGAGCCGCGGCGTAGGAAGTGACCCGGTATGAGCCGGCCACTGTTCGCCGCTCCATGCACCCGCGAGCTATCCCCAGGGGATAGCTCCATCAACGTCCACCGGCTTCCACGCGCTCCCGAAAATCGCGGCTCCCGGCCCGCACCCCCCGGCTGCACGCCATCTCCACCCCAGCCATTCCATCCCGTGAAAGAGGTCGCCACCGCTCGCGACTTGTTTGCTGCTGCCCTTGGCGGTGCTCGGCATCCTCGATTCCAGCAACTCAATGAACCACGGAAATCGGATGGACGGACATGCGGCTGTTCTTGTGCGAGAAGCCCTCCCAGGGCAAGGATATTGGCCGGATTCTCGGCGCGACGCAGCGCGGTGAAGGCTGCCTCAGCGGCTCCGGCGTCACGATTACCTGGTGCATCGGCCATCTCGTAGAAGCGGCAGCACCCGAAGTCTATGACGCGGCGCTCAAGCGCTGGTCACTGGAGCAGTTGCCCATCATTCCCCAGCAGTGGCGGGTCGAGGTCAAACCCAAGACCGCCACGCAATTCAAGGTCGTCAAGGCGCTTCTGGCGAAGGCGACCCATCTCGTCATCGCCACCGATGCCGACCGCGAGGGCGAGCTGATCGCCCGCGAGATCATCGACCTGTGCGGCTACCGTGGTCCCATCGAGCGCTTGTGGCTGTCGGCGCTCAACGATGCGTCGATCCGCACCGCGCTCGGCAAGCTGCGACCGTCGTCCGATACGCTGCCGATGTATTACTCGGCGCTGGCGCGTTCGCGGGCAGACTGGCTCGTGGGCATGAACCTCAGCCGTCTTTTCACGCTGCTCGGGCGGCAGGCGGGCTACGACGGCGTGCTGTCGGTCGGACGTGTCCAGACCCCGACCCTGAAGCTGGTCGTTGATCGCGACCGCGAAATCGCGGCTTTCAAGTCGGCGCCGTTCTGGGCCATCGACGTGTCTCTGTCCACAGAGGGTCAGGCTTTCTCCGCGCAGTGGGTTGCGCCCGACGGCTGCACCGACGACGCCGGTCGTTGCCTGCAACAGCCGGTCGCCCAGCAGGCGGCGCTGCAGATTCGCGTCGCGGACAACACCCAGGTGGTGTCGGTCGAGACCGAGCGCGTGCGCGAAGGCCCGCCACTGTTGTTCGACCTGAGCACCTTGCAGGAGGTCTGTTCCAAGCAGCTCGGGCTGGACGTGCAGGAGACATTGCAGATCGCCCAGGCCCTGTACGAGACGCACAAGGCCACGACCTACCCGCGCTCGGACTCCGGCTATCTGCCCGAAAGCATGTTCGCCGAGGTGCCCGCCGTCCTGGACAGCCTGCTCAAGACCGATCCGTCGCTGCGCCCGATCATGAGCCAGCTCGACCGCTCCCAGCGTTCGCGTGCATGGAACGACGGCAAGGTCACGGCGCACCACGGCATCATTCCGACGCTCGAACCCGCGAACCTCTCTCCTCTGAGCGAGAAGGAACTGGCGGTGTACCGGCTGATCCGGGCGCATTACCTGGCGCAGTTCCTCCCGCACCACGAGTTCGACCGTACCGTGGCTGAGTTTTCCTGCGGCCAGCAGATGCTGGTGGCCACCGGTAAACAGGTGGTCGTCAAAGGCTGGCGTCTGGTGCTGGCCGAACCGCAAGCGGATGAGGACGGCGACGACGCGGCGCGCAGCCAGGTGCTGCCCCCGCTGCGTGGGGGCCTGGCGTGCCAGGTGGCTGAGGTCGAGATCAAGGCGCTCAAGACGATGCCGCCCAAGCCCTACACCCAGGGCGAACTGGTCAAGTCGATGAAGGGCATTGCGCGCTTCGTGACCGACCCGCGCCTGAAGCAGAAGCTCAAAGACACGACGGGCATCGGCACCGAGGCGACGCGGGCCAACATCATCAGCGTGCTGATCGCCCGTGGCTACATCGTGAAGAAGGGGCGCTCCATTCGCGCATCGGATGCGGCGTTCACGCTGATCGACGCCGTGCCCGCAGCGATTGCAGACCCCGGCACGACGGCAGTGTGGGAGCAGGCGCTCGACATGATCGAGGCGGGACAGCTCACCCTGGACGTATTCCTCAGCAAGCAGGCCGCCTGGATTTCGCAGTTGATCGCGCAGTACGGCAGCATGTCCCTGTCCATCAAGCTTCCCCATGGGCCAGCATGTCCGCAGTGCGGCGCAGCGACGCGCCAGCGCACCGGCAAGAGCGGCCCATTCTGGTCGTGCAGTCGCTACCCCGACTGCAAAGGCACGCTGCCGGTCGAATCCGGTACGCCCAAGCGTGGCGCTTCGCGCTCGCGTAGCAGCGGCCGCAAAGGCGCCTGACTGACTCCGTTTCCCGTGGGCCGCGCCCTGTTTCAAAGGCGTGGCCCGTGTCCCGCACGCCCCTGCGGGTCGCCCAGCGCGCAACACCTTCTTGTCCGTGTGCGCGTCCCGCCCAGCCGTCCCCGGCTGCGGGACCTGAAGGTAGCTTTTCCGCGAACCGTCTCCCGCGTGTTCTGCTGGTCTGTGTTTCTCCCGCCCACTGCGAAGGGTCCCCCGATGGCTTACCAGGCAGCGCGAGCCACCCGGAGACCCTTTGTGGTCAGCGGTATTCGGTGCCGGTGCCCACCGGCGCAAAAACGGGCTCCCTTTGTGCGCGGATGTGCGCCAGACGATGCCGGCCCCAGCCACGACATGGGCCGGGTGTGATTGCTGATGAGCAGACGGTTCTAGCGACGACCGGGCCTGCAACAGCCCACGGGTGGTTATTTCCTCCCGAGCCGAAGGTCAGCGAGCCTTCGGCATCTTCATCTCGCCGATCAACGTTCCGAGCCAACGGCCGGCCACAGCAACAGGAAACCGACGCATGCAACAACCGGAGAAAGTACGAGCCGCGTTCGAGCGCGACCTTGGCAACAAGGTGCTGTTCATCAAGGGCGGCAAACTGCTGTTCATCGATGGCATCAATCTCAAGGCCATCGCCGACCGTAAGGCGTATTTCGCTTCGCTGCGTGCGCGGCAGGCGCAACCCATTGTGGTCCTGGCCGAACTGGGACAGGACGAGGCATTCGCCCTGTGGAAGCAGCATGTCCTGGGCGACACGACCGAGTGAGCCAACGCACCCACGCCCCCCCTGACAGCCCGCACTCGATGCGGGTTTTCTGTCTCTGCGCCCATCAATCCGGGCTGGGCCGAATGTCGTTTTCCAACTGACGCAGCGCGGCCCCCGGACGAAGCTGCCCGCATGTTCGCTGATTCGTCAGCACATGCCAGCAGCCATGGGTTCCAGGCTGCCGTGGGTTCTTCCCGCGTAACCCGCCAGTCCGTATCGCATCAAGTCTGCGGACACGCGTCCCCGTGACGCCGATGCTTTTTATCCACCGCGTGCGGGAGCTGCCATCCCGTGAGGGACAAGGCCCCGCTTTTCCAAGGAGCCTACCCATGTCCCACAAAGCCTCTTTCGGCCAGTTGGCCTTGACCTATTGCGGCAAGTTCCTGCCGCTCGAAGTCCTGCAAAGCGCCGCCGGCCACTACATCGGCACGCGCGATACCGAAGGTCCCGTTTCGCGGGAATCGCACGAGTACTTCCGCAGCCATGCGGCGGCTCAACGTGCCCTCGAAAGAGGCGGCTGGTCCCAGCTCGCCATTCCCTGATCCAACTGGAGGAATCACGCCATGAATCAACTGCTGCCGCAGGAAGTCGTCGATCAGATCATGCGGGAAGAGCAGCATTTCGCTGCCGCGCCCCAAGCCTTCTTCGAGGCATGGAAGCGTGGTGCCGAGATCGCTGGCCCCGAATGGTTCGGCGACGGCACCCGTGACGGCCTGAACCAGGCCAAAAGCAAGTGGGATCTGCGTCCCAACATGCTGCGGCTCAACGATGCCCTCGGTGTCCTGAGCAGCGGGCAACGCATGTTTCTGTCCGCCATGGTCAGCTTCTACAACGCGCACGAGGGCGGTGCCATGCTCAAACGCTGCCATTTCCACGGGCTGTCGGACTTCGACGGTCTCGACTTGGAACGCCGCAAGGTCATTGCCGACTTGATGCTGAACTACAGCGGCTGGTGAGCCCGTTTCCGGCACACCCCCGTCTTTTCGTTCCCCACGAGGGACATGCGCCCACACAGCCATGTCCCTCGATTTCCTTTCCGTTGCCCAGCGTAAAGCGGCTGAATCAAAGCCAACGATCAGCGCCGACTGACGCATTTTCCCCTTTCAACCCACCGGGTCCAATTCCCGGTGGCGGGAATTGGCTCCATTATTCAATCTGGAGAGTTCCCATGTCCCAGAATCCCAATCCCTTTCTCCGTGGCTACTGGAATTTGAAGATCGTCCGCACGCTGTCCATCAGCTACGAGGACGGAATTCCGCATGTCTGGCGAAACATCCACCCGAGCCAACAACATCTTTCCGACGAGGAATTGATTTCATCGTCCTGCATCGTCACCAGCGATTTTGCGGTGGTCACGAACGGCTCTGAACCTGTGAGTGCCGAAGCACTGGCCGAATGCGATGCCGATGAAGGCGTTAACGGCGAAGGCGTGATCGGTGCCGTGGTCTATGCCATTCATGGCGAGGACTTCGACGGCCGCCTGATCCACGTCGGTGACAGCTATTCGGTCGAAGCCGCGCGGGAAGTTGTGCAGCGCCTGAGTTTCGAGACCGGCTACTACAGCCGATGCTGGGAGATCAGCAGCGCGCACATCAGCCAGGAAACCGGCCAGTACCTCGCCAACCTGGCGGACCTTGCCACGCCGGAGGCCTTTTTGTTCATCGCCTTTCGGGTTCCGTACAGCCCGGCGATCGGCGTCAAGCTGATCTCCACGCCCTGGACGGACAAGAACCTGGAGCACGCCGAGGGCATCACCGCCGAGCAGCTTCGGCAGGAGCACCGCAGCAAGGGCATGCCCGCCGACCTGGCGAACATCCTGGAGCTGGCTGGCCAGGCCGATGTGCGCATCCTCATCCTCGACGCTGACGCGCCCGTGTTGCTGGGCCTGCCGCTGGCCGAGCCCTAGCAAACACACCACGCGCCCACCTTCCTCTTTGCCCTCCATGCCAGCCCGTCTCCTTTCTGGGAGCCGGGCTGGTCCAATTCCATAGGAGCACTTTATGTTCCCCGACCTCATCTCGCCCGCACGCGACTTCGAGCATCAGCTTGGAGCCTGCGTCAACGCCATGGGCCAGGACGACGCCATCGGCCAGATCCTGGTATTCGAGCGCTTGAGCGGCATGCTGCACATGCGCCATATCGCCAGCGCCGATCTGGCAGACACCGACATTGATGCCTACGAAATGGTCGTCTTCGACGGCGGCAATACCGGCGGCGACTCGTGGAAGCACGTGTTCTTTCCACGTCAGCGCGAACACTACTTCGTGTACCAAGTCTGACCACCCAGCCGCTTTCGAGGGGCCTTTTCTTGTCGCGGCGCAGGAAAGCGGGTGCGGCGCGGTGCGGTTTCCTGAGCGCAGGCCGCTCACTCAAGGGCCATCTTTACCCCATGTTCGTCGGCGTTGCCGACACATGCCCAGGCAGCCAAGACCTTCAAGGCTGCAAGCGCGGGAAACCGTGCTGGTTGTTTCTTCCTACGGACGCATCGCGCCCATCCACCCACAAGGGATCTCTCCCTTGCGGGCGGGGAATCCCTTGTTCTTCCTCAAGGAGATTCACATGGATCGCTCTCTTATCAAGACCCTGATGCCTTCGCTGGTCGCAGGCCATGTGCCCCGCAACGTGCGGTCGTTCAAGTACCGCGTGTTCGATGATCAGCCACAGTCCTCGACACTGGGCTTTGTCATCGATCCCCAGCCCTTCGACGGCAAGGTGGTCGCAGCCAGCGAGGACGCCATCGTCGTCAAGCTCAAGCCCAGCGAGTTCGCGGTACTCGATCCCAACCTGGTGACCAGCATTCCCAGCGAGGGCACCAAGGTGCATGTCCAACCCTATGCCCGTCGTCGTTTCGACGGTCTGCGTGCGGACACGCCAGAAGAGCGCACCGAGATGATGTCCGACGGCACTCCCTACACCGTCAAGACACACATCCTCGGCTCCGCGCCGGCCAAGCTGCCCATTCCCGAGCCGCAGTGTATGGAACTGGGTCAGCTCATCGAGCAGTTGGAGGAAATGTCGGCGCCCGACGGGTTCCGGCGCATCACCCACATGCTGGTCGATGCGGGCGCCCACGACTTCACCTGGGTCGATCCGAAGCCGGCCAAGATCATCGAAACGCCTCCGGCGATCAGTTTCACGGTTTCGACCGCGAAGTTCGACGGTCGGGTGACGATCCTCTACCAGCGCGGCAGCGATACCTATGCGGTGGAGCTGTGCCGCGACGGCGAGTTGGTCGATCGGCACGACGAGGTGTATTTCGACATGCTCGGCGAAGTGCTGGAGCGGCTCATCGACGACGGGCGCTGGCGTCTGATCGATGTGAGCGTGATCGGCGCGGAGACGTCCCGACGGCGCCGCGCTGTACCGGCGTAACACCACGAAAAGAACCAGGCGACATGCCCCCCACAGGCTCTCCCTCCATTCGGAAGGAGGGCCTTTTTTCTGCCGTGTGAGATTTCATCAAAGGGAATCGCCCGAATGCCGATTGATGGCTGTCTCGCGCGCGAGGCCCGGCCATGCTGAGCCCATGCCTGCTGACGTTGTCAGCGACATGCCAGGCAACCATCGGTCTTCGAGGTTGCGGCGCAGTTCCCACTGCGTGACCGAGCCAGCTCGCACCGCATCCATCCGCGAGCGGCCACCAGTCTCTGGTGGTGGATGCTTTCGCCTTATCAACCCATCGCGGGGTTACGCACCTTTCCCCGCAGCGTGGGGCCGGTGTGTCTCCGCTTCATCCCTATGGAGATTCACCATGAGCACCACGTCCAACGAGAAATCGTATTTCGACCTCCACACCTCGGGCATCGGTTACATCCAGCGTGTCCGTGAAGTGCCTGTTCGGGGCGGCCGCCGTGCGCAGCCTTTCCTGGCATGCACCATCGCCGCGTTGGTCGGTTCCGCAAAGGACCCCAGCTATCGCTATTTCGACGTCAAGGTCTCGGGTGCCGAGGCCAAGAAGCTGGTCGAGCGCTACATCGGCGTTGACGATCCCAAGCAGCGCCCACTGGTGCGCTTTCGCCTCGGCGACCTGTGGGGCGATGCGTACATCCGCGACAAGGGTGAGCAGAAAGGCCAAGCCGCCGCGTCCCTCAAGGCGCGACTGCTCAAGGCCGAGCCGCTTGACCGGGCCGAACTGGCTTCGATTAGGCAGCACGAGCTGGTCACCCGCGGCATCGGCTACCTCAGCCGTCCGAAGGACGTCACGCCCAAAGATGGCGACCCGTTCCTCTCTTGCACCGTCGCCGCTCTGGCCGGGCCTGTCGATGAACCGGAGTATCGGTACTTCGACACCATCGTCACCACCCCTGAAGCCGAGCATCTGGTTCGCCGGTGCGTGCAGGCCATCGAAGGGGACTGCAAGGTGCTGATCGCCTTCCGTCTCAACGACATGAAGATCGATCCGTACATCCGCACCAAGGGTGAGCGTGCCGGAGAACCGGCCGCAAGCCTGGAATCGACACTGATCCACATTAGCCTGATCAAGATCGACGGCACCAAGGTCTATCCGACGAGCCCCGCGCAAGCCGATACGCCGCCGGCCCAGGACGCTCCCGCGCCCGAAGCCGAGGACGCCGACACCGCTGCCGATCAGCCTGCCGAGCCCGCCGAGCGCGAGCCCGAAGGTGAAGTCGAGGAGCAGGAGCCGGCATTGGCTGCTTCGTTCTGATCGGCAAGGCCCTCGCGGGCCTTGTCGTTTTCCCAATCGCTAAGGAGAACCATCATGGCAGCCACATCGGCATCCGAGAGATCGGTTTCGCCCATCGTCGTCCCCGGCCAGCTCACGCTGCGTACCATCCGCGGCAAGAACGGCCCCTTCACGGTCGGACGCCTCGCCACGCACCTCGGTACGTTCGAGGTCAAGGACCCGGAGCTGGAGCAATACCCCGAAGGCAAGTACGACGGGGAGTTCATCATCAGGTACATCTTCCCGAAGTCCTACCCGGTCGGTGGCGGCATGCGCTTCGAGATCCGTGCCAGCCTGGACGGAATGACGCTCTACGACATCGACAAACTGAGCCGTGACGAGGCACGCAGCTTCGCCACCCAGGACCTCGATCCACTTGATGAAGAGTTGGGCGCACAGCCTGCAGTAACGCCGGCAACACCGGCCAAGCCCACCAAAACCTCCAAGCCCGCCAAGCCCGCACCCGTGCAGGCATCCACGGACCCGCTGGTCGATACCACGCCCTTCGGCGTGGATGCGCCGACGCCCACTGCGGCAACTGCTCCCGGCAGTACCGAAGATGGCGACGTCGCGCTGTTCAGCTTGCTTTGGCCGCTGGGCGAGTCCGTGAAACTGGATTCGACCATCGACCGCCGCACCCTGCGCACGCAGATCGCCCGCCTTGGCGAACTGGGCTACACGCTGGACTTCAAGACGCAGGAGTGGAGCCGCCAGGCCGAACTGCAACCTGCGTAGTACTGGGCACCGCATCTGCCGTGTTCATCCACCCGCCGGGGGTCTTCCCCACCGGGGAGGCTTCTGGCTCAATTTTTCCAGGAGGCCTCTCATGGGCTGGTATTTCTCACCCCAATCGCGGTCTGAACTGATCGCGGAGCTGATCGCACCGCAAGAGACCGAGCACGCCAGCGTCAAGGTCATCGCCCACGCGCTGCGTGGCAACGTCCTCTGGTCCGTTGCGCAAGTCACAGCCAAGGCCGAAGGCGTACACCGTGATCTCACACCGGGCCAATCCCTGTGCACCATCCGCTGCGATCTTCTGGAACGCAGCGGCGGCCAGTGGGGCTACAAGCCGCTGGACGAATCCATGCACCCGTACTACTACTCGTGCCCGCTGTCCTATCTGGACCTCGCACCGGAGCAGTCCGCCGAATGGCGTGCAGGCGTTCGCGCCTACCACGCACGGCGGCGCACATCCAAGGCGACCACCGCTCCAGATGCGACGCTGACGGTCTGAACCAGGGCGTTTTTCCTTCCACCCCAAGGGCAGCACTTGCCCCCTGCGGGCGGTGCTGTTCCCGTTCATCCGAGGACACCACCATGCCCGCAAACACTTCTTCCACCACGCTGTACCGCATCGACGAATGCCCGGACGTGATGGCCGACGCTTGCGTCGGCGATGACCAGGGCAACCTGATCTTTCTGTCGATCTGGGCGCGAGACACCGCCGCCCAGCAGTTCCTGGCTCGCCTGACCCTCGGGCGCGACGAACAGGGGCTGGAGCAGTTCCACGTCATCACCGACCAGGGCGGCAGCGTCCCGGTGTTCGTCGGCAACGTCGATCGCCTGGAAAAGCGCATGACCCGCGCCTACCGGCGAACGCTGTTCGGTTCGCTGTCCAACGTGTGGCTGTTCGATCGGCGCTGCGTCAAGCCCGACAAAGCCAACGCCAGCGCACTGGCATTGCTGCCCCGCGATAGCGACCACCGGCTTGACCGCCTGTGGACATTGGTGCAGGACACCTGCCCACTGCCATTGCTCGACCACTGGCGCGAAACCGTGCTGGAACTGCTGCAAAGCCACGAGATGCTGACCCGCCTGCCATTCGCCCTCGGGCCTTTGGTGGGCCATCAGCTCGCCATCGACGTGCCGGCGCTGACCCAGGCGCTCGGCTCGCTGATCCGCAGTGACGTGCTCACCGCCTACCCATACCCGGCCAAGATTTGGACGCCGGAAACGGCAGCGGCTTGAACCACCTGCGCAGGCACGCCAAGGCCCGCCTGCGCCATTCATCCCGCCAACCAGGAGACTTCCATGGCGCTCATGTTCCCGCGGCTCGCCCGCAACTTTGTGAAGAACGGGTACTTCCCGACCGACGAACCGACGCTCGAAAGAGCCCTCAATGCACTGATGCCCAGTGCGCCTGAATCCAATGGGCCGATGTGCATCCTCGACCCCTGTGCCGGCGAAGGCGTGGCAATCGCCGAAGCGGCTCATGCCCTCGGGCGCGAGCAGGCCAGGGCGTTCGCCGTCGAGTTCGACGCAGAGCGGGCGCGCCATGCCCGCAGCCTGGTCGATCACTGCCTGCACGCGGACCTGATGGATACGATGATCTCCAAACAGTCCTTTGGGCTGCTCTGGCTCAATCCGCCGTATGGCGACCTGTCCAAGGACGTCAACGGCAACATTGGCTATCAGGGTCAGGGCCGTGCCCGCCTCGAAAAGCTGTTCTACCAGCGCACGCTGCCCCTGCTGCAGTACGGCGGCGTGCTGGTCTTCATTGTCCCCAGCTACGTGCTCGACGCGGAGCTGGTCGGCTGGCTGACGCGCCACTACACAGACCTGCGGATCTACCGAGCGGTGGAAACGCAGTTCAAGCAGGTGGTGATCTTCGGACGCCGGGTGCGCCAGCGCGAGCAGACGCCCGATGGCATCAAGGCCGTGCGCAATCTGCTGCTGCAGGTTGGGCTTGGCGAAGTCGAAGCCGAGGAGCTGCCGAGCGAATGGCCGTTCCTGCCGTACATCGTCCCCGCCAGCCCGGCGGAGCCGGGGCATTTCTTCCGCGTGACGATGGAGCCGGAGCAGTTCGCCGATGAGGTTGGCAGGCTGCAAGGCCTCTGGCCGTCGCGGGATACGCAGTTGGGGTCTGCGCAGCAGACGCTGCGTCCACCGGCGCGGGCCTTGTCCCACTGGCATCTCGCCCTGGCTCTGGCCGCAGGCGCGATCTCGGGAGTCGTGCAATCCAAGACGGGGCGCGTGCTCGTCGTCAAAGGTGACACCCACAAGGACAAGACGCTCCAGCGGGAATTCACCGAACGCGAAGACGGCTCGATTGCCGAGACGCGCATCCTCACCGACAAGTTCGTTCCCGTCATCCGCGCGTGGGACATGACGCCTGGCTCTCCGACACGGGGCGAGGTGTTGACCATCCGCTGATCGTTTTTCCACCGCCGACGGTTCGCCGTCGATTCTTTCCACCCACCGGGGTCCAGTCGCCCCGATGGGGTGCCGTGGCCCCTCCATCTCAAGGAGCCTTCCATGGCAGCCCAAGCACTTTCCATCAGCCAGACACCGAGCCGGCGCTTCGCGCCCGGCCAGGTGGTCATGACCTGCGGCGTTGACGCACTGGTCCAACAGGGTCAATTCAACCCGATTCCGTATCTGCGCCGCCACCTCGGCGGCGACTGGGGCGACCTCGACGACAGCGACAAGCGGCAGAACGATGCCGCGCTGAAGTCCGGTGAGGATCGTCTGTTTTCTTCCTACCAGGTCGCACCCGGTCTGAAGCTCTGGATCATCACCGAATGGGATCGCAGCGTCACCACGCTGCTGTTGCCCAGCGAGTACTGATCTTCTCCAACGCGGGGCCACCGACACCCCGCAAGGGTGCCGTGGCCCCTTCACTCAGAAGGAAGCCACATGACCTCCAACCAACATGACAAGCACCGGCGCAAACGGCTGTTCGAGATCGGTGCACTGGAGTTCAGCGAAGGCGTCGAACGCCTGATGAACGAAGGCCGGCTCGATCCCATGCCGCTTTTCGAACGCCACATGCGTGGCGACTGGGGCGACGTCGCAGACTACCAATGGCAGCAGAACAACGCTGCGTTGGAGTCCGGCGAACGCCTCGATTCGTTTTACGTCGTCACCCGTGACCTGAGCATCCGCATCTTCACCGAAGCAGATCGCAGCGCGACCCGCATCGTGCTGCCGTCCGAGTACTGACCGCGAGTTGTCACCGCAGGCCACGAGCGCCTGCACTGTCCAACCACCGACGGTTCGCCGTCTCGCTTCCCACCACGGGGCATGTCATCGCCCCGCTGGGGTGGTGCATGTCCCATTTTTCTTTGGAGCACCACCATGTCCGTTGATCTCGACACCACCGCTAACGATGCAGAGCCCGTACAGGGCGAACTGCTAGAAGCGGAATCCAACCCTCTCACACTGAGCCTTCAGGATTTTGTCGGCGAGTTCGGCGACGAACTGCTCGACTCTCTCAACCGCGCCAACCCGCCGGTCTATGCCGGTCAAGCACAGGCGCAGCGACAACTCGTTGTTGCCAGCCTCAAGCGCAAGTTGTTCCAGGCCCAGGCCGACGTTGTCCATGCCGCCGCCGAGCTGTTGGTCGATCAAGGCGAACGCGCTGCGATCGTCAATGGCGAAATGGGTTGCGGCAAGACGACTGTCGGCATCGCCACGGCCGCCGTGCTCAACGCCGAAGGCTACCGCCGTACCCTGGTGCTTTCGCCTCCCCACTTGGTCTACAAGTGGCGGCGCGAGATCCAGGAGACGGTGGCCGGCGCCAAGGTCTGGGTGCTCAATGGCCCGGATACGCTGGTCAAGCTCATCAAGCTGCGCGAGCAGTTGGGTGTGCCGCCCACAGGCCAGGAATTTTTCATCCTGGGGCGCGTCAGGATGCGGATGGGGTTCCATTGGAAGCCGGTCTTCACCCAGCGACGCACCCGCCACGGCGACGTGGCGGCCTGCCCGGACTGCGGCACGCTCATCACCGACCTCGACGGCGAGCCGGCCAACCCGGTCGCGCTCCAAGCCGAAGAGTCCCGCAGGAAGTGCAGCCACTGCGCTGCGCCCCTGTGGACGCTGATCCGCCCGCGTAGTCTGTCCGGCAGTGACCAGTCTTCGGTCGTCCTCAAAGCCTTGAAGCGCATCCCCACCATCGGGGAAGTTACCGCGCAGAAGCTGATGCAGAAGTTTGGTGACGGCTTTCTGGCCTCGATGCTGGGCGACAACATCCATGAGTTCATCAACCTCATGGATGGCAACGGCGAGCTGGTGTTTTCCGACCGTCAGGCCACGCGCATGGAACGTGCGATGGCCAACATGGAGTTTGGCTTTGGCGAAGGCGGCTACCAACCGTCCGAGTTCATCAAACGCTACCTACCGCAAGGCACGTTCGACCTGCTCATCGCCGACGAGGCGCACGAGTACAAGAACGGCGGCAGTGCCCAAGGCCAGGCCATGGGCGTGCTGGCGGCGAAGGCTCGCAAGACCTTGCTGCTGACCGGTACGCTGATGGGCGGCTATGGCGATGATCTGTTCTACCTGCTGTTCCGGGCGCTGCCAGGACGGATGATCGAAGACGGCTACCGCCCGACCACGAGCGGCAGCATGACCTCGGCTGCGATGGCGTTCATGCGCGATCACGGTGTCCTCAAGGACATCTACTCCGAGAGCGCCGGCACGGCGCACAAGACGGCCAAGGGCACCAAGGTATCGGTGCGCACGGTCAAGGCTCCCGGCTTCGGGCCGAAAGGCGTCTTGCGCTGCATCCTGCCGTTCACCATCTTCCTCAAACTCAAGGACATTGGCGGCAACGTTCTGCCGCCGTATGACGAGGAGTTTCGTGAAGTCCAGATGGACGTGGCACAAGCCGCGGCCTATCGCGATCT
Source organism: Pseudomonas sp. LM13 (assembly GCF_041381355.1). NCBI lineage: Bacteria > Pseudomonadati > Pseudomonadota > Gammaproteobacteria > Pseudomonadales > Pseudomonadaceae > Pseudomonas > Pseudomonas sp. LM13. The sequence goes on from NZ_JACBXH010000024.1 coordinate 42,076, forward strand.
GGCGGGTCGGCTGACCGCGGAGCTGAAACAGGCTCTGGCGCGACGCGACACGACCTTGCTGGGTGTGGTGCTCAACGTGCTGCTGGCCTGGCCGGATTGCTGCTTCCGGTCGGAGACCGTAGTGCATCCGCGCACGCGCAACACCTTGGCGTTCGTCCCGGCTCAGTTCAATGAGTTCGAGATCAGCCCCAAGGAGCGTGAACTGATCGACATCTGCAAGGCAGAGAAGGCACAGGGGCGCAAGGTTCTGGCCTACACGGTCTATACCGGCACGCGCGACACCACGTCGCGCCTGAAGGGGCTGCTGGAGCAAGAAGGTTTCAAGGTAGCGGTACTGCGCGCAAGCGTGGATGCCAGCCGCCGCGAGGACTGGATCGCCGAGCAACTGGATCGTGGCATTGATGTGCTTGTCACGAACCCGGAGTTGGTCAAAACGGGCCTTGATCTGTTGGATTTTCCAACGATTGTGTTCATGCAAAGTGGCTACAACGTGTACTCGCTCCAACAGGCAGCACGCCGCTCCTGGCGCATCGGGCAGAAACAGCCCGTGCGCGTGATCTACCTCGGCTACGCCGGCTCCTCGCAGATGACCTGCCTGGAACTGATGGCCAAGAAGATCATGGTCTCGCAGTCCACCTCGGGCGATGTGCCCGAATCGGGGCTGGATGTTCTGAACCAGGACGGTGATTCCGTCGAGGTCGCACTGGCCCGGCAGTTGGTCACCGCCTGAACCCCACGCCATCGCCGGCCTAGCGCCGCCGACTTTCTGTTCGTCCCACCTTGCAGCCCCGTCCGCGTTCTTCGTGGGCGGGGCTGCGTTTTTCTCTCATTCCAAAGGGTTCCCGTGAAGGCCCAGCACTTGCCCAAGGCAGAAAACCGGGCACCACCCAGTTCGCATTCCTGGCTGACCGTGCGGCACCGTGCCGCCAAGGTATCGGCATCGCAACAGAAGAGCCGATGCCATGCCCGCAACCCATGTATCCCGGCGTCTGGTCGGCGCTGGTCTCCTGGCCGCAGCGCTGGCCAGCGGCTGCGCGACCACCACCGCGCCGCTGGTGCCAGACGCCATAGAAGACGTCTCCTCCGCTCCCGAACCCGAGGCACCCGAGTTCATTCCCGTCGTGCGCTATGGCCGCTACACGCTGGTCGAGCTGGCACCCACGGCGGCGCAGCGTGACTTGCTGTTGCAGACCATCGACGTGTCCATGCCCGAGGATGCCCGCGCCACGGTGGGCGATGGGCTGCGGCATGTGCTCAAACGCAGTGGCTACCAGCTTTGCGAGACGCCCAGCGCCGTGACCGAGTTGTATGCGCTGCCGCTGCCGGCGGCGCACCGGCATCTTGGCCCCATGACCTTGCGCGATGCGCTGCTCACCCTGGCCGGCCCGGCCTGGGAACTGCATGCGGATGAACGGGCACGGCAGATTTGCTTTGAGCAGCCTGGAGGCAGTGCGACCGCCGAGCACGCACACGAGCCGCCTGTTGCCGAGGCGGTGCAGACGTTTCCGCTGATGCCTTCGGTTTCGGGAGGCCAGCCATGAATACCGCGCAGGCTCCCCGGCGCCCGATCTCCGCCGTGGTGTTGCAGAGCCTAATGTGGCTCTGGCTGATCAGCCTCAGCGTTTTCGCTGCCCTGAGCTACCAGACCATGAACGACCAGGCCGACCAGACGCTGCTTGATTCCCGCCTGCAACGTCTCGAAGCGCAGGCGGTGGGCCTGGCCGAGACCATTGAGGCCATCCAGCAGCGTCCAGTCGTCGCAACAGCGGCAGACCTCAAAGATACCCGCGAACGCCTGGAAGCACGCGCCGCCCAGGTCGAGACAACGCTGAGCGGCTATGCCGCTGCCGAAGACCTTCAGGCGCTTCGTGCGGAAGTCGAGCAGATCAAGGCACGCCCAAGCGCCCTGCGTGCCGCAGCGCCCGCCCAGCCGCGCTCACCGAGCAGGCCCACCGCCAAACCAGAACCGCCGCCACTGCCGTTCCGCATCGTCGGCGCCGAACTTCGCGCCGGCCAGCGCAGCCTGTCCGTCACACCGAATAACGGGAACTTCACGCCCGACCAGCTTCAAGTGCTGCTTCCCGGCGATGCCGTCGGCCCGTGGCGCCTGCAGGCAGTCGAGGGCAACACTGCGGTGTTCCAGGCCGGCGACCAGACCCGTCGCATGGCGATTCCTTGAGCGGAGCGCACGACATGAAACCGTCGATCATCCTTTCCGCGCTCCTGCTCGCGTCTGCCCAGTTGCCCGCCTGGGCGCAGCAGCCGGCCACGGCTCCCGCCGGCAGTGCGCACAGCCAGGAGCGCCCGCTGGTTACTCGCTCCCTGGACGACCGAGTGGCAGGCGACTGGGGCCTGCAACCGCAGGAGTGGGCTCGCTATCGCGAGCTGATGGACGGGCCGTTGGGCATCTACTCGCCCAACCTGGACCCACTGTCCGCCCTGGGCATCGAGGCGCGCACCGACGAGGAACGGCGCCGCTACGCAGAGCTGCAGGTGCAGGTCGAGGCGCGCCGTATCGAGAAGCTGCTCGCCTACCAGCGTGCCTACGACCAGGCCTGGCAGCGCCTGAGTCCCGGCATGCAGCGGGTGAACCTGCCTGACGAAAAACCCGGCGCCGGCACAAGCGCCAATCCCTTGCGCGGTTCAGGCCGCACGGCCGTGTTCGTCAAGGACGGCTGCGCGGCCTGCGGGCAACTCGTGCAGCGCCTGCAATCCTCCGGCACCGAGTTCGACCTGTACATGGTCGGCAGCCGCCAAGACGACACGCGCATCCGCGACTGGGCCAAGCGTGCGAACGTCGATCCGGCGCGCGTGCGCAGCGGTGGCATCACGCTCAACCATGATGGCGGGCGGTGGCTGTCGCTGAGCTTGCCCGGAGACCTTCCTGCGGTCGTGCGCGAGGTGAACGGTCAATGGCAGCGCCAGCCATAGCGGTCACCTCCGTTTCGCAGTGCTTGCGCGCACTGGTGATCGCGGCGGGCCTGTGCGCCTGCGCCGCCCATGCCCAGGAGCTTCCGCCACCGGCTTACCAGCTTGCCGCACAGCGCGCGGGCATCCCCTCGACGGTGCTCTACGCCGTGGCTTTGCAGGAAAGCGGCATCCGCCGCAACGGGCGCATCGTCCCGTGGCCGTGGTCCCTCAACGTCGCCGGTCAGTCGCGCCGCTTCACCACCCGTGCCGACGCCTGCGCTGGTTTGCAGCAGGCAATGCGCGCCACGCCGCACACACGCATCGACGCGGGCCTGGGCCAGATCAACCTCGGCTACCACCAGCAGCGCTACGCCAGCCCGTGCGACCTGCTCGACCCATACAGCAACCTCGCCATCGCCGCTGAAATCCTGAAAGAGCAGCACACCTCGGGCGAGGACTGGTTGCCGGCGATCGGTCGCTACCACCGTCCTGCGGGCGGAGAACCTGCGGCTCGTTACCGGCGCAGCGTGTCGCGCCACCTTGCCCGTGTGCAGGGCACACACCCAACCGCCGCGGCCATCGCCGTGCACCAGGAGAGCACCCCATGAAAACATCCCATTTGACCCATCTCACACTGAAGGGCCTGCTCGTGCTGCTGGCGGCTCTGCCACTGGCCTCGCGCGCCGGAGAGCCCCTGATCGTCGTCGAAGACCGTGGCGGCACGTCGGCGCTGCCGTACTACGAGGCTCTGAACCTTCAGCCGCGCGCCAATGCTCCGGCCGGGCCGCCCATCCCGATGCTCCCGGTGCCCGCCACGCCCATGGATGAGGCCGCGATGTTGCCGGTGCGCAGTGCCAAGCTCACGCCTGGCACCGTCGCGCGGCGCGTGATCGAGGCACCGGGCCTGCGGCCTTTCGTAGTCGTCGGCGACGACGAAGCTTCCCACGCCTGGCTGCTTCGCCAGGCGGGCTCGCTGCGCGAGCGCGGCGCGGTGGGCCTGGTGGTTAACGTCGAGACCATGCAGGGCCTGGCACGGCTGCGCGCCCTGGTGCCCGGCGTGCCCCTTGCGCCTGTGGCCGGTGACGACCTGGCCGAGCGCCTGGGTCTGCGGCATTACCCGGTGCTGATCACAGCCACCGGCATCGAGCAATGAAGCCATGTCGGGGAAACAGCCGGTCGAGGTTCTGCTGCGCCCAGCGGTGGAGTTCTATACCGTCGCGGCGTGTGCAGGCGCCGCGTTTCTGTCCCTGGTGGCCCCGTGGTCGCTCGCGCTGAGCCCCGCCATGGGCGTCGGCAGTGCGCTGGCGTTCTGCATCTACGGTGCCATCCGCTACCGCGATGCCCGCGTCATCCTGCGCTACCGACGCAACATTCGCCGCTTGCCGCGCTATGTGATGACCAGCAAGGACGTGCCGGTCAGCCAGCAGCGTCTGTTCGTGGGACGCGGATTTCTGTGGGAGCAGAAACATACCCATCGGCTGATGCAGACATACAGACCGGAATTTCGCCGCTACGTCGAGCTGACGCCGGCCTACCGGCTGGCGCGCAGGCTGGAGGAACGGCTGGAGTTCGCGCCATTCCCGCTGTCCCGGCTACCTGCGCTCACGGGCTGGGATGTGCCTTTCAACCCGGTGCGCCCGCTGCCGCCTGTGGGCGGCCTGCCGCGCCTGCACGGCATCGAACCCGATGAGGTGGACGTCAGCCTACCGCTGGGTGAGCGCGTCGGGCATTCGCTGGTGCTGGGCACCACGCGCGTGGGCAAGACGCGGTTGGCCGAGTTGTTCGTGACTCAGGACATCCGGCGCAAGAACGCCGACGGCGAGCACGAGGTCGTCATCGTCATCGACCCCAAGGGCGACGCCGATCTTTTGAAGCGAGTGTACGTCGAGGCCAAGCGCGCGGGGCGCGAGGGCGAGTTCTATGTCTTCCACTTGGGCTGGCCCGACATTTCCGCGCGCTACAACGCTGTGGGCCGCTTTGGGCGCATCAGCGAGGTGGCCACCCGTGTTGCAGGGCAGCTCTCCGGGGAAGGCAACAGCGCGGCATTTCGCGAGTTTGCGTGGCGCTTCGTCAACATCATCGCCCGCGCCCTGGTGGAACTGGGGCAGCGCCCGGACTACATGCTGATCCAGCGCCATGTGATCAACATCGACGCGCTGTTCATCGAGTACGCCCAACACTACTTCGCCAAGACCGAGCCCAAGGCCTGGGAGGTCATCGTCCAGATCGAGGCCAAGCTCAACGAGAAGAACATCCCGCGCAACATGATCGGGCGCGAAAAGCGCGTGGTGGCGCTGGAGCAGTACCTCTCGCAGGCGCGCAACTACGACCCGGTGCTCGACGGCCTGCGCTCGGCAGTGCGCTACGACAAGACCTACTTCGACAAGATCGTCGCATCGCTGCTGCCGCTGCTGGAGAAGCTCACCAGCGGCAAGATCGCCCAGCTTCTGGCCCCGAACTACTCCGACCTGGCCGACCCACGCCCGATCTTCGATTGGATGCAGGTCATCCGAAAGCGCGCCGTGGTCTATGTCGGCCTCGATGCGCTGTCCGACGCCGAGGTCGCCGCCGCAGTCGGCAATTCCATGTTCTCCGACCTGGTTTCGGTCGCCGGCCACATCTACAAGCACGGGATCGACGACGGCCTGCCGGGCGCATCGGCTGGCTCGCGCGTGCCGATCAACGTCCATGCCGATGAGTTCAACGAGTTGATGGGCGACGAGTTCATCCCGCTGATCAACAAGGGCGGCGGCGCTGGCCTGCAAGTCACCGCGTACACACAGACGCTCTCGGACATCGAAGCACGCATTGGCAACCGCGCGAAGGCCGGTCAGGTGATCGGCAACTTCAACAACCTGTTCATGCTGCGCGTGCGCGAGACGGCTACCGCTGAATTGCTGACCCGGCAATTGCCGAAGGTCGAGGTCTATACGACCACCATCGTCAGCGGCGCGACCGACAGCTCCGATATTCGTGGAGCGACAGACTTTACGTCAAACACCCAAGACCGCATCAGCATGTCCAGCGTGCCGATGATCGAGCCATCGCACATCGTCGGCCTGCCCAAAGGCCAGTGCTTCGCGCTGCTGCAGGGCGGTCAGCTTTGGAAGGTGCGTATGCCGTTGCCGGCGCCAGACCCGGATGAAGTGATGCCGGCGGACTTGCAGCAACTGGCCGGGCACATGCGCCAGAGCTACAGCGAGGCCACGCAGTGGTGGGAGTTCACCAGCTCCCCGGTCTTGCAGGACGCGGCCTTGCCGGACGATCTGCTCGATGAGACGGCCATCGCCACACCCATCACCGGCACGGGCGACACGGCCAGCGAAGAGGCCGCGCCATGAGCGATGCCGCCTCGACTGCGCAGCGCGAGCAGAACCGCCGCCAGGGCTTGATCGTCGGCACCATCACCTTGCCGCTCCGGCTGCTCGGGGTGCTGGTCGGCTCGCTGCTGTTCTCGATCCTGATGGAGTGCATCGGCATGCACCTGTTCTGGAAAGACCAGGGCTGGCAGCACTCCCAGCAAATGTTGCAGTACGAGCTGGGGCACCTGTCCAAGCATTTCACGCGCAGCGTGGTCGTGCAGGAGCCGGGGCGAACGGCGCACGAGCTGGTGGACACGGGTTATGAATGGGTGTTCGTGCGATCAGGGCTCCTGGAGCGCATGAGCCAGACCGCCGAGCGCGCCCGCGCGCCCAGCCAGGGGAAAAACCAGGACGGAGGGCGCAACTTCCGCTACTTCATCAGCCAGGTCTATGTCTGGACGGAGAGCTACCTGATCGCCGCAGCCTTCACGACGCTTACTTTCCTCGTGCGCCTGCTGGTCCTGGCGCTCACGCTGCCGCTGATCTTCACGGCCGCTTTCGTCGGCCTGATCGACGGTTTGGTACGGCGGGATGTGCGCCGGTTCGGCGCAGGCCGGGAATCCGGCTTTATCTATCACCGAGCGAAAGCGAGCCTGATGCCGCTGGCCGTGCTGCCCTGGGTCACGTACCTGGCGCTGCCGATCTCGGTGCATCCGCTGCTGATCCTGCTGCCCAGCGCCGGCTTGCTGGGGCTGGCCGTGAGCCTGACTGCAGGGAGCTTCAAGAAGTACCTCTAGGCCATCAATCCGGTCATCCGCAGGTTCTTATTGTTTGCGGCCTGATACGCCTTTGATCGCCACGATCAAGCCATTGCTTATCACACAGGAATGGCGCGATGTTGGCTCCGATCTGGCTGCGCGCCGCGCATCGCGGCGTGCCCACTTTTCTCGTGACGGCCCTGCTGATGGGTCAGTTCCCGGTTGCCTTGGCCGAATCCCCGGCACAGCGCCAGGAGCTGGTTGCCGCGCTACGCCAGCTCGACGCGCTGGAGCGCACCATCGCGGATGGCGCTGCACACGCACCCATCCAGCCGGGCGAGCGCTACCACTTCGATTACCCACGACTGCTGGCTGATCTGGCGCGTGTGCGCGCCGGCATCCAGGCCCATCTCACACCGTCGCGCGCCCAGCCACGCGACCTCTCCGAACTGGCTGGTGAGTACCGCACCGAGCGGACCGCCCCGCCATCGCTGCCGACGACTGCGCAGGGCAGACCATGAACGGCGCCCAGGTCTCGGCATTTCAAGCCAACAGCGGTATCGCGCCGTCCGCGATGGCGACCGTTCTGGTCGGCATCGTGTTTGCGGTTCTGCTCGCCTGGGGCGTCTGGGCCATCCGAACGGCCTACGTGGGGTGGGCCGAGAACCGCCTCAACCAACGCCAGTTCCTCGGCGTCTGCATCCGCTTCGTCGCGATGTACCTCGTCATGACGTTCTTCCTCCTCTCCTGACCTGAAGGGATTGACCATGCCAAACCGCATCCTCACTACTCGTTTTGTCCAACGCGCCGCCGTCGTCCTGGGTGCCGCCGCGCTGCCCGCGCTGTCGTTTGCGCAAGGTCTGCCGCAGCTGGAAAACCCGACCCGCGGCGCCGGCAGCGGCATCATGGAAACAATCAGGAACTACGGCTACGACATCATCATGCTCGTGGCCCTCCTGGTGGTGGCGTCGATGTTCATTGGCGTGTGCTACCACGCCTACGGCACCTACGCGGAAATCCACACCGGTCGCAAGACTTGGGGGCAGTTCGGTCTCACGGTCGCCATCGGCGCCGTCCTGCTCGTGATCGGCATCTGGCTGCTCACCGAAGCCACCGGCATCCTGTAAGCGAGGACGGGCTATGTCCGAGCAACAGCATGTCCGTGCCGATGGGACAGTCACGTTCCTTCCACACCGGCTCAACAGGCACCCGGTGGTCGTGCGCGGCCTCACTGCCGATGAGTTGTGGATTTGCTGCGGCCTGTCCGGCGCTGCCGGCCTGGTGGTTGGCGCGCCGCTGTCCTGGGTGTTACGCACCATTGCCATCGCGCCGACCTTCGTTGTCCTGGGCGTGGCGCTGGGCGTTTTCATCGGCGGCGGCATCCTGCGCCGTCTCAAGCGTGGGCGTCCCGACACCTGGCTGTACCGGCAGTTGCAGTGGCGCATTGCCACGCGCCATCCGCTGATGGCCGGTTGGGTGGGCGGCCATGTGCTGATCTCGCGCTCCGGCTTCTGGACCATCCGCAGGGGCATGCACGGGGGCGCGCGATGAGCCGTTTCAAGAACGAGATCACCCACCTGCAGGCGCACATCAAGACGCTGCGCCTCGGCGCGGGTGCGCTGGTCATCGTCGCCCTGGTCATGGGCGGCGGCTGGTGGAGCGCACCGCGCGATCTGACCATCCACGTCCCGCCTGACCTACGCTCCGGCAGTACCCGCAAGTGGTGGGAAGTGCCGCCCGAGTCGGTCTATGCGTTCACGTTCTACGTGTTCCAGACCCTCAACCGCTGGCCGACGAATGGCGAAGAAGATTACCCGCGCAACCTCCATACGCTCTCGCCGTACCTCACCCCGTCCTGCCAGGCATTCCTCAAGGCGGACTACGACTACCGCCGCAGCACCGGCGAACTGCGCCAGCGGGTGCGCGGCATCTACGAAATCCCCGGTCGCAGCTATGGCGACAACCCCACGGCGCGCGTGCGTGTGATCTCCGACCGCGACTGGGTGGTGACGTTGGACATCAGCGCCGACGAGTACTACGGCGCCGAGCAGGTCAAACGCGCCCTGGTGCGCTACCCCGTAAAGGTCGCGCGGGTGGACGTCGATCCCGCACGCAACCCGTTCGGCCTGGTGATCGACTGCTACGAGGGCACGCCCCAGCGCATCAGCGCACCGGAGCCGACGCGCCCGGTGCCTGGTGGCCTGACGCCGCAAGCGCCTCAAGGAGGTAATTCCTCATGAAGCCCATGAAGCATCCTGTACTCGCGCTGCTGGGGCTGCTGGCCGTGGCCGCCGCAGTGGTCGTGTCCCCCGCTGTCCAGGCGGTGGAGATCCTGCGTTGGGAGCGCATGCCGCTGGCGGTGCCGTTGAAGGTCGGCCAGGAGCGCATCGTGTTCATCGACCGAAACGTCCGCGTGGGCGTTCCCGCAGGCGTCGGTGAGCGCTTGCGCGTGCAGAGCGCGGGCGGCGCGGTGTACCTGCGCGCCAGCGAGCCGATCGAGCCCACTCGGCTGCAATTGCAGGACGCCGACACCGGCGCGCTGATCCTGCTCGACATTGCGGCGGAGCCGCCCAAGGACGGCGAAGCCGAGCTGGAACCGGTGCGAATCGTCGAGGGCAACAACTCAACAGCGCGCTATGGCGATCAGCCTGACGGTGCCGATGCGCCCCATGCACGCGCTCAGGAGCAGGCGGGCACCCGGACGGCGCGGCGCGAAACGCCAATCCCCGTCGTGCTGACACGTTTTGCTGCGCAGAACCTCTACGCACCGCTGCGCACCGTGGAAGCCTTGCCAGGCGTCATGCGGGTCAACCTGCGCCGCGACCTCGACCTCGGCACGCTGATGCCGACCTTGCCGGCACGCGCGGTCGCGCTCGCCTCGTGGCGCCTGGAAGACCAGTGGGTCACTGCCGTGCGCCTGACCAACAGTAGCAGCGACTGGATCAGCCTCGACCCGCGCGTGCTGCAAGGGGATTTCCTCACCGCCACCTTCCAGCACGAGGCGCTTGGCCCGCGCGGAACCCCCGAGGACACCACCGTCCTGTACCTGGTGACGCGCGGGCACGGCCTCGCGCAATCGCTGCTGCCGGCGATCCATCGCTTCGACCCCGCTGTGCATCTCCCGCAGCCCAAAGCAGCAGCCAGCGACGACAGGGAGGCCCGCCATGCGCAGTAACGGACTCCTGAAGTGGCTGCTGATCCCCGTGGCCCTGCTGGTGCTGTTTGTCGCCATTCGGCTGTTTTCCGGTGGCGGTGCGTCGGCACCGCCTGTCGCGGATGGCGGCGGCAGGCTTACGCCGGAAGAAATGAAGGCGCTGGGCATCGAGGGTGACACCCCGCGCGACACCGTGGCGACGCTGGTTGCCCAGGTGAAGCAGTTGCGCACCGAGCTTCAGACCGCGCTGTCCGACAACAGGTCGCAGCGTGAGGAGAACCAGCGACTGCGCCAGCGCGAGAACGCCATCGACCAACGCATCAGTTCCGCCCTCGAATCCGAGCGCTCCAACCTGCGCCGCGACCAACAGCAGGCGGCCAGCGCGCGCCAGCAGACCGAGGGGCTGCTCGCTGACCTGCAGCAGCGCCTGGACAGCATCGGCGGGCGTGGCGGCGGCCATGCCGATTTGCCGGTGGGGCTGGGCCTGCGTGACGGCGACGAGGCCGGCATGGAAGGCGGTATGCGCTGGGTGGAGCCGGATGACGCGAAACAAAGCGACGGGCGTGGCAGGTCGAATGGCGGCATAAGCTTCCCCACCAGCTTCGGTTCCGCACAGAGCACGCTGGAAACCACAGCGCAAACCGTGGCGAACGCGGGCGCACGCGCGGCAGGCGTCAAGAGCCCGACGCCCGTCTATACCGTGCCGACCAACTCGACGCTGATGGGGTCGGTGGCGATGACGGCGCTGATTGGCCGCGTGCCGATCGACGGCACGGTGAACGATCCATACCCCTTCAAGGTCTTGGTCGGGCCTGACAATTTGACCGCGAACGGCATCGACATTCCCGATGTGGCCGGGGCCGTGTTCTCCGGCACCGCATCGGGCGACTGGACGCTCTCCTGCGTGCGCGGCCAGGTGCGCAGCATCACCTTCGTGTTCCATGACGGGACCATCCGCACCATCCCCGAGGATCGTGAGGGCAACCAGCAGAACAACCAACAACGCGACGGCCTGGGCTGGATCAGCGACCCGCACGGCATTCCCTGTGTCAGCGGCGAGCGGCGCAGCAATGCGCAGCAGTACCTCGGCACCCAGGCGCTGATCACGGCGGCTGGGGCTGGCGTGGCCTCGCTGATCGAATCCGACAGTGGCAGGGCGTCCTATGTCGGCGCCGACGGCTCCATCGGCAGCGTGGGCATCAGCGGCCAGGAAGCCGTGGGCCGGATTCTCGCCAGCGGCGTCCAGGACATGTCGAGCTGGGTCAACAAGCTCTACGGCCAGGCCTTCGCTGCCGTTTATGTGCAGCCCGGTGCCAAGGTCGCCGTCCACCTCGAAAAGCCGCTCGCCATCGACTTCGATCCCGAAGGCCGCAAGGTCGATCACCGCGCAGGAGAAAGCCATGCCCTCGAACTTGAATAGCTGGGCTCAGGGCCTGGCGCTGGCCTTGGCCGTCGCGCTGCTCGGTGGCTGCGCCACCAGCAAGGAAAAGCTGCTGACCCACGGCGACAGCACGATGATGAACATCTGGCAGCAGAACGCCGGCGACGGCGGCGGTGGTGCCGGCCAGGTAGCGCGCAGGCAGTTGCTCGATGCGCGCCAGAGCCTGCGCAGGCCGCTGACCGAGATGGACGTGCAGGCCGCGCCTGCCGAGCAGATGCGCTACACGCGCACGGCGCGCAACGAGGTCTACCGCCAGTTCCAGCGCCTGCCCAACCCCGATCTCGTGATGTACGTGTATCCGCATTTGGCGGGCACCGACCCAGTGCCGATTCCGGGCTATACGACCGTGTTCCCGCTGTACCAGCGCGTGCAGTACGCCATGCCAGGCGAGCGCGTGGAGGATTACTGATGCGCTGGAAACTCCCCAGACCGAAGCCGACCGCGCCGAAGCTGGCCGCATCCGATGCTGACGACGACGAGCAGCCGGACGGCTGGCAACGCCACGTCGAGGCACTGCGCCAGGTCGGCATCCCCGAACCCGGCACGGCGGTGCAAGGCCGCAGGCCGGCGACCCTGGCAGACGAGCAGGCGCTGTACGAGGTCGCGCCGTCGTTCGTGGAACTGCTGCCCTGGGTGGAGTTCCTGGCGCAGTCGAAAGCCATGTTGCTGGAGGACGGGCAATCGGTGGCGGCGTTCTACGAGCTGGTGCCGCTGGGCACCGAAGGCCGGGAACCTGGCTGGCTCGCGCAGGCCCGCGATGCCTTGGAAAACGCGCTGCAGGACAGTTTCGATGAACTGGATGAGAACCCCTGGGTGCTGCAGCTCTACGCTCAGGACGAGCCCAGTTTCGACCAGTACATGCAAACCCTGCGCGACTATGTGCAGCCGCGCGCCCGTGAGACGGCGTTCACCGAGTTCTACCTGCGCTTCTTCGGCCATCACCTGCGCGCGGTGGCCAAGCCGGGCGGTCTGTTCGAGGACACGGTGGTCACACGGCTGCGCTGGCGCGGCCAGACCCGGCGTGTGCGCATGGTGGTCTATCGCCGCGTGACCGGCCAAGGGCAAAACAGCCGCCGCGGGCAGACGCCCGAGCAGATGCTCAATATCGTTTGCGACCGCCTGTGCGGCGGACTGGCGAACGCCGGCATTCAGGCCCGGCGCATGGTGGCTGCGGATGTTCACGACTGGCTGCTGCGCTGGTTCAACCCGCGTCCCACGTTGCTTGGGCCTGGGGCCGAAGACAGGGAGCGCTTCTATGCGCTGGCGCGCTACCCCGACAGTACGGAGGCCGGCGAAGACGGCGAGATCGAATTGGCGAGCGGGCGGGATTTCAGCCAGCGGCTGTTCTTCGGCCAGCCGCGCTCCGACGTGGCGCAGGGCACCTGGCATTTCGACGGCCTGCCGCACCGCGTGCTGATCACCGACCGCCTGCGCATGCCGCCGGGCACAGGGCACCTGACCGGCGAGACACGCAAAGGCGATGCCATCAACACGCTGTTCGACCAGATGCCCGAGGACACCACCCTTTGCCTGACGATGGTCGCCACGCCGCAGGATGTCCTTGAGGCGGACTTGAACCACCTGGCCAAGAAAGCGGTCGGCGAAACCCTGGCGTCGGAGCAGACGCTCAAGGACGTGCATGAAGCCCGTTCCCTGATCGGCAGCGCGCACAAGCTCTATCGCGGCACGCTGGCGTTCTACCTGCGCGGGCGCGATGAGGCGGAACTGGACCGACGCGGCCTGGATCTGGCGAACGTCATGCTCAACGCTGGCCTGCAGCCGGTGCGCGAGGACGACGAGGTGGCACCGCTCAACAGCTACCTGCGCTGGCTGCCGTGCTGCTACAACCCCGGCCAGGATCGGCGCAAGTGGTACACCCAACTGATGTTCGCCCAGCACGCGGCGAACCTCTCGCCGGTGTGGGGCCGCGCCCAGGGTACGGGGCACCCCGGCATCACGATGTTCAACCGCGGCGGCGGGCCGATCACCTTCGACCCGCTCAACCGCCTGGACCGGCAGATGAACGCCCACCTGTTCCTGTTCGGCCCGACGGGTTCGGGCAAGTCGGCGACCCTCAACAACCTCTTGAATCAGGTCACGGCGATCTACCGACCCCGCCTGTTCATTGTCGAGGCCGGCAACAGCTTTGGCTTGTTCAGCGACTTTGCCCGGCGCCTGGGCCTGACCGTGAACCGGGTCAAGCTCGCGCCGGGCTCGGTCGTTACCCTGGCGCCGTTCGCGGATGCGCGCCGGCTGATCGAGACGCCCAGCGACGTGCAGACGCTCGACGCCGATGCCCTGGACGAAGACCTGCCGCCCGATGCTGTGGCCATGGAGGCAGATGAGCAGCGCGACGTACTGGGCGAATTGGAGATCACCGCGAGGCTGATGATCACCGGTGGCGAAGACAAGGAAGAAGCCCGGATGACGCGGGCCGACCGCTCGCTGATCCGTCAGTGCATCCTCGATGCCGCAGAACACTGCCACAGCAAGGATGGCGAGAAGCGCACCGTGCTCACGCGCGATGTGCGCAATGCGCTGCGCACGCGCAGCCAGGACCCGACGCTGCCGGAAATGCGGCGTGTGCGACTGCTGGAGATGGCCGACGCCATGGACATGTTCTGCCAAGGCACGGACGGTGAAATGTTCGACCGCGACGGTTCGCCGTGGCCCGAGGCCGACATCACCCTGGTCGATCTGGCGACCTATGCCCGCGAGGGCTACAACGCGCAGCTCTCCATTGCCTACATAAGCCTGATCAGCACGGTGAACAACATTGCCGAGCGCGATCAGTACCTGGGCCGCCCGATCATCAACGTCACCGACGAAGGGCACATCATCACCAAGAACCCGCTGCTCGCCCCCTACGTGGTGAAGATCACCAAGATGTGGCGCAAGCTGGGGGCCTGGTTCTGGCTCGCCACACAAAACATCGACGATCTGCCGCGCGCCGCAGAGCCCATGCTCAACATGATCGAGTGGTGGATCTGCCTGTCGATGCCACCCGATGAGGTGGAGAAGATCGCCCGCTTCCGCGAACTCTCGCCTGCGCAGAAGGCGCTGATGCTTTCGGCGCGCAAGGAAGCCGGGAAGTTCACCGAGGGCGTCATCCTCTCCAAGAGCCTGGAAGTGCTGTTTCGGGCCGTGCCACCGAGCCTCTATCTCGCGCTTGCGCAGACCGAACCCGAGGAGAAAGCCGAGCGTTACCAACTCATGCAACAGCACGGCATCAGTGAACTCGACGCGGCCTTCAAGGTGGCCGAGAAGATCGACCAGGCGCGCGGCATCGAGTCGCCGGCCTTGGGCCTGCCGCAATAGCCGCCGGAGACTGCCGTGAAACCGAAACATCCTTCCATTCCGATGCCAGTCCAGGCGCTCCGCCATCGGCGCTCGCGCAAGCGCTGGCCCTGGTTCTTGGCCGCTGGATTGATCGCGCTGCTGCTGATCTGGCTCGTGTCCCGCGCACCCAGCGAACCCGCGTCGTTGGCTCCCGCGCCGGTCAGTACCGCGCAGGTGGCCGGGCCGCCCTGGCAAATGGGCAACGCGCAGGGCCGGTTCACGCTGACGCTCTATGCCGACCTCGAATGTCCGTTCTGCCGGGAGTACTTTCCGCAACTCAAACGCTGGGTGGGCGCCAACGCGGACGTAGCCCTGCAATGGCAGCACCAGCCGCTGGCCGCGCACGAACCGGCCGCCTCTGCCGAGGCACGCCTGGCCGAGTGCGCCGCCGAAAGTGGCGGGCATGTGGCCTTTTGGCAGGCCATTGAATGGGTCTATGCGCACACGCGCAGTGACGGCCTGGGCTTGCCCGAGGGCCTGCGCTATCCCGGCCTAAACCCAGCCGTCGAGCAGTGTTTGGCCAGCGAGCGGCCCGAAACGTTGATTCGCGCTCAGGCCGAGGAAGCCACCAAGGGCGGCGTGACCGCGACGCCATCCCTGCGACTACACGATCGCCAGACCAGCCAGGCGATCCTGCTGCAGGGGCCTATCGAAGGCGATGCACTGCTGTCGGCCATGGACATGCTGGCAGCTGAGGATTCGGTCGTTTCACCCACTACGGAAATGCCTGCCGACGTCGTCGGCGACATGCCCAGGTAGCCCGCGGTCATTGAGGCTACGGCGCAGCACGCTGCGCTGACCGCTACCCGTTCGCCCCGCATCCTGGCCGCGAACGATCACCGCTGCTGCGGTGATGGATGCACCTTGTTCCATTCCCTGGAGGGCCTGCCCTCCAGGGGCATGTGCGCCCTCCGATTTCCCTGCCTGGAGGTTCGCCATGTCTGTCGTCATCAATGACTCCTGCCTGGAGTCGCTTTCCGATATTTCTGTTCAGAACGAGGACTGGATCGTCCAGCAAGCCATCGTGTTGCTGGAGCGACGGGTTTTCAAAGCAGGGCCACGTCTTGAACGGCCCGCTGCGGTCAGGGACTACCTTCGCTTGAAGCTGGTCGCCGAGCCCAATGAGATATTCGTCGTCGTGTTCATGAACAGCATGCACGACGTGCTGGCCGTGGAGCCGATGTTCCATGGAACGATCAATGCGACCTCGGTTTATCCGCGTGTCGTGCTGCAACGCGCTTTGCAACTGAACGCCGCTGCGGTCATCTTCGCCCATCAGCACCCCTCGGGCACCACCGAGCCATCCAATGCGGATCGCTTGCTGACCGAGCAGTTGAAGACGGCCTTGGCACTTATCGACGTGCGGGTACTTGACCATTTCGTGATAGGTCAGGGCATACCGTACTCGTTCGCCGAGTCTGGTCTTTTGTAGGAAGGCCCGTGGTTCACTGATCACAGCGGGGGCTTCGGCCTCCGCTTTTTTCCATGCGGCAGCACCGAACAGGTATGCGGGGTGCCCGCGATGCGCATTGTTTGTTGGGGCGGCAGCGGGTTCGCGTTCGACTATGGCTC
The DNA here is from genome assembly GCF_041381355.1 of Pseudomonas sp. LM13. Classification (NCBI taxonomy): domain Bacteria; kingdom Pseudomonadati; phylum Pseudomonadota; class Gammaproteobacteria; order Pseudomonadales; family Pseudomonadaceae; genus Pseudomonas; species Pseudomonas sp. LM13. The sequence goes on from NZ_JACBXH010000024.1 coordinate 58,552, forward strand.
TGATCAACTTCCAGGGCACGCGACATGCCAGCATCTTTATTCCGCTTCGCATCCGGCTGGCGAACCCTTGGCCTGGCCGTTGCACTGCCGGCATCCTTGGCCGTTTTCAGCCCAGCCACCTTCGCCGCCGATGTGGTGGTCGTCACCGACAGCCGCCACCCGGTCAAGACCATGGGTGGCGAGCGGTTGATCGAGTTGGATGAAGGCCCGCGCATCGAAGCCGAGCTTTCCGCACAGCTGCCCGCCGATCCTGAGCAGGCCACGGCCATCGTCAAGCGCCGTCTGAACAACGGCGGTGCCGACCTCCAGCGCCGCATTGCTTCCGCATACCAGGGCGTCGCCGACGCATGGAGCCTGGGCGTCACCAGCATCCCGGCGGTCGTGGTGGATCAGCGTTACGTGGTCTATGGCGAGCCGGACGTGGCCCGTGCCGTCGCGCGCATCGAGCAGCACCGGAGGCCGCAGCCATGACCCGACCCTTCGAGCGGATGCGCCGCCTGCGTGCTGGCGTGGTCTCAGTGCTGCTGCTCAGCGCCACGGGCAGCTACGCCCTCAACACCGCAACCATCGTTGGCTCAGTGGCATCGCCGGACTGCCTCGAATACCGCGTCGTCGGCATCTGCTACTGGCTCTACTGCACCTGGACGGGCTGCACGGTGCGCACATCCATCAAGGTCCGCCACTACATCCCCGATGCGGTCGTCTCCAGCTACAGCAACACCGGCGAGAACCCTTGGGTCGAAGTCCGGGCGATGAGCGCGCCCAACCCATCCGCGCAGGCCGGCGGGGACGGCACCACCAACGAAGACCACGAAAACAATCTCGCCAAGTTCAAGAACGCGGACGTCATCGGCCATCCCGGCGTCGAGGTGTTCAACCAGTTCGTCTCATCGTCGGGCTACTTCTGCGAGGGCGCGGGCACGGCGTTCATGCCGTATCTGCTCAGCACCCTGGACACACTGGCCTGGCGCTACAACGTGCCGGATATGGCCTACCCGGAGGCACTAATTCCGGGCAGGCGCGAGGTCGGCGCGCGCACCACGATGAACCTGTGGGGCAACGTCTATCCGCGCGGCGGCTTCCTGCACCAGGCCGACGACCACAAGGCCGGCGCCGTGGTGGCCCAGCGCGCCGGCGATGTCGTCACGCGCCGTGGGCAGATTCACGTCTATCAGCCGCTGCTCGCCAACTCGCGGCCCGGTTACTGGCCTGCCGGCGCGCTGATGGAAGGCGATGCCTCGACGGGCAAGTGGCAGGAACTCACGCCCGTCCTGTCCTCGTCCTGCACGGTGTTCCCGCGCAGCGGCTTCCTGACCCAGGCGCAGCAGGGCGATTACGCCTGGGCGCTGTGGCGGCCCTATGCGTGCTGCGAACGTCGCGGCCAGGTATTCCTCGGCAGCGTCGATTTCCAATGAGGGTACGGCGATGAAGCGTCCTGAACTGACAAACCTCTCCACCAAGGCGTGCCGCCTGCTGCGTCCCACGGTATTGGCTGGGCTGCTGGCTGGCGCACTCGTTCTTGGCGGCGGCCTGGCGTGGGCGCAGGCCGGATTTCAGACCGGCGGCTCCGTGATCGGCGACGAAGTGATGTATTCGATTGGCGGCGGCAGCGCGGTGTCCATGGGCCGCGCGGCCGGCATGCGCTCGATCGGCGTTGGCGTGGGCTGGAACAGCAACCTGATCTGCGGCGACATGAGCATCCAGACCACGCTGCGCAACCAGCTCAACGGCGTCACCAACGGCTTTCAGCAGATCATGAGCAACGTGATCCAGAGCGCCACCAGCGCGGTGGCATCGCTGCCTGCGCTGATCATCCAGCGCGCCGATCCCGGCCTGTACAACCTGCTGACCAACGGCGTGCTGCAGGCGCGCCTGGATTTCGACCGCTCCAAGCTGACCTGCCGTGCCATGGCCGAGAAGATGGCCGACACGGCGGGCGGACAACTCGGCTGGAGCCAGATGGCCGAAGGCATGGCACTGCGCGATGCGGTGTCGAGCACGGATGCCGTGTCGGCAATTGAACAGGCGGAGACGCGCCGCGGCAACGACGGCGTGCCTTGGGTGGGTGGTAGCAATGCGGGCGGCGCAGGCCAGTCGGCCATCCGCGTGGTCGGCGACGTCACCCGCGCAGGCTACAACCTGGTCAACGGCCGCAGCGTGACCGACACATCGTCCATCGCTGCCGCCAGTTGCGCGAGTCTGTCTTGCCAGACCTGGACCTCGCCACAGCAGGCGACCGAATGGGCCACACGGGTTCTCGGCGAACAGGTGCAGCGCACTTGCGATGCCTGCACCAAGACCGAAACGGTGCCCGGCGTCGGGCTGACGCCGCTGATCCAGGAGGAGTACGAGGCAAAGCTGGAAGCCTTGCAGGAACTGGTCTCGGGAACGCGCAACACCACCTTCGAGAACCTGCGTGCGGCTGGCAGCACCTCGCTGCCCATCACACGCGGCGTCATCGAGGCGCTGCGCGACGAGCCGGATCAAGACCTGCTGGCGCGGCGCCTGGCCTCGGAGGTCGCGCTGGCGTCGGTGCTGGAGAAGGCATTGCTGCTCCAGCGCACCCTGCTGACCGGCAAGAAGGAGCCCAACGTCGCGGCGAACCAGTTGGCGGTCGAGGCCGTGAACCACGAGAGCGACACGCTCGACCAGGAAATCCGCAACCTCAAGACCGAGCTGGAGCTGCGCCGCGAGCTGGCGAACAACTCGCCCATGGCCATCATCCAGCGCCATGGCACACGCGCGGCTGGCTCACGTGGCATCTACGAAGGCGATCCCATTCCCGACCGCCTCGACCGGCTCCAGAAGGGCAATCCGGGAGGCAACCCATGAACCCGTCGCGTGCCAGCTGGCTGCGCCCGCGCTGGCTGTTCAACCGGCGCGCGATGAAGGCGCTGCTGTGGACGGTGTTGCTCGTTGCCGCCGCTGTGGGCGCCAACATCGTCGGCATTTATCTCGTCGGCAGCGTTGCCAACTGGGAGCGGTGGCTGGCGGCCACGGCAGGCTACTTTCTAGTGTGGCGGATGTGCCTGTACGGCGCGACAGCCTACGGCTGGGTCTGGATGCGCCGCCGGCTGCTGGCGCGTGAGGCCCAACGCGGGGCTGATAGGCAGGCGCGACGGCGCCTGCTGCGCAGCGAGATCGCCGGCGTCGCCGCCATTGTGGCGCTGGAAGCCAGCCTGTTGATGCAGGCCGCTTGAAGGGGCGAGGACATGACGCTTTTCACCACCGACTACTTGGAGTACTACCTGACGCTGGTGTCGTGGATCGTCCATAACGGCATCTGGGCCGTGCTGGTGGCGAGCGGCGTATTCGCGCTGCCTTTCATTGCCATCATCGTGCAGGAATGGCTGAAGGCCCGTGCGGAGGGCGCCGACGAAGGCAACAAGGGCGTGCTCTCGGCTGCGCGCATTGAGAACCGGGTGTTCGTCGCCATCGTGGTGGTGATGTTCGCCGGCATCCCATTCATCGACGTGGATCTCAACACCATCCGCTACGACAGCTCGCGCTCGGCCCAATGCCAAGTCAGCGTGCCGCAGCCCACCGATACCGGCTGGTCGCAGTCCTTCAGCACTATCAACAACCAGTCGGCGAAGGTGCCCGTCTGGTGGGCCTTTATGCACACACTCTCGCGAGCAGTGACCGGTGCCTCTGTGGCGGCGATTCCCTGCGGCACCGACTTGCGGCAGATGCGCATGGAGATCGACGCGACGCGCATCGACGACCCGGTATTGGCTCAGGAAGTGGCGGATTTCTCGCGGGACTGCTACGGACCGGCACGCGCCAAGCTCTTCATGCAGCGCCCGGACCTCGATGAGACACAAATGCACGACGTGACCTGGATCGGCTCGCGCTTCTTCACGGACACCGGCGGCTACTACGACAGCTATCGCTCCAGCACACCACGCGATGACTGGCCCTACGACAGCAACCGTGATGCCGGGCTTGCGCAGGTGGCCAGCGGTGGCGGCTATCCGTCCTGCAGGCAGTGGTGGGCCGATGGCAGCAATGGCCTGCGCGCACGCCTGCTGGGGCAGGTAGACCCAAGCCTGCTGAATCGCCTGGCGGGCTGGGCCGGCTTTCTGAGCCGAGCCGAGGTGGACGACTCGGTAATCCGCACCATCGCCTCGCCGCGGCAGCAGAAACTGAACCAGGGCAACGTCTATACGGACTACGGCGGCCAAATCGACAAGACCCTGCCAAACATCGTGACGCGGGCCACGGGCGACGTCGGCATGGCTGTCGGCGCGATTGCCGCGTTTCCCGCCATGGACGTGGTGCGCCAAGCGCTGCCCATGGTGCTCGGCTTGCTCAAGATGGCGCTGGTCATCTGCATCCCGCTGGTGCTGGTTGTGGGCACCTATGACTTGAAGACGGTCGTTACCGTGAGCGTCTTGCAGTTCGCGCTGTTCTTCGTCGATTTCTGGTTCCAGCTCGCGCGCTGGATCGACAGCACCATCCTCGATGCGCTTTATGGCTGGGGCTTCGGCTGGAACCGGCCACACGCCAACTTCGATCCACTGGTGGGGCTGAACAACGCCTTTGGCGACCTGTTGTTGAACTTCGTTATGGGGACGATGTTCATCGTGCTGCCCACCTTTTGGATCGGTGCGCTGACCTGGGCCGGAATCCGCGCTGGAACGATCGCAAACAGTTTCTCAGCAGGTACGAGGGACGCAGGCGCTGCCGGTGGAAAAGGAGCTGGCGCAATGTCAAGGAAGTTGAAGTGACGCACGCTCAAGCCGAGTGTCAGTCATCATCCTTGTACATCTCATGAGATGTGTCGTTGTAGAGATTCGGGTCATAACCCGGTGTCTCTCGAAGTTCTTCCAAGGTGGTAGGAAACTGCAAATGGAACTCTTCGTCTGAATGGCTCTGATTTGCTGCCCATCCCACAGCCACGACACAAACCAACAGCAGTGCCAGCCAGAACGCGGAATAGAGCAGTACACCGAGCACGGCCAGCTTGACCACCCACAACAGCACGGTGGCACCAACTACCGGCACGCCCCTGTACACCAACCAGCTCGACGCCCGCCGTTCGCCACGCGCATAGGCGCGCCATCCACGGCCAAAGCTACGGCCGAGGCGTTCTGCGGTGCTGATGCGGGTCGTCGTGTTCATGGTCGTCACCTGCTATATGTGAAATCACTACTCCAGTTTGCTCCAATCCTGCTTGCTTGCCTGTACCAATGCGCTCCATTCGTCCGGCGGATTCCCGCGCCCGAGCATCTTCTCGAACACGGCATACGGGTCTGATTTGCTTCCCGAAGACCGCAGGGTCTGTTCATCGTTGACCCAGGCGTACACGATGACCTTCGCCTTCGAGTCGTAGCGGAAGAACAGCCGGTATCGCCTTCCGAGCTTGGCCCGCCGCCAGTGGCGATATGCCGGCCCCATGGTGTTGCCTTGCCGGTACTCATCGCACGCCGGGTCACTCGGTATCACGTCTTGTATCAACTGGGTCAAGGCCCGGAAGAACTTGACGTTGGCGTTCGATCCGAACCCTTCCGGGTCGTTGCCTTGGGCGCGCAGCACAGCCGCGCGCAGCTTCATCAACTGCTCGATCAGGTTGTCGTGGAACAGCAGTGTCCAGCCATGCTGTTGCATCAGATTTCCACGTCCTCATCGAAATCATCGCCCAGGTCCACCTTGTGCCCCGCGTGCTCCAGCATTGTGCGAGCCAGATTCTCGGGCAGGCCGCGCACATTCCGACCCGCTTCAATGTCGCGGGCCAGCAAGGTCAGAAACGCGGCAATGGCCGGGTCCTCGTGCTCGGCATCGGCGCGGGTCACGACGACCTCACTGCCACGAAGCTCGAACGCAAGCTTGCTGCCGGTATCGGCCCCAAGTGCCTGTCGGATGGACTTGGGTAGCGTGATCTGGCCTTTGGAGGTCAGCGTGGCAACTTCGTGAATGGCAGGCATGGCGGCTCTCTTGATCGCAATGCCCGTATTGTAAGGAAATATCCTTACCTCGTCAATGAAAGGTCTCACCGGGGTCCTCCAGCATCCAACAATGAATCTCATCGTAGGGTGGGAACAGCCAGCCTTCCTGCATCAATCCGGCCCCGCCATACCCGCATTGACGGTGGACAACCAATGCTCACCGCTCTATATCCAAAGGCTTCTAAAGGCCAAAGGGCCGAAACGGCAAGGGAATGGGGTGCAAGGGGAAAGGCCCTACCCGAAAAGGCGAAAAGGCCGCCCGCTTGCCCGCCACCAGGACACCCACATGCTCTCTCTGTTCCAGCGGAAACGGCCTCCGGTCGCTGCCGCTCCGTCGCCTGCACCCGTCACCGATCTCCCGAAAGGGCTGCTGCAACCGGAATCGGCCGCATCGCTGCTGGCGACACCGCGCCGGCAGAAGCTGCTGGAACACATCTGGCAGCGCACCTCGCTCTCGCGCAAGCAGTTCGCCGCGCTGTACCGCACGCCGATGGAACGTTATGCCGAGTTGGTTCAGACTTTCCCTGCATCCGAAGCACATCACCATGCCTACCCAGGCGGCATGCTCGACCACGGCCTGGAAATCGTCGCCTACAGCCTGAAGCTGCGCCAGTCTCATCTGCTGCCCATCGGCGCCAACCCCGAGGATCAGGCTGCGCAAGCCGAAGCCTGGACCGCTGCCGTCGCCTACGC
>NZ_JACBXH010000025.1:0-63873 GCF_041381355.1 Pseudomonas sp. LM13
GTCCTCGCTCGCCCGCATATCCACCGACCGCGTGGTAAACAGCGGGCTGCGAAATACCTTCGACCCATCCGCACGGTCGACGATGCGTAAATAGGACAGTCCTCCACCAGGAGCTAGGAGGCCCCGTACCGGCACGCTCTCTATGAGATGACGACCTTGCGGGCTGACTTGTGACACCGACGGAGGCGCGTTCAGAACATCGTTCAGGCTCCAGCCAAAGAGCAGGGCGAACGCGGCGAGAAGGCTGCAGACGGTGAGAGCGGGTTTCTTCATATCAGCGTTTCGGCAGGGTGATGGCGGGCGTGCCGGGTGCAAAGGTTTGCGTAGGAGATCGGAGAATACTCGGAAGTCTCCGCTTCGTTATGTATCTGGCCCGGAGTTTGGGAAATGACTGTTCAGCACAAGCAATGCAGCGAGGTGGTCTGAACTTAACGCGTGGAAAAGGCTTCGCCGTTTTCCACCCTACGCATGCGCGGTGTGTTGGCAGCCGGGTAGGGTGGGCCTTAGCCCACCGGGGCGGTTCGGTTATGGGGGTGGTGGGCTGAAGCCCACCCTACGGTGCTGCGCTCGGAGGCAGGCAGCGAGGTGGACTGAACGTAACGCGTGGAAAAGGCTTCGCCGTTTTCCACCCTACGCGTGCGCGGTGTCGGCAGAGGAGTGCGGAGTGGCGTAGGGTGGACAACGCTGCGCTTGTCCACCGATGCGAATCGACGGGCCGGTTGTATGGTTGGCGAAACGCTCGCGGGCTCGGGGCGTCCAACCGGGATGCCGCGCCCGCGCGGTCGTATTTGCGTACGACGTTCGCCCACCTCGCCACGAAGCAGACCTCCCCATGCTGTTCCGCCGTTTCGAAAACCTGATCGATGTCTTCAAGCCCAGCCCGGACGTTGCGCCGCCGGCCGGGATGCTGCGTTTCTATGCCCATTACCTGAAGCAGGTCTGGCCATTGATGACGGCGGTGCTGGTGGTGGGCTTCTTCGCGGCGCTGATCGAGGTGGCGCTGTTCAGCTTTCTCGGCCAGCTGATCGATATGGCCCAGGCGACCGATGACGCGCGGACCTTCTTTGCCGAGCACCGCAACGACCTGCTGTGGATGGCGGCGGTGGCGCTGGTCATCCGGCCGCTGGTGTTCGGCCTGCACAACCTGCTGACGCATCAGGCGATCAACCCGGGGCTGACCAATCTGATCCGCTGGCAGAACCACCGCTACGTGCTCAAGCAGAGCCTGAACTTCTTCCAGAACGACTTCGCCGGGCGCATCGCCCAGCGCGTGATGCAGACCGGGCCGTCGCTGCGCGATTCGGCCATGCAGGTGATCGATGCGCTCTGGCATGTGGTGGTCTATGCCGGCAGCGCGCTGTATCTGTTCGCCGCCGCCGACCTGCGCCTGATCGTGCCGCTGGCCTTGTGGATCGTCGGCTACAGCGCCGCGCTCTGGTACTTCGTGCCCCGTATCCGCGCGCGCTCAGCGGCGGCGTCGGCGGCGCGTTCGAAGGTTATGGGGCGGGTGGTGGACGGCTACAGCAACGTCGCCACGCTCAAGCTGTTCGCCCATTCGCGCGAGGAGGAGAGCTACGCCCGCGAGGCGATGCAGGAGCTGCTCGGCAAGTTCCGCCTGCAGTCGCGGGTGATCACCAGCCTGGATTTCCTCATCACCTGCATGAACGGCCTGCTGATCGTCGGCACCGGCGCGCTGGCACTGTGGCTGTGGAGCGAGGCGCTGATCACCACAGGCGCCATCGCCCTGGCGCTGGGCCTGGTGATCCGCATCAACAACATGGCCGAGTGGATCATGTGGGTGGTCAACGGCATCTTCGAGAACGTCGGCACCGTGCAGGACGGCATGAAGACCATCGTCCAGCCGCGCGACGTGCTCGACCCCGAGGACGCCAGGCCGCTTGAGGTGGAGCGGGGCGGCGTGCGCTTCGAGGATGTGCATTTCCACTACGGCAAGCAGGGTGGGGTGATCAGCGGGCTGACCATCGACATTCGCCCGGGCGAGAAGATCGGCCTGGTCGGGCCGTCGGGCGCGGGCAAGTCGACGCTGGTCAACCTGCTGCTGCGCCTCTATGACCTGGAGAGCGGGCGCATCCTGATCGACGGGCAGAACGTCGCCGAGGTCAGCCAGGAAAGCCTGCGCGCCAATATCGGCGTGGTCACCCAGGACACCTCGCTGCTGCACCGTTCGATCCGCGATAACCTGCGCTACGGCAAGCCCGACGCCACCGAAGAAGAACTCTGGGCCGTGGCGCGCAAGGCCCGTGCGGATGCGTTCATCAAGACCCTTGACGACAGCCAGGGCGGCAAGGGCTTCGGGGCGATGGTGGGCGAGCGCGGCGTGAAGCTCTCCGGCGGGCAACGGCAGCGCATCGCCATCGCCCGGGTGCTGCTCAAGGACGCGCCGATCCTGGTGCTCGACGAAGCCACCTCGGCGCTGGACTCGGAGGTCGAGGCGGCGATTCAGGAGAGCCTGGATACCCTGATGGAAGGCAAGACGGTGATCGCCATCGCCCACCGGCTGTCGACCATCGCGCGCATGGATCGGCTGGTGGTGATCGACAAGGGGCAGGTGATCGAGACCGGCACCCACGCCGAGCTGATCGCCCGCGGCGGTCTCTATGCGCGGCTGTGGCAGCACCAGACCGGTGGCTTTGTCGGGGTGGATTGATGGGAAACGGGCAAGCCAGGGTTTTTTCGTCCACTCTGCTTGTCGGCCTGTTGGAACGCGCGGCGCAGCAGCGCTGAGCTATCCCGCCGTGTTCTCAATAACCAGGGGCGGGTTGGGCGAGCCTGAATTCAGTCGAGCGCAGAGGTGCAAATGAACATTCTCCTGACATCCTCCTTTGCTGAAGTCGTGGACTTGTTTGTCAGCTTCACCAAGGGCGAGTGCAGCGGTAGGACGGTTACGTTGATTCCTACGGCAAGTCTTGTTGAGGAGGTCAATTCATACCTGCTCGCGGCCAAGGACGCACTCACCAGGGCGGGCCTGGTTATCGATGAGCTGGACGTTTCCAGCGCAAGTCGGGAAGAGATCGTCAGCAAGCTGGAACGCGGCGATTACATCTATGTGTCTGGCGGCAACACCTTCTTTTTGCTGCAGGAGCTCAAGCGCACAGGTGCGGACCTGCTGATCGCCGAACACGTCAGAGCCGGGAAGTGCTACATCGGCGAATCCGCCGGCTCCGCGATACTCGCTCCCAGCATCGAGTACATAACGGCGCTGGACGATGTTTCTGCCGCGCCTGATCTCGAGTCCTTTGCGGCCTTGGGGCTGGTCGATTTCTACCCGCTGCCGCATTACCGAAACGAGCCGTTTGCCGAGGCTGTCGAGCAGGTGCTGAAAGAGCATGGGGATGCGTTGGATCTCCGGCCATTCAGCAATAACCAGGCGATCGCCTTGTCGGGCGGCCATGCCGAGCTTCAAACCAGCGGAGACTGAGTTTCATACCCGGCCCGAGCCTACCTGCGGCACACCTTGGGCGAGTCGGCGCAGGGTGTTTCGTCGTCGCTCCATCTGAACCCTCCCACACCGCGTCCACTCGTACTTCTAGCCACAGCCAAAGAACCGAGAGGGAGTCTGCCATGACCGATAAACAAGCCAGCGTCCACCACGATGCCGCGCAGCAGCGCTATGAGCTGCTGGTCGAGGGCCAGCCACTCGGCTTCGCTGCGTATAGCGAGCAGGGCGAGCGGATGGTCTTCACCCATACCGAGGTCGACCCCAGCCTGTCCGGGCAGGGGCTGGGAAGCGTGCTGGCCGAGGGTGCGCTGGACGATGCGCGGCGGCGCGACAAGCGCGTGGTGCCGCAATGCGAGTTCATTGCCCGCTACATCGAGCGCCACCAGGAATGGCAGGACCTGGTCGATCCGGCCTGACCGGCCGTTACCGCTCGGACGACCGGGTAAAGCGGTGGGCTGAAGCCCACCCTACGGGTGCGGTGGTCGATGCGCTGTAGGGTGGGCTTCAGCCCACCAACGGTAGCGACCGGGGCGGCGGTCTTGTCGAATGCTAGTTGCCGCCGCCTGGTTTAGCAGAGGGTGATCGCATGGATGGTCGAGAGTTTGTCTGGGCGCATTTCAAGCTCAATGCCGAGCAGCGCCTGCGCGGTTTCAACTTCTTCGTGGTGCTGGCGATGTTTGCCGATGGCGGTGTGCTGGCGGCGCTGCAGCAGGGCTTCTCGCCGGGGCTGCTGATTCTGCTGGGTGCCTTCACTGTCCTGCTGGCGCAGGTGTTCTGGCTGGTGGACGCGCGCAGCCGACAGCTGCTGGAGCTGACCATCGCGGCGCTGAAGGAAATGGAAGCTGACTATCCCGAGAGTTACCGGCTGTTCGCCGCCGATGCGCTGGGGCAGAGCCGGGTGATCAGCTACACCTTCGCCATCCGCGCACTGCTGCTGGCGCAGATGGGCTTCGGCCTGGGTGTGGTCGGCTACGGGCTTAACCAGTGGTGATGTGCGGTGCGGTTGTCTGGCGCGGTGGAAGCTGCGCATCGAGGTTCTGACGCGCGGAGTCACCGAGGCGGCTGGCGTGCCATCCGTCGATGGCCACGGGACTGCGGCGAACGCTCCTTGCGTCAGGCCGGTCGGTACTAGCAACGACCGGGAGAACTGACGATGTCGACATCGAGCAATCTGTTATGGGCCGCTCTGGCGATCGGCGCGGTGACGGGCATGCGTAGCATGCTGGCGCCGACGCTGGTCAGTCGCGCGTTGAGCGAGCGGGATGATCTGCACGGTGCGGGCGAGGCGGCGCGGCTGCTGACGTCCGATTCCGCGCAGACCTTCCTGCCGGTACTGGCGGCCGGGGAGATTGCCGGCGACAAGATGCCCTTCGCCCCGGATCGCACCATCGTGCCGTCGATGATGTTTCGCGCGGTATCGGGTGGGGTCAGTGCCGCCGCGCTGGCCGGCGTGCGGCGCGAGCCGGTACTGCTGCCGGCACTGCTGGGTGCGACGGCGGCGCTGCTCGCCTCGAAGATCGGCCTGAGCCTGCGTAAACCCTATCAGCCGCATTCGCTGCTCAACGCCGCACTCGGCACCGCCGAAGATTGCCTGGCGCTGAGTCTGGGCCGAAGCGGGCTGCGCCAGGCGCTGGGCGAGAACCAACGCCGGCGTTGAGGTGTGAACGCGTAGGGTGGGCTTCAGCCCACCAGAGAGGCGTGCGCATGTGGCGGTGGGCTGAAGCCCACCCTGCGGGCGGAACGGGACGCGGCGTGGGAGGGTGACAACATGGTTCGCCCTGTTCTCACCCTTCCAGGCGAAAGCCGTCAGCTCGGCCGCTGGATCACGCAGATGCGGTCACGGCACAGTCCCGACTCGCGTGTACCGACACCGGGCGCTACCTCTGGGGTGCTGGCGCTGGCGCCGTGGGCGCTGCTGCCGGCCCCGGTCGGCGCCGTGGTCGCGGTGGTTGGCGGGTAGTCGGTACCGGCGCGTTTGCCGGCACTGCCAATGCCATGGCTGCCCGTATCCTGCTCGGTGGTACGCGAAGCGCTACTGCCCGCGCCCAGGGTTTCGCTTTCCCCGTGGCGACCTGCCATGGCGCCAGCATGGTGCATCTGCTGGCCGGTAAAATGCTTGTCCAGATGGCTGTCACCGCCGGTTGCGCCGGCATAGGGGCTGGTGGGGCCGGGGTAACCGTCCGCTGTGCCAGTGGCGCCATGTTCGTCGATATCGATGGCGCCGTTGTACTCCAGCGCATCACGGGCCTTGGCCAGCTGATCCTCGTCGACCACGTCCACCGCGATCACCAGGGCGCCGCGGCGCACCGCCTCCGGATAAGCCGTCGCATGATGGCGATGCTGCTCGTGCGGCTCATGGCCAAACCGCGATTTGAAGAAGTGCGCGACCTTCGATTCGTGCTCGGTGCGGTCCACCGGCGTATCGGGCGTGGTGCTATAGGGCGCGTCATAGGCGTGGATGTCGGCGCTCTCGGCGCCCACTGCATGGATCTGTTCACGCGGGATGCCGCGTGCCATCAGGTCGCCGCGGGTTCGATTGGCGTCGGTCAGCGTGGCGAACGCTGCTACCAGTGTGTGTTTCATGGCTCACCTCACGTTGTGCTGTACAACCGGGTTGGAGCGCTGTGCATGGCGAACACGAAGAGGGATCAGGACATGAGAGCCCCTGCTGATCGATGGCAGCGCTCATATCTGATTGGGTAGGCAGCTGCCGTGAGAGTTCAGCAGGCGGGATCGGCGGTCAGTGGGCTCGGCCGCTGGCGCAGGCGGGAAAGGCGCTGCCGTTCGCGCCTGCGCAGGGTTGTCGACGGCTCAGTCGAGGTCGGCGGCGCTGTGGCGCTCGGGCGCCTGCTCGGACTCATCGCCCCAGCTGCGGTTGACCTTGCGCCCGCGGATGACCGCCGGTCGCGCTGCAATCTCCTTGGCCCAGCGCTGCACGTGCTGGTACTCGTGCACCGAGAGGAATTCGCCGGCGCCATACAGCTCGCCCAGCACCAACCCGCCGTACCAGGGCCAGATCGCCATGTCGGCGATGCTGTAGTCGTCACCGGCCACGTAGCGATGCTCCGCCAGCTGGCGGTCGAGCACGTCGAGCTGACGCTTGACCTCCATGGCGTAGCGGTTGATCGGGTATTCGTACTTCTCCGGCGCGTAGGCGTAGAAGTGGCCGAAGCCGCCGCCGAGGAAGGGCGCCGAACCCATCTGCCAGAACAGCCAGTTCAGCGTCTCGGTGCGCGCGCGGACCTCGGTCGGCAGGAAGGCGCCGAATTTCTCGGCGAGGTAGACCAGGATCGAGCCGGACTCGAACACCCGCAGCGGTTCGCCGTCGACGCTGCGGTCCACCAGCGCGGGGATCTTCGAGTTCGGGTTGATCTCGACGAAGCCGCTACCGAACTGGTCGCCCTCGCCAATCTTGATCAGCCAGGCGTCGTACTCGGCGCCGCTGTGACCGAGGGCGAGCAGCTCCTCGAGCATGATGCCCACCTTCACCCCGTTGGGCGTGGCCAGCGAATACAGCTGCAGCGGGTGCTTGCCCACCGGCAGCGGCTTCTCCTCGCGCGCGCCGGCGGTTGGCGCATTGATATTGGCGAACTTGCCGCCGGAGGGGGCATCGTGGGTCCAGACCTTCGGCGGTACGTAAGCGGTATCGGGCATGTCGATCTCCTCGAGCGGGAACGGGGTGTGCAGGGCATGCTACGCGCTCGGCGGGCGCGGTCGAAATCAAGCCGGTCGATATTGGTCATCGATGGCTGAGGGTTTGTTCTGCGTGGTAGTTCTTTGAGATGCACCAGAAGATCTTTTTTCCCGATCGGTAAAAATTCGGTGCACCGACCAGCGGCAGAGAGTATTTTCCCTATTGGGAAAAAATTGGAACTGAGCTGTTTCCGAAGGACAAATTATACGGAACGGGAAAATGGCTAAACCTACTGCATTTGTTTCGATGGCCGAGCTGGGCAAGCTGATCCAGCGCACTCGCAAGGGTCAGGGGCTGCGTCTGGTGGACGCTGCCGGCCTGTGTGGCGTGAGCGTGCGCTTTCTGAGCGAGCTGGAAAACGGCCGCGAGAGCTGTTCGTTCGGACGGGTGCTGAACGTGTGCCACACGCTGGGCATCGAGCTGCTGGCGGCTAGACGTGACGGGGGCGACCTGTGAGCGGACTGCTCGGCGTCTACCGGGGTGATGACCGTATCGGTGAGCTTTGGCTGGGTGACGATGGCCGGAGCATGGGTTTTCGCTATAGCGAAGCAGCGCGGTTTGCAATTTCCAATAGCTTGCCGCTTGCAACCGGTATGTTTGCGCCAACGCTCGGCACGGCACACAACTGGTTTGCCAATCTACTTCCCGAAGAAGCTTCGCGGCAGTTGCTGGTGAACCGGCTTGGGATCGCCGATGACGACTTTTCGCTGTTGGCCGCCATAGGTGGTGATTGTGCCGGTGCGTTGCGCATTGTTGACCCGGAGCGGGCCGATGCGTTGATCGAATCTGGCCAGGAGCCGGTCGACCCCAATCAGCTGGCGCGCTGGGCACAGGGTAAAGAGCGCTACGCCTTGTTCCAGCCGGGCAAGGCGACACGTCTTTCCCTTGCCGGCGCTCAGGACAAGATTCCCGTGATCCTCGAAGGCGGCCAGCTCTACCTCCCGAGCGGTGCCGCCGCCTCTTCGCATCTGATCAAGTTCTCGCTAAAGCCGGCGTTGGTTTTCAACGAGCTCTATATGAACCGTCTGGCTCGGATCGCTGGGCTTGTGGTTCCCGACTCGCACGCAGGTCTGGCAGGGAAGGCTCACTATCTTGCCGTGGCTCGTTACGATCGTGAGCGAATGGATAACCAGATCGAGCGTGTGCACCAGGAGGACATGTGCCAGGCGCTTGGCTATCCGCGGCGGCTCAAGTACCAGGAAGAGGGCGGCCCGACGCTGGCGGCCTGCGCAGGCCTGTTGCGTGCGGTGACGGCCACGCCTGCGCTGCAGGTGCGCCAGCTGCTGCGCTGGCAGATATTCAACGTGCTGGCCGGCAACAGCGATGGCCATGCCAAGAACATCTCGTTGTTACAGGACGCCAAGGGGCGCTGGTCATTGGCGCCGGCCTATGACCTGGTATGTACGATGGTGCTGCCATACAGCCCCAGTCTTGGTTTCGCGGTCGGCAGCAACTTCCATCCGCAGCAGCTGCGCAGAGCCGATTGGGAAGAGCTGGCACGCCACATGGGCCTTGCGCCGCCGTTCGTACTGCGGGAGCTGCGGCAAATGCTGGATCTGCTCGAGCCAGCTGCCAATAGCGCCGAGTTGCAAGCCGAGCTGCAGACGGTTGGTATGGATGAGGTGGGTTGGGCGAAGGTGCAGCATGTGCGCAAATATGTCGTTCAGCAGTGCCGCCGCTACCGCAAGTTGTAGTGGCTAGGGTCCTGCCTTCGGGAATGTGCTTCGCAGCCTGGGATGTATCGATCAGCGGTACTGCCAACAAGCGCTGCCGATGATCCGGCATGGAGCGCTCGCGTTAGACTCTTTCCTACTGTCCCTTCGACGCGGGGCCAACCCTGATACAGGACGTCACGATGCTTCTCGGCAAACGCGATCAGACCCGTATGGAACGGCAACTCTCCAGCTGCCTGACCCAGGCCTGCGAAGCGGGCAAGGCGGAAATCGTCGGCTTCAGCTGGCTCACCCATGAGGTCGATTACGCGCGCTTCCCCGAGAGCCTGCAGGTCACCTGGGTATTCGCCACGGAGGCGCAGCGCGCTATGGCGATTGGTCAAGGTCAGGGCGCCCGCATGCAGGCGCTCACCCGGGCGGCGCTCGCTGAGGCGGGTATCGACATGGATGCCCTGATCGCACCGGTGCGTTTCGACAGCGAGGAAGCCTGCAAGCGCAACGATGGCGGTGACTGGCAGCGTCGCCTGGCCCGCAACGCCACGACACGGCACTGATAGTAGGCAAGGACGTCGAGAATCCGTGCGTTTCCGTCTGCAAGCTCACGGACGAGGTGTGTACCAGCTGTGGTCGCACCAAGGACGAGATTCGCAAATGGAAGCGCATGAAGCGGCCGGACAAGAAGGCCACGGTAGAGCGCGCGGCGCAGCGGTTGAAGGCACTGAAGAAGAAGAAAAAGAAAGGCTGAGCCCACAAGGGGCGCCACACGTGGGTGTCGCCTGCCGGTGCTGGATGGAGTGGCCGGCATGTCCATGCGTGATGCCGGTCGGCAGGAAACTGCTGAAAAGCCCGCTACAGGAATGAAAAAGCCGCTGCCTCTCACGGGGGCAGCGGCTTTTCGGTTACGGCATTAAAGCCTCAGCTGCGGGCGCCGTGCACGCCAGCGCTGATCTCGCGGCACAGGCCAAGCACGCCTTCTACCGCAGCCTCCGGGCTCTTGGCCCCGGCGATCTGGTCGATCAGCGCCGAGCCGACCACCACACCCTCGGTGAGCCGGGCGATAGCCGCGGCCTGCTCCGGGGTGCGGATGCCGAAGCCGACGCACACCGGCAGATCGGTGTGGCGCTTCAGGCGTGCCACGGCCTCCTCGACGTGTTCCAGAGTCGCCGAACCGGCACCGGTCACGCCGGCAACCGAGACGTAATAGACGAAGCCGGAGCTGCCGTTGAGCACCACCGGCAGACGCTGGTCGTCGGTGGTCGGAGTGGTCAGACGGATGAAGTCGATGCCGGCGGCCTGGGCCGGGTCGCAGAGTTCGTCGTTATGCTCCGGCGGCAGGTCGACGACGATCAGGCCATCGACACCGGCCTCTTTCGCGTCTGCCACGAAACGCTCGACGCCATAGGCGAAGATCGGGTTGTAGTAGCCCATCAACACCAGCGGCGTGCTCTGGTTGGTCTCGCGGAAGTCGCGGACCATCTGCAGCGTCTTCGGCAGGTTCTGCTTGCCGGCCAGGGCGCGGATGTTGGCCAGCTGGATCGCCGGGCCGTCGGCCATCGGGTCGGTGAACGGCATGCCCAGCTCGATCACGTCGGCACCGGCGTCCGGCAGGCCCTTGAGGATGGCGAGGGAGGTGGCGTAGTCCGGATCACCGGCGGTCACGAAGGTGACCAGCGCGGCGCGGTTTTCCTGCTTCAGCTGTGCGAAGCGGGCCTGCAAGCGGGAATTCACCGAGCTCATACGTGTTCTTCCTGTTCGTCGTAGTGGTGCATGACGGTTTGCATGTCCTTGTCGCCGCGGCCGGAGAGGTTGACCACCATCAGGTGCTCCCTGGGCAGCTTGGCCGCGCGCTTGAAGGCTTCGGCCAGCGCGTGGGCCGATTCCAGCGCGGGGATGATGCCTTCCAGGCGGCAGCACTGGTGGAACGCTGCCAAGGCTTCGTCATCGGTGCAGGGCACGTATTCGACGCGCTTGATCTCGTGCAACCAGGCGTGCTCCGGGCCGACGCCTGGGTAGTCGAGGCCGGCGGAAATCGAATGCGCGTCGGTGATCTGGCCGTCTTCGTCCTGCAGGAGGAAGGTGCGGTTGCCGTGCAGCACGCCCGGCGCCCCGCCGGCCATGCTGGCGGCGTGCTTGCCGGTGTCGATGCCGTGGCCGGCCGCTTCGACGCCGACGATCTGCACGGACTCGTCATCGAGGAAGGGGTGGAACAGGCCGATGGCATTCGAGCCGCCGCCGATGCAGGCGACCAGCGAGTCGGGCAGGCGGCCCTCCTTCTGCATGATCTGTTCGCGAACCTCGTTGCCGATCACCGACTGGAAGTCGCGCACCATGGCCGGGTAGGGGTGCGGACCGGCGGCGGTGCCGATCAGGTAGAAGGTGTTGTGGACGTTGGTCACCCAGTCGCGCAGCGCCTCGTTCATCGCGTCCTTCAGCGTGCCGGTGCCGGCGGTGACCGGAATCACTTCGGCGCCCAGGAGCTTCATGCGGAAGACGTTGGCCTGCTGGCGCTCGATGTCGGTGGTGCCCATGTAGACCACGCACTGCATGCCGAAGCGCGCGGCCACGGTGGCGGTGGCCACGCCGTGCATGCCGGCGCCGGTCTCGGCGATGATGCGCTGCTTGCCCATGCGCTTGGCCAGCAGGATCTGGCCGATGCAGTTGTTGATCTTGTGCGCGCCGGTGTGGTTCAGGTCTTCGCGCTTGAGGTAGATCTTCGCGCCGCCGAAGTGCTCGGTCAGGCGCTCGGCGTAGTACAGCGGGCTGGCACGGCCGATGTAGTCGCGCTGGAAGTAGGCCAGCTCCTCGAGAAAGGCCGGGTCGCTCTTGGCTTTTTCGTATTCGGCGGCCAGCTCGTTGATCAGTGGCATCAGGGTTTCGGCGACGAACTGGCCGCCGAAGCGGCCGAACAGCCCGCGGTTGTCCGGGCCGGTGCGGTATGAGGTCATGCGAGGCTCCTTGGAGGGTGCCGACACGCAGTCGGGGTGAGCGTAGGGTGGACAACGGTGCAGCCTTGTCCACGCGATCGATACGCCAGCGTGGAAAATCGCTTCGCGGTTTCCACCCTACGGCAATCATTGAGGGTGAGCTTACGGCTGCCGGCGCCGGGTTAAAAGCGATAAGATCGCCCGAACCTGTCAGGAAAACTCACATATATGGCCCGCGATCTGCCACCGCTCAATGCCCTGCGTGCCTTCGAGGCGGCTGCCCGCCTGGGTAGCGTAAGCGAAGCCGCACGCGAGCTGCACGTCACCCACGGGGCCATCAGCCGGCAGCTGAAGCAGCTCGAAGAAGCCCTCGGTCTGGCCCTGTTCGCCAAGGAAGGGCGCGGCGTAAAACTCACCGATGCCGGCGTGCGTCTGCGTGACGCCGCCAGCGAGGCCTTTGAGCGCCTGCGCAGCACCTGCATCGAACTGCAGCGACAGACCAGCGAGGCGCCGTTTGTGCTCGGTTGTCCCGGCAGCCTGCTGGCGCGCTGGTTCATTCCGCGGCTGGACCGGCTCAATCGCGACCTGCCCGAGCTGCGCCTGCAGCTGTCGGCCAGCGAGGGCGAGCTGGACCCACGCAAGCCGGGGCTGGATGCGACGCTGTGGTACGCCGAACCGCCATGGCCGGCGGACATGCAGGTGTTCGAACTTGCCGCCGAGCGCATCGGCCCGGTGCTCAGCCCCTACCACCCGCGTTGCGCCGAGCTGCGCGCCGCGGCGCCGGCGGCCCTGCTCGAGGAGACGCTGCTGCATACCGCTTCACGCCCGCAGGCCTGGCCGAACTGGGCGCGCCAGCAGGGGCTGGACCCTGCACGGCTGCGCCTGGGGCAAAGCTTCGAGCACCTGTACTTCCTTCTCGAGGCGGCGCTGGCCGGCCTTGGCGTGGCCATCGCGCCCCAGCAACTGGTCGCCGACGATCTGAAGTCCGGCCGGTTGCTGGCGCCCTGGGGCTTCGTCGAGACCAGCGCACGGCTGGCGCTCTGGGTGCCGGCGCGGCGGCTGGATCGGCGTGCGGAGCGGCTGGCGGACTGGCTGCGTGCCGAACTGGGTGACAAGCCGATCGAATGACACGACCTTAGGCGCATCGGCGACTCGCCGCTCCAGCGGGACGTCGTCATCCGCCGCCAGTGGATCGATCGCCAGTTGCGTCGGACGTACTCCTGGGCTGGCATCTGGCCGGCCGGGCCCTACAACGGCGGCGCACCGATGCCGAAGCGTCGGCGGTAATCGCCGGGCGACAGCCCCACCAGTTTCTGGAACACCTTGCGAAATGCGCCGGGGTCCTGATAACCCACCGCCCAGGCCACCTGTTCGATGCCCCGATTGGTCAGCTCCAGCAGCTCCCGGGCCTTGCCGACCCGCAGCTGCTGGCAGTATTCGGTCGGCTTGAGGCCGGTGGCGGCGCGGAATCGACGCAGAAAGGTGCGCTCGCCCATCCCCGCCTGGGCGGCCATAGCAGCGACCGGCACTGCGCCGGTGCTGTGGGTCTGCAGCCAGTGCTGCACCCGCAGCACGGCCTCGTCGCCATGGTTTAGCCGCGGGGCGAAGCTGCTGAAGTAGCGCTGCGAATGGCGGGTCAGATCGATCACCAGAAAACGCGCGGTTTCCGAGGCGATGGTCGGCCCGAGCAGCCGCTCCACCAGCGCCAGCCCGAGGTCGGTCCAGGCCATCAGGCCGCCGGCGGTGATGATGTCGCCGTCATCGACGATCATCCGGTCCGCATCGACCTGCACCTTCGGAAAGCGCTCGCGCAAGGCCTGGGCCAGGCCCCAGTGGGTGGTCACGGTGCGGCCGTCGAGCAGCCCGGTTTCGGCGAGCAGAAAGGCCCCGGCGCAGACCGAGCCGAGGGTGACGCCAGCCTGGTGGCACTGCCCGAGCCAGGCGGCGAACGGCTGGATCACATGCGCCTCGGGGCGGGCGTCCAGACACGGCGGCAGGATGACGATACGCGGCGAGCTCGCGCCAGTCGGCTGGCTGTCGAAGACCCGCCGAATGTCTGGCGTGCCGTCCTGCCTGGCCCAGTGGCTGACACGCAGGGTCGGCAGCTTTGCGGCCTGGCGCTCGGCCGCCATGCGGTTGGCCACGCTGAACAGGTCGGTCAGCCCGTAAACGGCCGCCAGCTGGGCGCCCGGGTATAGCAGCAGGCCGATTTCCAACGTCTCGGGTGCGCCAGGCATGTCAGTTTTTCCCGCGTTATTGTCGGTCTCGCCCATCCACGGCCGTGGCCGGGGGATCTAAAGTCTCGCTGCGGGCAACGGGCTCGCTGACAGGAGAGAGCGATGGGCAAGCGAGCGTTGGTTCTGGTCGACATCCAAAACGATTATTTCCCGGGCGGCAAGTGGACGTTGCATGGGATCGAAGCGGCAGCGGACAACGCGGCGCGTGTGCTCGAGGCTGCGCGTGCCGCGGGCGATCTGGTGGTGCATGTGCGGCACGAGTTCGCCTCGGCGGATGCTCCGTTCTTCACGACGGGCTCGGAAGGCGCGCGGATCCATCCCAAGGTCGCCGTGCGCGAAGGCGAGGCGGTGATCCTCAAGCATCAGGTCAACTCGTTTCGTGACACCGAACTGGAAGCGCTGCTGAGAGGGCGCAGCATCGAGCAGCTGACCATCGTCGGCAACATGAGCCATCTGTGCATCGACGCCATCACCCGCGCCAGCGCCGACCTGGGGTTCAGCGCCACGGTGATCCATGACGCCTGCGCGTCGCGTGACCTGGAGTTCGATGGCACCCAGGTGCCGGCGGCGCAGGTCCATGCGGCGATCATGGCGTCGCTGGCCTTCGCTTACGCCAAGGTGCAGTCCACCGAGGCCTACCTGGCCGAGCACTAGCCGCGCCGGGCGATTGCCTCGTCGTGCCTGTCGCGCGCTGCGGTTCGCCGCGCGGCCCGGCCTCAGCTGGCCAGGGCGGTCTGCGAAGCGACCTCTGCGGCGGCGACTTTTTCCTCGGCGTAACCGCGCGGATTGCGGCTCTGCCAGCGCCAGGCATCGGCGAGCATGGTGGTCAGGTCTTTCTCGGCACGCCAGCCGAGTTCCAGTTCGGCCTTGGTAGGGTCCGACCAGCATTGGGCGATGTCGCCACTGCGGCGCGGTTTGATCACGTGGGGCAGCGGTCGGCCGGTGACTGCCTCGAACGCGGTGATCATCTCGCGTACCGAGTGACCCTTGCCGGTGCCGAGGTTCCACGTGGAAACACCGTGGACCAGTTGCAGGCGCTCCAGCGCCTTGAGATGCCCCCGGGCCAGGTCGACCACATGGATGTAGTCGCGCACGCCGGTGCCATCCGGCGTCGGGTAGTCGTCGCCGTAGACGCTGAGCTGCTTACGCCGGCCCACCGCCACCTGCAGCATATACGGCAGCAGGTTGTTCGGCACGCCGTTGGGATCTTCGCCGATCAGCCCGGACTCGTGGGCGCCGATCGGGTTGAAGTAGCGCAGCAGACCGATGGACCAGCGCGGGTCGGAATCGGCCAGGCCCTTGAGCACGTTCTCGGCCATCAGCTTGGACTGGCCATAGGGATTGGTCGGTACGCCGGTGGGACGGTCCTCGGTGATCGGCATCAACGGCGACTCGCCGTAGACAGTCGCCGATGAGCTGAACACCAGCTTGAAAATGCCCGCTTCGGCCATCGCCTGGCACAGCGCGATGCTGCCGCCGACATTGGTCTCGTAGTAGCGCAGCGGCTCGCGCACACTTTCGCCAACGGCCTTGAGGCCGGCGAAATGCATCACTGCGGTGATCGGGTAGGCAGCGAATAGCGCCTTGAGCAGCGAGCGGTTGCGCACATCGCCCTTGACGAACTGCAGCGGTCGCCCGGCGAGCTGCTCGACGCGGTCCAGGGCGGCCTGCGAGCTGTTGCACAGATTGTCCAGCACCAGCACTTCATGCCCGGCCTGCAGCAGTTCGAGCACCGCGTGTGAGCCGATGTAGCCGGCCCCTCCTGT
Source organism: Pseudomonas sp. LM13 (assembly GCF_041381355.1). NCBI lineage: Bacteria > Pseudomonadati > Pseudomonadota > Gammaproteobacteria > Pseudomonadales > Pseudomonadaceae > Pseudomonas > Pseudomonas sp. LM13. The sequence continues at coordinate 15,755 of NZ_JACBXH010000025.1, forward strand.
TACCAGAATCATCTGTCTACCTCCGCATTCGCTGTCTTTTCGACACGCTCGGGACACTGCCGCTGGCCAGTGAATGGCGCTGCATGAGTCTCCGTAATCTGGAATCGGCGAAACGGAACGGGACGGCGACGACGAGCTGCGCGCGTGGGTTCCGGTGCCGGTGTTAAGGCGTCCTGTTGATACGGACGGGGCAAGGTTCTGGCGAGTTCCATCCAGCCGCCGGACGGCCGACGGGCTGCGCTATCGGATGATTGGCGGGAACCCGAACCGCCGATTGCCGTCCACTACCGGCGGACGACGCGGGTTGCAGGCCATCTGACGGCTCGTAATCGTGGCGCGATGACACGCCTTACGCAGGGCAGCGCTGGCATCGACGTGGCATGGTGAGTGGGCAGGAACGCCCGGGCACGGCTACCGAAATGAGGTGCTACATGAGTTGGGCCGGCCCGTTCCAGTACGACATCGGCAAATCCCGCAACGCGCAGAAGGCGCCGGCCGAAGTGGTCTTCGACGATCAGATCCCGACGCTGCTGTGCCTCTCGCACCTGCGCTGGAGCTTCGTCTACCAGCGCCCGCAGCACCTGATGTCGCGCTTCGCCCGCGACTACAACGTGCTCTTCCACGAAGAACCCATCCCCACAGAAGACGCCGAACCCTGGCTGGAAGTGCGACCCGAAGAGAACGGCGTGCAGGTGCTGATCCCACGCCTGCCAGCTGGCTGCGAGGGGGAGGATGCAACCCGCGTGCAGCGCCAGTTGCTCGATGGCTACCTGGAGAAGCTCGGCGTCAGCGAGCTGATGCTCTGGTACTACACGCCGATGAGCCTGGCGTTCTCCAATCATCTGGCACCGAACCTGATCGTCTACGACTGCATGGACGAACTCTCGGCCTTTCGCGGTGCGCCACCGCAGCTGATCGAGCGCGAAGTGGCGTTGATGTGTCGCGCCAATCTGGTCTTTACCGGCGGCTACAGCCTCTACGAGGCCAAGCGCCAGCGCCACGACAATGCGCATCCGTTCCCCAGCAGCGTGGATGTCGAGCACTTCGCCGCCGCGCGCCGGCCGCAGCATGACCCGGACGACCAGGCGGAAATCCCCCATCCGCGCCTGGGCTTCTACGGCGTGATCGACGAGCGTCTCGACCTCGAACTGATCGAGCAGGTCGCGCGGATGAAGCCGGAATGGCAGATCGTGCTGATCGGTCCGGTGGTCAAGATCGACCCGGCCGACCTACCGCAACGCGACAACATCCACTACCTCGGCGGCAAGACCTACGACGAGCTGCCGCAATACCTGTCGGGCTGGGACGTGGCGATCATGCCGTTCGCACTGAACGAGTCGACCCGTTTCATCAGCCCGACCAAAACCCCCGAGTACCTCGCCGGGGGTTGCCCGGTGGTGTCCACGCCGATCACCGATGTGGTGCGCACCTACGGTGACACCGGGATCGTGCGCATCGCCGACAGCGCCGAGGCGTTCGTCGCTGCCAGCGAAGCCGCCCTGGCCGATGCCGAAGACCGTGACGCTCTCCTGGCCAAGGCCGACGAGATCCTCGGCGACATGTCCTGGGATCACACCTGGAGCCTGATGAAGGAGAAGATGCAATGCGTGATATGAGCCCGCAGGACAGCAACCCGGAACGTCTCGGCGCAGGCGCGGGCGGCCAGCCACAGGCGCGCAGGCGCGGCTTCGACTACCTCATCGTCGGTGCCGGTTTCGCCGGCAGCGTGCTCGCCGAGCGCCTTGCCGCGGGGCTGAACAAGCGCGTGCTGGTGGTCGACCGGCGCCCACACATCGCCGGCAACGCCTACGATTACCACGACGAATCCGGCGTGCTGATCCATCGCTACGGCCCGCACATCTTCCACACCAATGCCCAGCGCATCGTCGATTACCTCTCCCGGTTCACCGAGTGGCGCCCCTACGAGCATCGCGTGCTGGCGCAGGTGGATGGCCAGCAAGTGCCGATCCCGATCAACATGACCACGCTGAACCGGCTCTATGGCCTGAACATGACCACCGAACAGGAAGCGGCCGACTTTCTCGCCAGCCGCGCCGAGCCGGTGGAGAACATCCAGACCAGCGAGGACGTGGTGATCAACGGCATCGGCCGTGAGCTGTACCAGAAGTTCTTCCGCGGCTACACCCGCAAGCAATGGGGGCTGGACCCGTCGCAGCTGGACAAGTCGGTGACCTCGCGCATCCCCACGCGCACCAACACCGACGACCGCTACTTCACCGACAGCTTCCAGCAGATGCCCAAGCACGGCTACACGAAAATGTTCGAGAAGATGCTGGCGCACCCGAACATCAAGGTCATGCTCAACACCGACTACCGCGAGATCCGCGACGAGGTGCAGTACGACCAGCTGATCTTCTGCGGGCCGATCGACGAGTACTTCGACTACCGCTTCGGCAAGCTGCCGTACCGCTCGCTGAAGTTCGAGCACAAGCAGCTCGAGCAGGAACAGTTCCAGGCCGTGGGCACGGTCAACTACCCCAGCGAAGACGTGCCCTACACACGCATCAGCGAGTACAAGCACCTCACCGGGCAGGTCCACCCGAAGACCAGCATCACCTACGAGTACCCCTCGGCCGAGGGCGATCCCTACTACCCGATCCCACGGCCGGAGAACGCCGAGCTGTACAAGCGCTACCAGCAGCTGGCGGACGAGACGCCGGGCGTGACCTTCGTCGGCCGCCTGGGCACCTACAAGTACTACAACATGGACCAGGTGGTCGGGCAGGCGCTGGCGCTGTACAAGCGCATCGAGGAAGCCGAGCTGGCGAGCCAGCCGCAAGCGGTGCCCGAGCAACTCGGCTGAAGCGCAGCGGTCGTTATGCCTGAGGCTCGCCGGACGGCGAGTCCTCGGCCGCCCTGGCGGCCATCGAGTCATCCATGAGGTCAGCGATGCATCACCCCAGTCTGTTCAAGAGCTTTTTCCTTGGCGGTTTCGAGTGTTCCAACCACCGGCGCAGCGACGGCCGCCGTCTCGATCTGCTCGCCGCGACCGGCCACGACCGCTGGGCCGCGCACGACTACGCCGAGCTGCACCGGCATGGCCTGCACAGCGTGCGCGACGGCCTGCGCTGGCACCTGATCGAGCGCACGCCGGGGCAGTACAACTGGTCGAGCTTCCTGCCGATGCTTGAGGCCGCGCAGCGCCAGGGCACCCAGGTGATCTGGGACCTCTGTCATTACGGCTGGCCGGACGACATCGACATCTGGCGGCCACAGTTCGTCGAGCGCTTCGCCCGCTATGCCGCGGCGGTGGCGCAGCTGATCAGGGACGAGAGCGACGAGGTGCCGTTCTACGCACCGCTCAACGAGATTTCCTTCTGGGCTTGGGCCGGTGGCGACGAGGCCTACTTCAACCCCATGGCGCGCGGCCGCGGCTTCGAGCTCAAGCACCAGCTGGTGCGCGCCACCATCGCCGCGATGCAGGCGATCCGCGCGGTCGAACCGCGGGCGCGTTTCGTCCAGGTCGACCCGGCCATCCATGTGATCGCCGGCAACGACCGGCCCGGCCCGCAGCGCGATGCCGAGCGTTTCCGCCAGTCGCAGTTCGAGGCCTGGGACATGCTCTGCGGCGAGCAATGGCCGGGGCTCGGCGGCGCACCGGAGTTTCTCGACATCATTGGCGTCAACTACTACTCGGACAACCAGTGGTACCACGGCGATGGCCGCACCATCGAGCGCGACAACCCGGATTACCGGCCCTTCAAGGGCATCCTGCGCGAGATCCACCAGCGCTACCAACGCCCACTGCTGATCGCCGAGACCGGCGCCGAGGGCGACCTGCGCGGAGACTGGCTGCGTTACGTCAGCGAGCAGGCCGGCCTGGCGATGCAGACAGGGGTGCCAGTGGAAGGCATCTGCCTGTATCCGGTGCTGGACTACCCCGGCTGGGCGGACGAGCGGCATTGTCCGGTTGGTCTGCTCGGTTTTCCCGACGAGCACGGCAAGCGCTGCGTGCACGAGGGCCTGGCCGACGAGCTGCGGCTGCAGCAGATGCGGTTCAGCCAGTCCAGCCCGGCCCCGCAATTCGCCGAAGCCACGCCGTGAACCAGGCGGCCGCCGTGCCTCGGGCCAAGCCGGGCGAGCTGCCGCTACCCAGCCGCCCGGTCGCTTTCCTCTGGCACTACATCTGTGCGCGGCCCTGGCATTTCGGCGGCCTGCTGGCACTGATCATCGGCGCGGCCAGCTGCGCGGTGGCGGTGCAGTACGGCATGAAGCTGCTGGTCGATGCCATGGCGCAGGGCAGCAGTGATCGCGCCTCGGCCAATGTCTGGTGGCCGCTGGGGCTGTTCATCGGCCTGATCGTCACCGAGAACCTGTTCTGGCGCCTCGGCGGCTGGCTTGGTTGCCGTACCGTGGTGGCCAGCGTGGTGGATATCCGCGTCGACCTGTTCAAGCACCTGACCGGCCACCCGATGCGCTATTTCACCGAGCATTTCGCCGGCTCGCTGGGCAATCGAATCTCCGCCCTGGGCGCCGCGGCCGGTTCGATCTATGGCGGGCTGGCGTGGAAGATCGTGCCGCCGATCGTCGACTTCCTCGGCGCCGTGGTGGTGCTGTTCACCGTCGGCTGGCAGATGGCGCTGGCGCTGATCGTCTTCGTCGCCATCGTCGCGGCGCTGATCACCGGCTTCGGCATTCGCGGGCGGGCCAAACACCAGCGTTTCGCCGCGCAGTCGGCGCGGGTCGGCGGCGAGCTGGTGGACGCGGTCTCCAACGTCTGGACGATCAAGGCCTTTTCCGCCCGCGACCGCGAGGCCGAACGCCTGGCCCATGAGATCGGCTACGAGGCCCGTGCCCAGCGACGCAGCTGGATGTACCTGGAAAAGGCCCGTGTGATGCACGACATCTGCCTGTCGGTGATGGCCGGCGGCATGCTGATCTGGGCGATCCAGCTGTGGATCGGCGGTTCGGTCACCGCCGGTGACGTGGTGCTGGTCAGCGCGCTGACCTTCCGCATCCTGCACGGCTCGCGCGACCTCGCCCTGGCGCTGGTGGACACCACCCAGCAGCTCGGTGCCATCGACGACACCCTGCGCATCATCGTCCAGCCCCATGGCCTGGAAGACCCGGACAACCAGCTGCTGCTGGCCGAGGGCGATATCACCTTCGACGGCGTCTGCTTCAGCTACCCCGACCGTGGTGCGGTGTTCGACCACCTCGACCTGCACATTCCGGCCGGGCAGAAGGTTGGCGTGGTGGGCTCGTCCGGAGCCGGCAAGTCGACCCTGATCAACCTGATCCAGCGCCTCGATGATGTGCGTGACGGGCGCATCCTGATCGATGGTCAGGACATCCGCAGCGTCAGCCAGGACAGCCTGCGCGAGAAGATCGCCGTGGTCCCGCAGGAAACCGCGCTGTTCAACCGCAGCATCCGCGAGAACATCCGCTACGGCCGCCCGGATGCCAGCGATGAGGAGGTGATCCAGGCCGCGCGCAGCGCCTTCTGTGACGCCTTCATCCGCGAGCTGCCACAGGGCTATGACACCCTGGTCGGCGAGCGCGGCGTGATGCTTTCCGGCGGCCAGCGCCAGCGGTTGGGCATCGCCCGGGCGTTCCTCAAGGATGCGCCGATCCTGATTCTCGACGAGGCCACCTCGGCGCTCGACACCCATTCCGAAGCGGAGATCCAGGCGGCGCTGAACAACCTTGTGCATAACCGCACCGTGGTTGCGGTGGCGCATCGGCTGTCGACCCTGGCGAGCTTCGACCGGATCATCGTGCTGCGTAACGGCCGCATCGTCGAAGACGGCGCGCCGCAGGAACTGCGCCGCCAGGGCGGTGAGTTCGACAGCCTGTGGCGCATGCAGGCCGAAGGCTTCACCCAGCAACCCGATGTGGTGCCATGAAGCGTGTCGTGGTGAGTTCCAGCAGCCTGCGTGCGCTCGGCTATGATCCCGAGCAGCAGGTGCTGGAGGTGGAATTCAGCAGCGGTGCGCTCTATCGCTATGAAGCGGTCCTGCCCGAAGCGGTGCAGGCCTTGCTCGAAGCCGACTCGCTGGGCCGGCATTTCAACCAGGTATTCAAACCGCAGCATTACCGTTATCGGCGCGTGGAGTGAGCGTGCCGGGAACCGCGCGGATAAGCTGCGCGTTATCCACCCTACGTATGCATAGGCCGGGCGGCCGCGCGGTGGACGTAAAGAGCGACATCCACCCTACGGAGCACAACGTGGATGCGTAGGGTGGAAAACTGCGCGGCATTTTTCACCGGGGCGATTCGCCGCCCGCCATCGTCGGATCGACCGCTGCGCTGAACTTCCGGGGCGCTCTGCGGGCCTCAATCAGGCAGGACGCGTCATTCCCGAGCGGAGGCTCTTCAGACCAGAAGGGGACATCATGTCGGACCATCACACGTACAAGAAGGTTGAAATCGTCGGCTCCTCGCGCAACAGCGTCGATGAGGCGATCCAGAACGGTATCGCTGAGGCGTCCAAGTCTCTGCAGAACGTCGAGTGGTTCGAGGTCGGTGAAATCCGCGGCCATGTCGAGAACGGCAAGGTCGGGCATTTCCAGGTCACCATGAAGGTCGGCTTCCGCCTCGAGAACAGCTGATGACCATGCGCGGTCGCCGTTCAGTCGGCGACGGCGCGGCTGCGCTCATAGCGGCGCAGCAGCGGCTGGGTGCTGAGCCCGTGCAGCACGATGCTCAGCGCTACCACCGATAGCACCAGGCTGATAACGGTCTGCGCTTCGTCCGGCAGCAGGCCGTGGGTCACTGCGTAGCTCAGGTAGTAGAGGCTGCCGATGCCACGAATGCCGAACCAGCCGGCGGTCAGGCACTGGGCGCGGTCGAGGTAGCGCCGGGGCATCAGCAGCATCACGCTCAGCGGCCGAATCAGCAGGAATAGCGCCAGGCCGAGCGGAACCGCACGCCAGTCCCAGTGCACCGAGACCAGCACCCCGAGCATGGTCACCAGCAACACCTCCAGGCTGCGTTCCAGCTGCCCGCCGAATGCCAGCACATCACCCATCAGCACGCCCGCGGCGACCTTTGGCTGGCCCAGCTGGCGATCGTCCAGCGACAGCGCGCGGGGCGCCAGGCCGCCTTCGGCGAGGTGCGGGACGGCGTCGTTGATCAGCTCCTCGGATGGCGTCTCGGAGCGCCCGGCGGCGGCGATTTCCGCGTGACGCAGGCCGAGACCGGCGGCGAACACCGCGAGAAAGCCCCAGGCACCAGCCAGCTCGGCGCCGACGTAGGCCAGCGCGATCAGCGCCAGGGCCAGCGAGTCGTTGGGCGACATCGCCGTATCGGTGTGGCGTGCGCGCAGATAGATGGCCACGCGGCCGACCAGTTTGCCGAGCAGAAAGCCGATCAGCAGTCCCGCCGGCACCGCCCACAGCAGCCGGTGCAGCGCCCACTCGCTGACCCAGTCGGCCTCCAGCTGGCCCTGGGCGATGAGCATCAGGCCAAACACCACGAAGGGAAACGCGGTGCCATCGTTGAAGCCCGCCTCGCCGGACAGGCCGTAGCGCAGGCGGTCGCTGTCGCGGGCATCGTTGACCTGCACCAGGCTCGCCAGTACCGGATCGGTGGGCGCCAGGATCGCCCCGATCAGCACCGCGACACCCCAGCTCAGGCCGAACAGGTAGTGGCAGAGCAGGGTGACGCCACCGATGCAGGCGAGCATCACCGGCCCGGCCAGTACATAGGCGCTCTTCCACGCCGGATGCCGTAGCGGCATGCGCAGCTTGAGGCCGCTGACGAACAGCGAGACCAGCACGGCGACTTCGGTGAGGTGTTCCATCCAGCCGGCGATATGCAGGAATTCCATCTCCCACAGGCCGATGCCAAGCTGGCCGATGAGCACGCCGAAACCGAGGTAGATCAGGGACGTGGTGATTGGCAGCCAGCGCAGGAAGGCCGAGGCGAGGGCGAGGATCAGCAGCAGGACGCCGAGTACGGCCATCCATTCGAGAAAATTCATGCGTGTTCCGATGGCGGGGCGCGGTGTTGCGCCCAGGGGTGTATGCCATTGGAACGGTGGCCGGCGGCAGGGTTCGCCGGCAGTGCCGCGTGAGGCCGCCACCGGTCAGGGCAGCGGCCGGCTTTCTACTGGCGCAGCTCGGCGACGATCTCGAAGGCGCGATGGCGGTCGGCGGTTTCGTAGAGGTCGCAGGTAAAGATCAGCTCGTCGGCCTGGGTCTGCTCCAGCAGCACGTCGAGACGCGCGCGAACCTTCTCCGGGCCGCCGATCAGCGCCAGGCCGAGGAAGTCGCCCACGGCCTGCTGCTCATGCGGCAGCCACAGGCCCTGCATGCTCTGCACCGGCGGGCGCAGCACCAGGCTCTGTCCGCGGATCAGCGAGAGAATGCGCTGGTAGACGCTGGTCACCAGGTACTCGGCCTGCTCGTCGCTGTCGGCGGCGATCAGCGGCACGCCGAGCATCACGTAGGGCTTGTCGAGCACCGCCGAGGGCTTGAAGTTGTCGCGATAGAGCTTGATCGCCTGATGCATGTAGCGCGGCGCGAAGTGCGAGGCGAAGGCGTAGGGCAGTCCCTTGGCCGCGGCCAGCTGGGCACTGAACAGGCTGGAGCCGAGCAGCCAGATCGGTATGTTGCTGTTCACTCCCGGCATGGCGATGACGCGCTGATTGGGCTGGCGCGGACCGAGCAGCAGCTCCAGCTCCTCGACGTCCTGCGGGAAGTCGTCGGCGCTGCCCATGCGGTCGCGGCGCAGCGCGTGGGCGGTGAACTGATCGGCGCCGGGGGCGCGACCGAGCCCGAGGTCGATGCGGCCCGGGTAGAGCGCTTCCAGCGTGCCGAACTGCTCGGCGATCACCAGCGGCGCGTGGTTCGGCAGCATCACCCCACCGGCACCGAGACGGATGCGCGTGGTGTTGGCGGCCAGGTAGCCGAGCAGCACCGCGGTGGCGGCGCTGGCGATGCCGTCCATGTTGTGGTGTTCGGCCACCCAGAAGCGCTGGAAGTCGAGCCCCTCGACGTGACGCGCCAGGGCCAGGGCGTTGTGCAGCGCCTGAGCCGGCGTGCCGTCGTCGCGGATCGGCGCCAGGTCGAGCGCGGAGAAGCGGGTGTTTGCAATGCGGGACATCGTTTACCTCATGACGTAAGGCGGTCGGGTGCGAGCGGGCTCAGTGGCAATGCTCGGCCTCGGCCTCGACCAGCACGTTGCGCTGTTCGTCGCGCAACCAGCCTTGCGGGGTGAAACCCAGCGAGCGGGCCTGGAACAGGTAGCGCTGGCCGGGTTGGAAGTCGTCGTAGCGGATCACCAGGGTGCAGCGAATGGTGTGGGTTTCGCCGAACAGGCCGAAGTCGCCCCCTGTCACTTCGAATTCGTAGCGCGCTTCGAGTTCATGGGCACCCGGCGGGACCTGGAAATAGCGACCGTCGGGGGTGCGTTTGCCGTCCAGCTGGTCGGACATGAAGATGTCGCTGGGCTGTGCGGTCATGTCGACCCAGGCCATGTTCGGGTCGGGTTGCGGCAATGGCCCGGCGCAGCCGGCCAGGGCGAGAAGGGCGGGCAGGACGAGGGGGAGTGCGCGACGCATGGCTGGATCCTCGGCGGAATGGCGGGGTGAGAAGCGCTGCGCCTCACCGATGCCGTCGAGGGTGCGCCAGATGACGGCGCATTTCAACGCGGACTCAGCGGCCGGCGAGGTCGCCGCAGCCCTTTTCCTCGGCGCGGGCCAGCACGTACTGGTGCTGGTCGTAGAGCTTGGCCCAGGGCCGGAAGCCATAGCCGCCGGCCACCAGGCGATAGCGCGCGCCGGCGGTGAACTTGTCGTATTCCAGGGTCAGCTTGCAGTCGCGCGGCAGCGGGTTGCTGCCGGGGCCGACATTGGCGCCATTGACCTCGAAGCGGTAGCGCATCTCCAGCTTGCGGCTGCCAGGCTGAACCTGGAAATAGCGGTCGTCTTCCAGTGTCTTGCCATCCACGGCCACCGCCTGCAGCTGGGTTTCGCCGTTCGGGTTGAGCTCGATCCAGGCCTGCTCGGGATCGGGCTTGGGCATCCACATGGAGCAGCCGGCCAGGCTGGCGAGCAGAGTGACGAGAAGGAAACCGCGCATGTACAAGGCTCCAGCCGGTGATCATGGCCGGCGAGGGTTCGATTGGGCGTCATGCGCTGCCGCAGGTTGCAATCGGCAGCACGGCCTTTGTAGGGTGCGCTACGCGCGCTGGCGCCAGTCCGACAACTGAGCGGTACACCCGATGCTCAAGCCCAACGCCGCCTCCATCGACAGCCGCAGCCTGCGCTGGGTTCCCCTGCTGCTTGCCGTCTGTCTGAATGGTTGCAGTTATTACGGCCAGCTCGCCGCCGGCCAGCTGGAGTTGCTGCGCCAGCGCGAACCCATCGAGGCGCTGATCGTCGATGAATCGCGCGATGCGGCGTTGCGCCGACGGCTGGGCGAGGTGTTGCAGGCGCGTCGCTTCGCCAGCCAGGCGCTGGAGTTGCCGGACAACGACAGCTATCGGCTCTACGCCGAACTCGGTCGGCCCTATGTGGTGTGGAATCTGTTCGCCACCGAGGAGTTCTCGGTCAAGCCGCTGGAGCACTGCTTTCCCATCGCCGGCTGCGTGGCCTATCGCGGCTACTTCCGCCAGGGTGCCGCCCGCGGCGAGGCGGCGCGGCTGCGGCTGAGCGGGCTGGATACCCATGTGGCGGGTGTCGAGGCCTATTCCACGCTGGGCTGGTTCGCCGATCCGCTGCTCAGCTCGATGCTGCGGCGCAACGACGAGCAGCTGGCGGCGCTGATCTTCCACGAGCTGGCTCATCAGCAGCTCTATCTTCCCGGCGACACCGCCTTCAACGAGTCCTACGCCACCTTTGTCGAGCGCGAGGGCCTGCGCCAGTGGCGGGCGCATCGCGGCTTGCCACAGCGGGATGAACAGGCGCGGGTGCGCTATCGACAACTGGTTGAGCTGCTACTCGAGACTCGCCAGCGCCTCGACCGGCTGTATGCCTCGGGTCGCTCGCCAGGCGAGATGCGCGCGCTGAAGCAGGCCGAGTTCGCGACGCTGCGTCAGCGCTATCGACACTTGCGTGACAGCCAGTGGAACGGCGATAGGCGCTTCGATCGCTGGTTCGCCCAGCCGCTGAACAACGCCACGCTCTTGCCGTTCGGCCTGTATGACCGCTGGGTGCCGAGCTTTGCCGAGTTGTTCGAGCGGTGCGAGCGGGACTGGGCGCGCTTTCACCAGGCGGTCGCGGCGCTCACGGAACTGCCTGCCGACGAGCGGGAAGCCAAACTTTCAAAACTGGCCGACTGAACAAGCGAAACGGCGCGGCCTGTTGCCGCGGGCGTTACGCGCCGTCATGGCTCTTGCGTCGAAAATCCCCGATCTGCCGTTCATCGGCAGCGATACGCCTGTCCGCTGAACGGTGCGAATCGTTTTTCGAACCCTCCGGTCCTCTTTACTAGGTCGCCGATTTCATACGGCGGCGATCCCTCATGCCTGATACCCACGCATAGCAACGGAGGCTCCATGGAGACCATTTCCGGAATTCTCGATAACAAAGGCACGCCACTGGAGAAGCAGAAGTTCACATGGAAGGAAATGGCCGGCAAGCCGATCAGCAAACTCGATGACGATGCGTTTACCCGTGTGCGCATCATCCTCATGAACGGCGTCGAGACCGACGCCCTGCGCCTCAAGCACGGCATTGCGCGCTTCAACAAGGAGCTGCGCCTGCCGCTGGCCGAGATCCGCCGCGTCGAGCAACACCAGGCGACCATGGTCAACTGGCTGATCGGCGCCGACCACTCGCCGCTGGAAACCACCGTCGCCTACGAACAGGTGGCCATCGAGGTGACCGCGGCCGTGGCGCAGAATGAGCCCGACCCCTACCAGGCGCAGACCTATCGCTTCGGCCTGCTGGAAGACTTCGATCACCTGTACCGCTACTCGGCGATGCTCGATCGCCTCGAGGGCAAGGATGCCAACAACATCCTGCAGGGCTATACCGATATCGTGCCCGGGCGGAAAACATCGGAGCACCATCGTCATCCGGAAAACGACATCCGCGACAACTACGAGAAGAACTCCGCCGCGCTCATTACCAAGATCCACGCGGCGCTTATCACCGGCGCGGAATACCAGACCCACGACTACTACATGAACATCGGCCCGCTGTTCGCCGACCCGCTGGCGCGCCAGCTGTATGCCGAAATCGCCTCGGTGGAAGAGCAGCACGTGACCCAGTACGGCGCGCTGTCCGACCCGAGCGAGAGCCATATGGAGAAGTGGCTGGTGCACGAAGCGATGGAGGTCTACATGTACGCCAGCTGCGCCGAGCAGGAGACCAACCCGCGCATCAAGGCCATGTGGGAGCGCTTCCTCGACTATGAGCTGGGCCACCTCAATGTCGCCTGCGAATGGTTCAAGAAGCTCGAAGGCCGCGACCCGGCCGAGGTCCTCGCCGGCCCGCTGCCGAAGATGGTCGAGTTCAAGAGCCAGCGCGATTTCGTGCGCCAAGTACTGGCCGCCGAGGTCAACCTGCGTACCGCCGGCCCCGCCTACGTGGACAAGGGCAAGGAGCCGCAGTCCTCGCTCGATTACCGCAACCACCTCGCCTCGCAAGGGCTCGCCTCGGACATCGTCTCGGCGGGTTACCAGTGGGCGCCGGGTGGCGAACTGATGCGCAAGGCTTCCTGAGGAGACGAACATGGCTACTGCAGCGAAAGTGGGTTCCAACTTCACCGGCGTGCAGATGTCCCCGAAGGACACCAAGCGCCTGCTCGACGCGGTCAACGACATCCACCCGGACGTGCCGGGCGATGAGCGCGGCATGCTGGTCGAGCGCACCGAACGGGCCGCCGAGGCCGACCGCATCGGCTCCGTGCCGGTGCCTGGCTCGGCCAAGGGCATGCTCAAGACCAGCTTCGACATGATGAAGGGCAAGAGCCCCGAGGTGTTCATCGACAAGCTCGGCGAGCGCCTGGCCTTCGAACGCAACGGCGTGCGCCTGTACGAGGCGATGATCGCCAAGGCGCGCAACCTCGACTCGGGCAACGACCTGGTGGGCGTGCTGCAGCACATCCGCGACGAAGAGTTCGAGCACATGATGCTGGTGCATACGGCGATGGAAAAACTCGGCGCCGACCCCACCGCGCAGACGCCGAGCGCAGATGTCGCCGGGGTCATGGCGATGGGCATCATGCAGGTGCTGACCGATCCGCGGACCAACGTCGCGCAGTGCATGAACGCACTGCTGACGGCCGAGCTGGCTGACAACGCCGCCTGGGAACTGCTGATCGAACTGGCGCAGGCGGCCGGTCATCCGAACATCGCCGACAGCTTCGGTCATGCCAAGACTCAGGAAGACGACCATCTGGTGAAGATCAAGACGCTGATGCGTCGGGATCTGATCATGCAAACCAAGTAACAGCGTGCGAGCGGGACGCTTTGGCGCACACCACCGAAAGGGGTGTGCGTCTTTTTTTTGGTCGGGGAAAAGGGTGGTGCGGCGTTAGGAGGGAACGATCTTGGGCTGTTGAGTGTTGAGTTTTTGGAACTATTTGCGAGCTGCTTGGGAGTTTGGTTTCGCCCTGCTGGGCGAGTCACTTTTTCCAGGCGCGGAAAAAGTAACCAAAAACGCTTTGCCCCTGCATCCGGCCCTGCGCTTCGCTCCGGGTTCGTTCCCTACGCCGCCGTTCCGAGGGTCGCCGTACAAGGGCCATCCATGGCCCTTTACGGCTCTCGCCGCATCCCTGCGGCTCGCCCCTCTCCACGACGGCTTCGTTCACCCTCCTGAAGGGGCGTATGGAGTCGCCTGAATCCCTGTGCACAAAAAGCGTTATTAAAGCCAAGCCAAGAATTCGTTAATTGTCCCCAAGCCCCTGAGTAGAAAGCTGCCCCCGGCGCTACCGCGCTACCGCGCTACCGCGCTGCTCAATGCGTCTGCCATAGGATTGCAGTAGTGGCTCCCGAGAGTCCTAGGGCTTCTCATGTTCTTGCTGTTGTTCGCACAGAGTATCAGGCGATACGCAAGCGCCCCATCAGGAGGGTGAGTGGAATCGCTGTGTAAGGGGTTGAGCCGCAGGGATGCGGCGAAAGGCTTAAAGGGCCATGGATGGCCCTTGTAAGCCGACCCCTGGAGCAGCGATGGAGCGAACGTACCCCGCGCGAAGCGCGGGGCCGGATGGCAGGGGCAAGACCTTTTGGTTTCTTTTGGGGCGACTGCCAAAAGAAACTCGCCCAGCAGGGCGAAACCAGACTTTCAGGCGACTCGCTAAGCGCTATCAAACAAACCGTTCATCCAGCGCACCCAGCCTTGCCTGGCCGGAAAAGAACCAAAGAAAAAGGGGTGCCGCCTGCGCGAACACCCCTCCTCAACGATCACCGGCGAGCCGGTCAATCGTTCCCGACACTCGCCGTTTGCACGGTACAGCCCCAGACTTCCAGCGCCGGCTGGTCCGCTTGTGGCGGGCCGAGCCATTCGCTCATGGCGTGGCAACGCTGGTCAAAACACAGTTGGTAATCTCCTGCCTCGGGGGTTCGCCCCAGGCGCAGGAGTGGCAACGCAGGCATCTGGCGCTGGTAGTGCCAGGCCCCGTCGCGCAGTTCGGCGTCATCCGGGATTTCCATCCCGGCACCAGAACCCTTGACCCGCGCTTCGCCGAGCAGCAGCCCGTCCGGCGTCACGCGGTAATCCTCTTCCCAGCGGATCTTCTCGATCGTGTGGTTCCACGCCAGGGTGAAGGTGGGCGTGGGCACTTCGGCCCACACCACACCGGCCAGCCCCAGGCACAGACCGATCACGCCGCCGCCGGCTCGGCGCGACGGGCGCGCCAGATGTGCTGAGCGAGGAAGATCGCGCCGAGGGCGAAGCCGATCTCGTCACTCATCGGCGTGGCGAGGATCATCGCCGCACCGGCGACGAAGCCCAGCACTTTTTCCCACAGCGCCATGGGCCGCTCCAGGTAGCCTGTGAACACAGCGCCCCACAGGCCGATGGCGAACGCGGCTTTGAGCAGCATATACAGCGTGGCGCCCCAGTCGCCGCCTTGCATCATCAGCGCCGGGTTGTACACCGCCATGAATGGCACCACGAAGCCGGCAACGGCGATACGGATCGCCCACAGGCTGATCTTCAGGCCCTTCTCTTTGGCGATGGGGGCCGCAGCGAAGCAGGCCAGCGCCACCGGCGGAGTGAGGTCGGCCATGATGCCGAAGTAGAAGACGAACATGTGCGAGACGATCAGCGGCACGCCCAGGTCCAGCAGTGCCGGTGCGGCGATGGAGCTGGTGATGATGTAGTTGGGAATGGTCGGGATGCCCATGCCCAGCACCAGGCAGGTCAGCATGGTCAGCACCAGCGAGAGGAACAGGTTGTTCTCGCCGACCGCGAGGATGTAGCCGGCGAAGGTCGAGGCCACGCCAGTCAGCGAAACGATCCCGATGATCACGCCCACCAGGGCACAGGCGATACCCACCGGCACCGCATGGCGCGCACCTTCGACCAGCGCGTGCAGGCAGATGGTCAGGGTGTCGCGGCCGCCCTTGATGAACCAGCATACGGCCACCAGCGCGGCGATGACGCCGAAGATCACCCCGATGCCGAGCTGGAAGAACCCGGCGCAGAGCAGGCCGAGGGCGATCCAGAAGGCAATGCGCAGGCCGAACGACGACACCTTGAGGATGATCGCCGAGCCGAGGATGACGATGGCTGTCAGCGACAGGCCAATGGTGCCGGCGAACATCGGTGTGCGTCCGGAGAACAGCAGCCAGACCAGCACCAGCAGCGGGATCAGCAGGTACCAGCGCTCCTTCACTGCGGCCCAGGCACTCGGGCACTCGTCCTTCGGCAGGCCCTTGAGGCCAGCGCGCTTGGCTTCCAGATGGACCATCCAGAACACCGAGCCGAAGTACAGCAGCGCCGGAATCAGCGCGGCCTTGGCGATCTCGACGAAGGGCACGTTGATGGTCTCGGCCATGATGAACGCTACCGCGCCCATCACCGGCGGCATGATCTGGCTGCCCATCGACGAGGTGGCCTCGACACCACCGGCGAAGGCCGGGCGATAGCCGAAGCGCTTCATCAGCGGGATGGTGAACTGGCCGGTGGTGACCACGTTGGCCACGCCGGAACCGGTGATGGTGCCCATCAGCGCTGAGGACACCACCGACACCTTGGCCGGGCCGCCGAGCTTGTGGCCGAACAGGCCCATGGCGAAGTCGGTGAACAGCTTGATCATCCCCGCCTGCTCGAGGAACGAGCCGAACAGGATGAACAGGAAGATGTAGGTCGCCGAAACGTAGGTCGGCGTGCCGTACAGGCCTTCGGTGCCGAACGACAGCTGGTTGACGATCTGGTCCAGGTAATAGCCGCGGTGCGCGAGATCACCGGGCAGGTATTCGCCGAGCAGGCCGTAGGCGAGGAACAGCCCGCAGATGATCGGCAGGGCGATGCCCATGACCCGGCGCGCGGCCTCGAAGACCAGCACGATCAGCGTCAGGCCGACCACCATGTCGGTGGTAGTCATGTCGCCGGAGCGCTGGATCAGGTCAGCCTCGAAGTACCACTGGTAGAAGAAGGTGGCGAAACCGGCCAGGCCGAGTGCCCAGGCAACCGGCTGGAACGGCTTGCCGTTGCCGCGCGCCGGGTAGCAGAGAAACACCAGCAGCAACAGGAAACCGACGTGACCGGCACGCAGTACCTGGCTGGACACCGGGTGAAAGGCGGCGGTGACGATCTGGTAGATGGAGAACAGCAGGGCGACGTAGAACAGCGCCCTCGGCCATTCGCTGGGACTGGCGTGCAGCCCTTGGCTTTCGCTCATGGAATCACTCTCTCACTGCAAGGTGGGGCCTGTAGAAGCAGGCTTGCCAACGAGGCGACGCGGGCAAGCCTGCTGCTACAAGGAAGCGGACTGGAGCAGGCCGCAGGGCCCGCTCCGCCCGTCTATCAGCGCTGGGTTACTTGAGAACCCCGGCTTCCTTGTAGAAGCGCTCGGCGCCCGGGTGCAGCGGGATCGGCAGGTTCTTGGTGGCGTTTTCCAGCTTGATGTCCTTGGCGGCGGAGTGAGCGTTGCCCAGGGCCGACAGGTTGTCGAACATCAGCTTGGTCATCTGGTAGGCCACTTCGTCGGAAACCTTCTCATGGCTGACCAGGATGTTGGTGATGGCCACGGTCGGCACGTCGGCATCCTGACCGTCGTAGGTGCCGGCCGGAATCACGCCGGCCTGATAGGCGTCGCTCTCGATCTTGTCGACCACGGCGGCCGGAATCTCGACGAAGGTCACCGGCATGGTGCTGGCCAGGTCGCGGATGGCGGCCATGCCCAGGCCCGAGGACTGCAGGGTGGCGTCCAGCTGGCGGTTCTTGATCAGCTCGACCGACTCGGCGTAGGGCAGGAACTCGACGCGGCCCATGTCCTCGTAGCTCAGGCCGGCGGCCTTGAAGATCGCGCGGGCGTTCAGCTCGGTGCCGGACTTCGGCGCGCCGACGGAGATGCGCTTGCCCTTGAGGTCTTCCAGAGTCTTGATGCCGGACTCTTCGCTGGCAACGATCTGGATGTAGTTGTTGTAGGTACCGGCGATGGCGCGCAGGCGCTTGAGCGGAGCCTTGAAGCCGGCGTCCTCGACACCGTTCCAGGCGTCGGCCACCGAGTCACCCAGGGAGAAGGCCAGTTCGCCACGGCCGGCCTGCAGCAGGTTGAGGTTTTCCACCGAAGCCTTGGTGGCTTGCACGGAAGTCTTGGCGCCGTCGATCTTGTTGTACTGCTGCGACAGGGCCACGCCGATCGGGTAGTACACACCGCTGGTGCCGCCGGTGAGGATGTTGATGAAGGTCGGCGCAGCGACGGCCGCGGTGCTGGCAGTGAAGGCCGCAGCGGCAGCGAGCAGGCCCAGGCGTTTGGTCAGTCTCATGGTGGATCTCCGTTTCGTTTTTATTGGTTGACGCAGCATGTTGACGATAGACGATGCCGCGTTCGGGAACGCGCCAGACGAGCAAGCAGAGGGGCGATGGCACCGGAGAGATCCGGAGGATGGATATCGCTGGCAGCTCTTCTTGTCGTTGGAATAGCATCGATCAGATTGCTAGTAGCAGAAGCCGTGCCAGGCACGCAAAGCCCCTGCTACAAGGGCTGCTGCCTGCATGGAAAGGCGCGATAGGCAAAAATCCGCCTATGCGATGAGAGGTCTCGGCAAGAAACCGCTTATCGGGGCGGAAGTGAGCGCGAAACTTGTCCGGCGCGCGGGCTTCGAATGCAGACGAATCGTTCGATGGAGGGCTCGCCATGAGCGCGAAAATCAGCGCCAAGGATCTGGGCATCGACATGAGTGACGGTGAGCACGCGCTGTTCAAGTGGTTTCTCGCCAGCTTTCTGTTCGGCAAGCGCATCCAGCAGGACATCGCCGCCGAGGCGTATCGCGTGATCGTCGACAAGCACAAGCGCGATACCCCGCGAAAACTGGGCAACTGCAGCTGGCAGCAACTGGTGGACATGCTCGGTGAAGGACACTACGTACGCTACGACGAGTCCACCGCCGAGCGGCTGCTCAAGCTCTGCGAGAAGCTCAACCAGGAATATGGCGGCAAGCTCGGGCGCATCCATGAACTCAGCGAGAACCGCAAGGAGCTGGAGCGGCGGCTGGCGGAATTCGAGGGGATCGGGCCGAAGACCGTGGAAATCTTCATGCGCGAGGCCGCCAGGGTCTGGTACTGAGCGCGCTGGACGGCACTTGCGCAGCGCGGGCGAAGGGTTAGAGTGGCGCCATCGCAACGCCGAAGTCCGCCATGCGCATCGTTCTGCTCGTCCTCAGTCTGTTCCTGCCAATCGCCGCCAGCGCCGCGCCGGCGCCCTATTACCAATGGCAGAGCAAAGTCGACGGCACCATCATCTGCCGCCAGACCTCACCGGGCGAGGGTTGGCAGAAACTCGACGGTCGCCCGTTCCGTGACCTCAACTGCAGCATGCCGGCCGCGCGGATCGAGCGCCCGAGCAGCGTGCCGGGTTTCCGCCCGCAGCCGGGGCGCTAGCCGACGTCAGCCCGGAAACCGCTTCATGCTTCATGGCTGTAGGGTGGAAAACCGCGAAGCGTTTTCCACGCGTCGGAGGCCCTGCCCGACGTTTCGCCATGCAACGGACCCATGGTGGATAAGCTTCGCGTTATCCACCCTACGCTCCCATCGCCATCGCCATCGCCATCGCCATCGCCATCGCCATCGCCATCGCCATCGGATTGGTACTCGTAGGGTGGAAAACCGCGCAGCGTTTTCCACGCGTCACCAGCGGGCCAACGGCTGTTTCGTCCCTTTCCCTGAAGTTAGCTTTCGCGTCGTCCGTGCAGCGCTAGAGCGTCATCCCGTCGTATGCCAGGCACACCTTGCCCGGCAGTTCCCGTGACGCATGCATGAACCAGGCATCCAGCTCGTGGCCGATGTGGGTCAGCACGGCTTGCGACGGCTGCAGGTCGTCGATGCTCTGCAGCGCACGGGTCAGGTCGTTGTGATTGCGCGGTGGCGCGTCGCGCGGCGGTGTTGAGCAGTCCAGCACCAGCACATCCAGCGCGATGTCCTGCAGCCGTTCACGCGTGCTGTCCGGCAGGCCGACGGTGTCGGTGAGGTAGGCGATACGGCGCCCGTGACCTTCCAGCAGATAGCCGAAGGTGGGTTTCGAATGCACCAGTGGCAGCGCCGTGACCCGCAGCGTGCCGAGCATGCGTTGTTCGAAGGCGGCGAACGGCTCGCTGAAATCGAGGATGCCGGGATGCTTGTAGAGGTCGGCGAGGCCGTGGGGATCGTCCGGGCCGTGCACCGGGATGCTCAGTCCCACGCCCCAGCGCAGCTGCAGCAGGCCCTGGGCGTGGTCGGCGTGGTAATGGGTCTGCAGGATGCCGTTGAAGCTGCCCGGGGCAAAGCGCTCGCAGAGATCAGGCAGACCGCTGTCGAGCAGCCAGCGCTGGTCGCCACATTCCACCAGCGCCGAGCAGGCACGGCGGCGGCGACGCGGGTCGAGCTGCGCGGCGCGGCAGGCCGGACAGGCGCAGTTATACACCGGCACCTGTGCGGCGCCGCCGGTGCCGAGCAGGGTCAGCCGCATTGGCGGTGCTCGTCGAGCAGCTGCAGCAGGCGTTCGACGCTGCTTTGCAGCGAAGCGGAATTGTCCACGCGGACGTAGTCGTCCAGCTCACCGCTGAACAGTGCATTGCGCGCCAGGCGTGCCTCGATCTGCTCGGGCGTCTCCCGGCCGCGGGTCAGCAGGCGCTCGCGCAGCACGTCCTGCTCGACGGTCAGCAATACCGCCAGCAGGTCCGGGTAGCGCTGCCGCGCCTCGGGCAGATAGCCGCGCGAGCCGTTGACCAGCACATCCTCGCCGGCCGCCAGCCAAGCGTCGATTTCGGCGGGAATGCCGTAGGCCAGCCCGTTCGCGCGCCAGGCGAGGGCGAACGCCCGCTCGGCCTCCAGGCGCTCGAACTGTTCGATGCTCACCGAGTGTGCGGCTTCGCCGATGGCTTCGGCCGAGCGGGTGATGACCCGCCGGGCGATGCGCACGCCACGCTCGGCTAGCGGCGCGCGGGCAGCGTCGAGCAGGCTGTCCTTGCCAGCGCCGGACGGGCCGATCAGATAGATCAGGCGGCCTTGCATCAGATCACCTCCAGAGACGGGAGAACGCGGGGCGTGGACCGGCATGGTAGCGGCAGGCCGCCCCGCATGGGACATCATGGTGCGGGCGCGAATGCATCAGAACACGCGCCGGCCCTGGCGCCAGACCTGGCCGATCACCGGCTGGCCCTTGTGCACCTGCGCTTGGACCAGGTCGGCGCGCAGCCCGACGGCGATCTCGCCGCGATCATCCAGCCCGGCCGCGCGTGCCGGCGCCAGGCTGATGGTGGCGATGGCGCGCGGCAGGTCGTAGCCGTTGTCCTGTTCGGCCAGGCCCAGCGCGGCCTGCAGCAGACTGGCCGGGTAGTAGTCGCTGGAAAGGATGTCCAGCACGCCACGCCGGGCCAGATCGGCAGCGGCGATATTGCCCGAGTGCGAGCCGCCACGAACGATGTTCGGCGCGCCCATCAACACCTTCAGCCCGCGTGCGTGGCTGGCCTCGGCGGCCTCGAAGGTGGTCGGGAATTCGGCGATGGCCATGCCGTAGCCGGCCGATTCCTCGACGTGATCGAGCGTCGCATCGTCATGGCTGGCCAGCGCCAGTTCGCGGCTGCGGCAGATATCGACGATGGCGGCGCGCTGCTGGTCGCTGTGCCGCGTCGAGTTGGCCAGCTGCTCGCTGACGAAGTGATCCATCTCCGCCGGGCTCAGGTGGTACTTGCCCATGTAGTACTCGCGGTACTTCTCCATGCGCGCGAACTGGCGCTGGCCTGGCGCATGGTCCATCACCGAGACCAACTGCACCAGCGGCTGCTCGACCAGCTCGCGGAACAGCTCCAGGCACTGCTGGTGGCTGACTTCGCAGCGCAGGTGCAGGCGGTGTTCGGCGCGGGTCTGTCCGGCCGCTTCGGCCTCGGCGATGGCCTCGAGCATCACGCCGAGTTGCTGCATGCGCTTGCCCTTGGGATTGATATCGCCGATCGACAGCGCATCGAACACCGTGGTGATGCCGGCGGCGACGATCTGTGCGTCATGGGTCAGTACTGCCGAGGCGGACGGCCAGTCCACGCCGGGGCGCGGGCTCATGTGCTTTTCCAGATTGTCGGTGTGCAGTTCCACCAGCCCCGGCAGCAGCAGGGCGCCGTCCAGGTCCTGGGCCTGCGGCAGGCTGCTGGCGCCTGCGCTGATGTCGGCGATCAGGCCGTCGCGGATCAGCAGGCTGCCGTGGATCACCTGATCGGCCAGCACCAGGCGGGCGTTGCTGAGTATCTGTTCAGCTGGCATGGGCCAGGTCCTCCTGCGTCATGTCCAGGTAACGATCGGCGACTGCCTCGCGGATCGCGCGGTCGTGGAAGATGCCGATCTGCGCGCTGCCGGCGGTCTTGGCTTCGTCGATCAGTTCCAGCACCACGGTGGCGTTGGCTTCGTCCAGCGAGGCAGTGGGTTCGTCGAGCAGCAGCACCGGCCAGCTCACCATGAAGCCGCGCGCCAGGTTGACCCGCTGCTGCTCGCCGCCGGAAAAGGTGCCGGGGGCCAGCTGCCAGAGCCGCTCGGGAATGTTCAGCCGGGTCAGCAGCGCCTCCGCCCGCGCCTCGGCGTCGACACGCGTCCAGCCGCGCGCCAGCGCCGGTTCCATCACCACCTCCAGCGCCGGCACCCGTGGAATTACCCGCAGGAACTGGCTGACATAGCCCAGCGTCTGCCGGCGCACCGCCAGTACCTGGCGCGGCTCGGCACCGACCAGCTCCAGCCAGTCGCCGGCGTGGCGGATACGGATGCTGCCGCCGGCCGGCAGGTAGTTGCCGTACAGCGTGCGCAGCAGCGTCGACTTGCCGGCACCGGACTGGCCGTGCAGCACCAGGCACTCGCCGGCGGCGACGGTGAAGTTCAGCCCGCGCAGCACCTGCAGGCTGACGCCGTGCTGCTGGTGCAGGGTGAAGGTCTTGGCGAGGTCGCGGACCTCGATCAGGTTCGTCATGACGGATTCCTTCATGGCTGCAGCACCGAGGACACCAGGAGCTGCGTGTAGGGGTGCTGCGGGTCGTCGAGGATCTGGTCGGTCAGGCCCGACTCCACCACCCGCGAGCGGCGCATCACCATCAGCCGGTCGGCCAGCAGGCGCGCCACGGCGAGGTCGTGGGTGACGATCACCACCGCCAGGTCCAGCTCGCGCACCAGCCCGCGCAGGAGGTCGAGCAGGCGTGCCTGCACCGACACGTCGAGGCCGCCGGTGGGTTCGTCCATGAACACCAGCTTCGGGCTGGAGACCAGGTTGCGGGCGATCTGCAGGCGCTGCTGCATGCCGCCGGAGAAGGTCCGCGGCAGGTCGTCGATGCGCGCCGGGTCGATCTCCACCTGTCTGAGCCAGTCCAGCCCGGCGGCGCGCAGCTGGCCGTAATGCCTGACGCCCTGGGCCATCAGCCGCTCGCCGATGTTGGCGCCGGCGGAGACCCCCATGCGCAGGCCGTCGCGCGGGTTCTGCTCGACGAAGCCCCACTCGGTGCGCAGCAGCGTGCGCCGCTCGGCCTCGCTGGCGGCGTAGAGGTCGAGCCAGTCGCCGGCAGCGTCGCGGTACTGCACGCTGCCGCGATCCGGCGGGCAGCGGCCGCAGAGCAGCGAGAGCAGGGTGGACTTGCCCGAGCCCGACTCGCCGACGATGCCCAGCACTTCGCCGGGGTAGAGGTCGAAGGACACGCCCTGGCAGCCCTTGTCCGGGCCGTACAGACGGGTCAGGTCGCGCACCGCGAACAGCGGCTCGGTGCCGACGCCCGCGGCGGGCAGCAGTTGTTCGGCGGCACTCATGGGCGGCTCTCCTGTTGCTGGGCGCGCTGCGCGCAATAGTCGGTATCCGAGCAGACGAACTGCTTGCTGCCGGCGTCGTCGACGATCAGCTCGTCGAGGTAGGAATCGCCGCTGCCACAGATGGCGCAGCACTGTTCCCACTGCTGGATCTGGAACGGGTGATCCTCGAAATCCAGGCTGACCACGCGGGTGTACGGCGGCACGGCGTAGAGGCGCTTCTCGCGGCCGGCGCCGAACAGCATCAGTGCCGGGCTGCGGTCCAGCTTGGGGTTGTCGAATTTGGGAATCGGCGACGGGTCCATCACGTAGCGCCCGTCCACCGTCACCGGGTAGGCGTAGCTGGTGGCGATGTGGCCGAAGGTGGCGATGTCCTCGTAGAGTTTCACGTGCATCACGCCGTAGTCGCCCAGCGCGTGCATGGTGCGCGTCTCGGTTTCCGATGGCTCGATGAAGCGCAGCGGCTCGGGAATCGGCACCTGGTACACCATGATCTGCCCGGCGGCGAGCGGGGTTTCCGGGATGCGGTGGCGCGTCTGGATCACCGTCGCTTCCGGGGTGCGTTCGGTGGTGGCGACCCCGGCGGTGCGGGCGAAGAAGCGGCGGATCGACACCGCGTTGGTGGTGTCGTCGGCGCCCTGGTCGATCACCTTGAGCACGTCGTCGGCGCCGAGAATGGCGGCGGTCAGCTGCATGCCGCCGGTGCCCCAGCCGTAGGGCAGCGGCATCTCGCGGCTGCCGAAGGGCACCTGATAGCCGGGAATGGCGACCGCCTTGAGCAGTGCGCGGCGGATCATGCGCTTGGTCTGCTCGTCGAGGTAGGCGAAGTTGTAGCCCGCCTCGCGGGCGGGAATGGCCTGGGCATTCATGCGCGTTTCTCCTTAGCTGGCGTCTCGGCGTCTGCTTCGGTCTGCTCGGCTTGCGGCTGGCGCAGCTTGCGGATCAGCTCCAGTTCGGACTGGAAGTCGACGTAGTGCGGCAACTTCAGGTGCGAGACGAATCCGGCGGCCTCGACGTTGTCGCAGTGCATCAGGACGAATTCCTCCTGCTGCGCCGGGCCCTGCACTTCCTCGCCGTACTCGCCGGCACGCAGCGCGCGGTCGACCAGCGCCATGCCCATCGCCTTGCGCTCGGCATAACCGAAGGCCAGGCCGTAGCCGCGGGTGAACTGCGCCTGCTCGGCGCTCTCGCCGACGAACTGGTTGACCATCTCGCACTCGGTCAGCTCGATCTCGCCGAGGCAGACCGGGAAGCCCAGCTCCTGCGGCTCGATCCAGACCTCGGCGGTGCCGATGCGAATCTCGCCGGCGAACGGGTGGTTGCGGCCGTAGCCACGCTGGGTCGAATAGCCCAGCGCCAGGAGAAAGCCCTCGTCACCGCGGGCCAGCGCCTGCAGGCGTTCGGCGCGGCTCGTCGGCAGCTCCAGCGGCTCACGGGTGAGGTCCGGCACCGGCTCGCCGCGGTCGACTTCCGGCGTCATCAGGCCTTCCTCGCCGAGCAGACCGAGTACCCGCGGGCAGTTGCCCAGCGTGGCGCTTTCATCCACCGGCGGGCCGGCGCGTTCGCCTTCGGCGAGCAGGGCGAAATCGAGCAGGCGGTGGGTGTAGTCGAAGGTCGGGCCGAGCAGCTGGCCGCCGGGCACGTCCTTGAAGGTCGCCGAGATGCGCCGGCTGAGCTGCATGGCGCCGGTGTCCAGCGGCAGGCTTTCGGCGAAGCGCGGCAGCGTGGTGCGGTAGGCGCGCAAGAGGAAGATCGCCTCGACCAGATCGCCGGCGGCCTGCTTGATCGCCAGCGCGGCGAGTTCTTCGTCGTACAGCGAGCCTTCGCTCATCACCCGCGCCACGGCGAGCGGCAGCTGCTGGCGAATCTGCTCGACGCCGAGTTCGGCGATGCCGGTATCGCCGCGGCGCTTCTTCGCCAGCAGCGCGTGGGCGTTGTCGATGGCCTGTTCGCCACCCTTGACCGCGACGTACATCAGGCCACCTCCTGCAGCGAATCGCCGATGCGGGTGCTGCGCGGCAGGCCGAGCACTTCGCCGTCAGCGCAGAACAGTGCGTCGAGCCCGCGCGGGAAGTCGTTGCGCGCGGCGCGCTGCTGCCAGAACGCCGGTTTCAGAGGCAGGCCGACCAGGCGGCTGCCGTCGATGCCCGGGCCCTGCCAGCTCAGCGCCGGGCCGCGGTCGAGACGGTCGAGCTGGATCAGCAGCGTGCAGGACTGGTCCGGGTAGCGCTCGCTGCCGGCGTAGAAGCCGGAGAGGTCGTCCAGCGCGGCGGCATCAAGCAGGGCGAACATCGCCTCCTCACGCGCCTCGACGATCGGGCAGCCACAGTGGAAGGCCAGGTTCGCGCGGATCGTGGGGGTGTCGAAGGCCGGCGCCAGCCACAGCGGTGTGTCGTTATCCAGCAGGCTCAGGCACAGCGCGTAGCCGGCGGCCTGCAGCGGCTCGATGGCGGCGACGCTGACCAGCGGCTGGCGCGTGCCCGGCTCGGCCAGGGACTTGAGCGCGGCGCGAAAGCTCTTCTGTGCATCCAGCACCGGGTCGGCGAAGGCGGCCTGCAACAGGTCGGATGGGGCGCGATTCATCAGTCTTCTCCTCGCAGCAGCGTGAAGAACTCCACGCGGGTAGTGGCGGTTTCGGCTGCCTTTTGCGCGGCGCGCCGGGCCTGCGCGGTGGCCAGCGGTTCGATCAGTTCAGTGAGCCAGCGGCTCTGTTGCGGGCCTTGCAGGTGGGCGTCGGCGAGCGCGGCGAGCTCGGCCTGGCGCTTGTCGCGGCCGGCGCGGTAGCTGTAGCCGGTGCTGCCATCGGCCAGGCGCACCACGCAGCGGGTGACGCTCATCTCGCCGAGGTTGAACGGCGCACCGGTGCCGCCCATGCGGCCGCGCACCAGGGTCATGCCGATTTCCGCGGGGCGGATCAGCTGGTAGGCGCAGTCGCGCAGGTCACTCTCGAAAGGCGCCAGATCGGCGGCGCTGGCGCGGGCCAGCACGGCCATCCAGCGCTGGCGCGGGGATTGTTCGCGGGTGTGCATGGGGTTCTCCATCAGGTGGCGACCTGGTACTGGAAGCGGTCGGAACGGCTGGCCGAAAGGGCGATCTCCACCGGTCGGCCGGCGGCATCGCAGGACAGGGTGAACACCGACAGCAGCGGCATGCGCAGGGGCATCAGCAGCTGTGCGGCCTCGTCGCGATCGGCCAGGCGTGCGCCGATCAGGCTGAAACGGCGCGTCAGCGGCAGGCCGCGTTCGCCGAGGTAGCGGCGCAGCGAGCCGCCCTGATAGTCGGCGAGGCGTTCGGCGTGGCTGGCGCAGTAGCGGTGGCGGATCAGGCTGACCGGCTCGCCGTCGAGCAGGCGCAGGGTGCTCAGCTCGATCAGCGCGGCGCCTTCGGTAAGTTGCAGGTGGCGCGCTTCCTCGGCGCTGGCGCTGAGCTGGCGCCGCTCGAGCAGGCGCGCCTCGGTGCGCACGCCGAGGGCGGCAAGCGCATCGCTGTAGGCGCTGTCGGCCTGCAGCGGATAGACCAGCGGGCGTTGCAGCACCTGGGTACCCTTGCCCTGGCGGCGCAGCAGGCGGCCTTCCTGTACCAGCTCGTCGACGGCGCGGCGCAGGGTGTGGCGGTTGACCGCGAAGCGGCGCGCCAGCTGCATCTCGCCGGGGAGGAAGTCGCCGATGCGGTAGTGGCGCAGCTCGCCGCGCAGCACCTGGGCCAGTTCGAGGTAGAGCGGTTCGCTGGGTTGTCTAGACAACTGCATGGTTTTTTCGAAGGCCGGGCAGGCCTTCACTCCGTCAGATGAAGAGCTTGCGCAGGCGCTGGGAGAGCAGGTCGATCAGGCTCACCACGGCGATGATGATCAGCAGCAGGGCGGCGGTCTGGCCGAACTGGAAACCGCGGATGGCTTCCCAGAGGATCACGCCGATGCCGCCGGCGCCGACCATGCCGACCACCGTGGCCGAGCGTACGTTGGATTCGAAACGGTACAGCGAGTAGGAAATCCACAGCGGCAGCACCTGCGGAATCACCCCGAAGATGACTTCCTGCAGCGCACTGGCACCGGTGGCGCGCACGCCTTCCACCGGGCCTGGCTCGATGGCTTCCACCGCCTCGGCGAACAGCTTGGCGAGCACGCCGGTGGTGCTGATCCACAGCGCCAGCACGCCGGCGAAGGGGCCGAGGCCGACGGCGACGACGAAGAGCATGGCGAAGACCATCTCGTTGATCGAACGGCAGGCGTCCATCAGTCGGCGCACCGGCTGGTAGATCCACCAGGGCACTATGTTCTCGGAGCTGAGGATGCCCAGCGGGATGGCGCAGACGATCGCCAGCAGCGTGCCCCAGAGGGCGATGTGCACCGTGGTGAGCATCTCCTTGAGGTACAGCTGCCAGTTGCTGAAGTCTGGCGGGAAGAAGTCGGCGGCGAAGGTCGCCATGTTGGCGCTGTCGCGGATCAGCAGCAGCGGATTCATCTCCGCGCCCTGCCAGGACCAGGCCAGTACGGCCAGGCACAGGCCCCAGCCGAGCAGGCGCAACCAGCTGCGCTTGTCGTTGCTCGCCAGCGGCGGTGTGGTGCTCAGAGTGGTCATGTTCGGTTCTCGAAAACGGCGCGGATTGGAGCGTGGCGCCAGCGCGCCACGCCCGGCGTTGCTCAGCTGGCCTTGGCGACGTTCTTCTGCTCGCGCTCGGCCATGCGCTGTTCCAGCTTGGCCAGCTCGTCGTCTATGCCCTGCAGCTTGGCCTGGCGATCGCTGTCGGAGAGCTTGCTATCGGCGGCGACTTCGCTGCGCTTCTTGAACAGTTCCAGCTGGCGGATTGGCAGCAGCTGGTCGTTGTCGGAGGCGCGGAAGGGTGCCCACTGCAGGCCGGCGAGGATTTCCTTCTCGGCCGGCTTGGCGCCGTAGCTCATGAAGAACTCGCGCAGCCTGTTCTTCTGCTCGTCGCTCAGGCTCTTGCGCCACACCAGCGGGTCGGCCGGGATCAGCGGCGAGGTCCAGACGATCTTCAGTTGCGCGGCCTTGTCCGGCGCGGTGATCTCAAGACGCTCCATGCCTTCGCTGTTGAAGGTGCCGACATCGACCTGCTTGTTCGCCACCGACAGCGCGTTCACTTCGTGGCTGCCGTTGAGGCTGCGCTTGAAGGCCTGGCCGGCGTCGACCTTGTTCTTGGCGAACACGTAATAGCCGGGCACCAGGTAGCCGGAGGTGGAGTTCGGGTCGCCGTTGGCGAAGGTCAGGCTCTTGGCGTTCTTCAGTACGTCCTCGACGGAGTTCAGGGCGCTGTCCTTGTGCACGATCAGATGGCTGTAGTAGCCCGGGCTGCCGTTGGCGGCGACGGTCTGGGCGAAGATTTCTCCGCCGGCACGATCCACCGCTTCCATCGCCGACTTGTTGCCGTACCAGGCCATATCGACCTTGTCGAAGCGCATGCCCTGGATGACCCCGGCGTAATCGGGGGCGAAGAAGGCCTCCACCTCGTAGCCGGTCTGCTTGCTCATGTCGGCGAGGAAGGGTTCCCAGACGCTGCGCAGGTTCTGCGAAGACTCGGTGGAAATGATGCCGAAGGTGATGGTCTCGGCGGCTTGAGCGGTGCCGGCGAGGGCACCGGCCAGCAGCGTGGAGGCGGCGAGAGCACGGCTGAAGCGTTTCAACATGGAGGTCACTCCTTGGGTGTGGCGTTGGTTGTCGGGTGGCGTGGAGCTCAGCCGTTGACCAGCTGCAACGACCGCGGCTCGGCATTGCGGGCGCGGTCGGAGAACAGCAGGCTGGCGTCCAGATCGGCGCCGTAGAGGTCGTTGAGCAGGCGGTCGCTGAGCGCCGCCGAGGGGCCGTCGTAATGGATGCGCCCGCCCTTGAGCGCCACGGCGCGGGGGCAGTAGCGCAGGGCGTAATCGACCTGATGCAGGGTCACCACCACGGTCTTGCCGTCCTGGCGGTTGATGTCGGCGAGGATTTCCATGACCTTGCGCGCCGACTCCGGATCGAGCGAGGCGATGGGTTCGTCGGCGAGGATCACCTTGGCCTGCTGGGTCAGCGCACGGGCGATCGCCACCCGCTGCTGCTGGCCGCCGGAGAGCGTCGAGGCGCGCTGCGCGGCGCGCTCGGCGAGGCCGACGCGCTCCAGTGCGGCCATGGCCTGGCGCTTCTGCTCGTCGCTGAACATGCCCAGCGATCCGCGCCAGCGCGGCATGCGGCCGAGAAAGCCGAGCAGGACGTTGTCCAGCACGCTGAGGCGGGTGACCAGGTTGAACTGCTGGAAGATGTAGCCGATGTCGGCGCGCAGGCGGCGCACCTCGCCATGCAGGCGGCCGGTGGCCTGTACCTCGCGGCCGAGCACCTCGATGCGTCCGCCGGCGGAGCGGTCGCAGCAGGCCAGGCCGGCCAGATGGCGCAACAGCGTGGACTTGCCGGAACCGGACGCGCCGATCAGCGCCACCATCTCGCCCGGCTGTATCGCCAGGCCCAGGTCGAACAGCGCCTGCTTGCCGGCGAAGGTCTTGTTCAGTCGCTCGACTCGAATAGCCGCATTCATGTCTTGCCCTCTCGTCTGCGCGGTCGGGGAGGTCGGCCAACTTGTCTAGACGAGAAGGTAGTCAGGCTCTGTTGCAGTCCCGCTAAGCGTCCGTGAACCTGCGATGACCATTCGGTGAAGCTTCGACGGCCAACGCAGCGGCGGCCGGCTGGCGCGCGATCAGCGCACGCGGCGCTTTGCCTTCGCGGCGCGGCCCCCTAAGCTGGACGCCGTCATTGCGTCCCGTGCTGGCGCGTCGTCTACGCGACCGTCAGGCATCGAAGAGAAAGAGGAAGAGCATGAAACAGAAGATCGTATTCATCACCGGCGCCACCTCCGGCTTTGGCCGCGCCACTGCCCGCCGCTTCGCCGAGGCCGGCTGGGCGCTGGTGCTCACCGGCCGGCGCAGCGAGCGCCTGGAAGAGCTGCAGAGCGAGCTGTCGGCGAAGGTGCCGGTGCATATCGCCACCCTCGACGTGCGCCATGCCGGCGCGGTGACGGAGGTGGTCGAGCAGCTGCCCGCCGAGTTCCGCCAGATCGATTGCCTGGTCAACAACGCCGGCCTGGCGCTGGCGCCGCAGCCCGCGCAAAAGGTCGATCTAGCCGATTGGCACACCATGATCGATACCAACATCACCGGCCTGGTCAACGTCACCCATGCCTTGCTGCCGACGCTGATCGCCACCGGCAAGGGTGCCAGCATCGTCAACATCGGCTCGGTGGCCGGCCACTGGCCGTATCCGGGTGGCCACGTCTACGGCGCGACCAAGGCCTTCGTCGAGCAGTTCGGCTACAACCTGCGCTGCGACCTGCTTGGCACCGGCGTGCGCGTTACCGACATCGCCCCGGGCATGGCCGAGACCGAGTTCACCCTGGTCCGCACCAAGGGCGATCAGGATGCCAGCGACCGGCTGTACCGCGGCACCACGCCGCTGACCGCCGAGGACATCGCCGAGCAGATCTTCTACGTCGCCACCCTGCCGGATCACATCAACATCAACCGTCTGGAAGTGATGCCGACACGCCAGGCCTGGTCGCCGTTCAACATCGATCGCGACAAGTAATCGGCTCCTAGGAGGCGTGGCGTGCAATGCGCCGCGCCTGCTGCATCCCCGGCAAACCGGCCGTCCAGACATATCGTTAACTCAAGCGTAACGATTGCGTCCGCTGCTTGATTGATGACCCTTCGGTCACGTCCCTACTGTGCGCTCCACAAGCGGAAAAACTGTGGAGTCGCCATGACAACAACAATCTCCCCACCGCCGCAGTGGTCGCGTCGTCGCGCTGAAAAAGCCCGTCGTCTCGATCAGGTGCGCAGCCTCGCCGATGGCGTGGTACTGCCCAGCGAGCGGATCGTCGAGGCCCTGGAACTGCTGATCGCCCCCGGTGATCGCGTGGTCCTCGAGGGCAACAACCAGAAGCAGGCGGACTTCCTCTCCCGCTCCCTGGCCCAAGCCGACCCCGGCAAGCTGCATGACCTGCACATGATCATGCCGAGCGTCAGCCGCGCCGAGCACCTGGATCTGTTCGAACGGCAGATCGCGCGCAAGCTCGACTTCTCCTTTGCCGGCCCGCAGAGCCTGCGCATCAGCCAGCTGCTCGAAGACGGGCTGCTGGAAGTCGGCGCCATTCACACCTACATCGAACTCTATTCGCGCCTCTTGGTGGACCTGATTCCCAACGTCGCGCTGGTCGCCGGCTTCCAGGCCGACCGTCACGGCAACATCTATACCGGCCCCAGCACCGAAGACACCCCGGCGCTGGTCGAGCCGACCGCCTTCAGCGACGGCATCGTCATCTTCCAGGTCAACGAGATCGTCGACGAGCTGCCGCGTGTGGATATCCCGGCGAGCTGGGTCGACTTCGTCGTGGTCGCCGACAAGCCGTTCTATATCGAGCCGCTGTTTACCCGCGACCCGCGCCATATCAAGCCGGTGCACGTCTTGATGGCGATGATGGCGATCCGCGGCATCTATGAAAAACACAGCGTGCAGTCGCTCAACCATGGCATCGGCTTCAACACCGCCGCCATCGAATTGATCCTGCCGACCTACGGCGAATCCCTGGGCCTGAAAGGCAAGATCTGCCGCAACTGGACGCTCAACCCGCACCCGACGCTGATCCCGGCGATCGAGACCGGCTGGGTCGAGAGCGTGCATTGCTTCGGCACCGAGCTGGGCATGGAGAACTACATCGCCCAGCGCCCGGACGTGTTCTTCACCGGCCGCGACGGCTCGATGCGCTCCAACCGCATGATGTGCCAGTTGGCCGGGCAGTACGCCGTGGACCTGTTCATCGGCGCGACCCTGCAGGTGGATGGTGATGGGCATTCCTCCACCGTCACCCGCGGGCGCCTGGCTGGTTTCGGCGGCGCGCCGAACATGGGCCACGACCCGCGCGGCCGGCGCCATCCGACCCCGGCCTGGCTGGACATGGCCATGCCCGGCGGCGAAGCCCCGGTGACCCTGCTCGAGCGCGGCAAGAAGCTCGTGGTGCAGATGGTCGAGACCTTCCAGGAAGGCGGCAAACCCACCTTCGTCGAGCAGCTCGACGCGGTGGAGGTGGCGAAGAAGAGCGGCATGCCGCTGGCGCCGATCATGATCTACGGCGACGACGTCACCCATCTGCTCACCGAGGAAGGCATCGCCTACCTGTACAAGGCCCGCTCGCTGGAGGAACGCCAGGCGATGATCGCAGCGGTGGCCGGCGTCACCAGCATCGGCCTGCGGCACAACCCGAAGGACACCGAGCGCATGCGCCGCGAAGGGCTGATCGCCCTGCCGGAAGACCTCGGCATCCGCCGCAACGACGCCACCCGCGAACTGCTCGCCGCCAAGAGCATCGCCGAGCTGGTGGAGTGGTCCGGCGGCCTCTACAACCCGCCTGCCAAGTTCAGGAGCTGGTGATGAGCGCACTCATTGCACGACAGGCGCCGTCCGCGGCCGAGCGCCTGGCCGATCTGGCGGTGCAGGCGCTGGTCGACGAGGCCGACCTGTCGCCCAAGCCGGGGCTGGTCGACCGGCGCGGCAGTGGCGCGCACAGCGATCTGCACCTGGGGCTGATGCACGCCTCGGCGCAGTCGCTGTGGCCGGCGTTCGCCGCCATGGCCGATGCCGCGCGGAGCGAAGGTCGGGTCAGCCAGGCGCTGCGTGAAACCCTCGGCCAGCTGGGCCGCGACGGCGAAGCGGAGATGTTGCGCGTCACCGCCGGGGTCAACACCCATCGCGGCGCGATCTGGGCGCTGGGGCTGCTCAGCGCGGCGGCCATGCTGGAAAGCGGCGCTTCGGCCGGCGGGATCGCCGCCAGCGCGGCCGCCCTGGCGCGGCTGGACGACCCGGCCGTGCCGCACAACCCGGACAGCCACGGCGCGCGGGTCTGCCGCCGCTACGGCGTGCTCGGCGCCCGCGAACAGGCGCAGCACGGCTTCCCCGCGGTCATCGAGCACGGCTTGCCGCAACTCCTGGCCAGTCGCTGCGCCGGCGCCGGCGAGCAGAACGCCAGGCTCGATGCACTACTGGCGATCATGAGCAGCCTGACCGACACCTGCGTGCTGCATCGCGCCGGTCTGGAAGGGCTGACCCGCATGCAGGCCGGAGCCCGCGCCGTGCTCGAAGCCGGTGGTGCCGCCAGCCTCGCCGGTCGTCGCCAGCTGCGCCTGCTCGATCGCGACATGCTCGCCCTCAACGCCTCGCCGGGGGGCGCCGCCGACCTCCTGGCCGCCACCCTTTTCCTCGACCGTCTGGCGCCGCATGCGCCGGCGCCGACTGGGAGCAACTGAACATGGAAACTCTGTCTTTCGAATTCGCCGCCGGGCAACCCGCCCGCGGCAAGGCCCTGGTCGGCGTGGTCGGCTCGGGCGACCTGGAAGTGCTACTGGAACCCGGCCAGGCCGGCAAGCTGGCGATCCAGGTAGTCACCTCGGTCAATGGTGCCGAGCAACGCTGGAAGAGCCTGTTCGAGCGGATGTTCCGCGAGCAGACGCCACCGGCATTGAACATCGATATTCACGATTTTGGGGCCACGCCCGGCGTAGTGCGTCTGCGCCTGGAGCAGGGACTGGAGGAAGTCGGCCATGACTGATGTGTCCGCTAACACCGTGGCCCGTTTACTCGAGTCGCGCAGCTTCGTCGAACTCGGTGCCCGCCAGCGTGCCCGCGCACTGCTGGACGAGGGCAGCTTCC
Source organism: Pseudomonas sp. LM13 (assembly GCF_041381355.1). NCBI lineage: Bacteria > Pseudomonadati > Pseudomonadota > Gammaproteobacteria > Pseudomonadales > Pseudomonadaceae > Pseudomonas > Pseudomonas sp. LM13. The sequence continues at coordinate 49,763 of NZ_JACBXH010000025.1, forward strand.
GCGAATTGCTCGATCCGTTCGATCGCGTCACCTCGCCCTGGCTGCCGAAGCAGGGCATCGTCACCCAGGCCGACGACGGCGTGGTGGTCGCCAAGGGCACCCTTGACGGCCAGCCGGCGGTGATCGCCGCCATCGAAGGCGCCTTCCAGGGCGGCAGCATGGGCGAAGTTGGCGGCGCGAAGATCGCCGGCGCGCTGGAGCTGGCTGCCGAAGACAACCGCAACGGCATCCCGACCCGCGCCGTGCTCCTGCTGGAAACCGGCGGCGTACGTCTGCAGGAAGCCAACCTGGGCCTGGCCGCCATCGCCGAGATCCAGGCGGCCATCGTCGAGCTGCGCGACTACCAGCCGGTGATCGGCGTGGTCGCCGGTTCCGTCGGCTGCTTCGGTGGCATGTCCATCGCCGCCGGGCTGTGCAGCTACCTGGTCGTCACCCGCGAAGCCCGCGTCGGCCTCAATGGCCCGCAGGTGATCGAGCAGGAAGCCGGGCTCGACGAGTACGACTCGCGCGACCGCCCGTTCATCTGGAGCCTGACCGGCGGCGAGCAACGCTATGCCTCGGGTCTGGTGGACGCCTACGTGGCCGACGACACCGACGCCATCCGGGCGCAACTGCACGAACTGTTTGCCCTCGGCAAGCCGCTGCAGCCGCGCAGCCGCCGCCACGCCTGGTACCTCCAGCGCCTGGCCGACGTCGACACCCGCACGCAGCTCGATGCCGCCGCCGTGCGTGCCCTCTACGAAGGAGATGCCCAATGAGCCGTGGACTGAACTGGTTGCAAGCCCTGGCGGGCGGTCAGGCACTGGCGGGCTATCCGGCCTCGGTGAAGGTGGTCGACGGCACGCTCGGTGAGCGCGCCGCCCGCTATATCGCCGTGGTGCCGGACGCCGAGAATCCCTTTCCGCGCGCGCGCAATGGCGAGGTCGGTCTGCTCGAAGGCTGGGCGCTGGGCCAGGCGCTGGGCGAGGTGATCGCGGCCGATCGCGACAAGGCGGACAAGCGTGTGGTGGTCGCCGTGGTCGACGTGCCGAGCCAGGCCTATGGTCGCCGCGAAGAAGCCCTCGGCATTCATCAGGCGCTGGCCGGCGCGGTGGACGGCTATGCCCGCGCACGGCTGGCCGGGCACCCGGTGGTCGCGCTGCTGGTGGGCAAGGCCATGTCCGGCGCCTTTCTCGCTCATGGCTATCAGGCCCAGCGGATCATCGCCCTGCGCGATCCGGGCGTGATGGTGCATGCCATGGGCAAGGCCGCCGCGGCGCGCATCACCCTGCGCAGCGTCGAGGAGCTGGAAGCCCTGGCCGAATCGGTGCCGCCAATGGCCTACGACATCGACAACTACGCGACCCTCGGCCTGCTCTGGGAAACCCTCTCGGTGACAAACATCGAGCAGCCGGGCAGTGACGATTTGCAGAAGGTCCGGGATTGCCTGCAGAAGGCCGTCGAGGACATCGGCAGCAGCAGCGACCTGCGCGGCCGCCTCGGTGCGCCGAATCGCGAGGCCTCGTCGCGGGTGCGCGAGCTGTTGCGCGCGCAGTGGTAGCGAACACCTGACGCGGCCCTATTCGCCACAGCGATCAGCGACTCGACAACAACAATCCGAGGAGGCTGTAGATGCACGACACACCTCGCCCCCACGACCTGCTCTGGGGCATGACTCCAGCACAGCTGCCGGCCGATGCGCCCGCCTGGGCGGTTGCCGTGCTCGCCGCTGGCCAGCCGGTGGTGGTGCGGCGTGCGCGTGTGGCTGCCGGCCTGGTTGCGGTCGGGTTGCGCGGGGCGACGCGTGATCAACGCCTGGCCGCGCTGATGCCGATCGAGGCGATCGCTCATCGGTTGGCACCGGAAGATCTGCTCGCTCGTCAGGCCAGTGAGGATCTGCCGGTGTTCCGCGTGCTGGCCGAGTTACGCCCCTTGCTCGATGCGCTGGGCCACGCCTGGGGCGTTACCGGCTCGGCGGGTTTTCAGCTCGCCACCGGGCTGCCGACGGCGCACCCGGACAGCGATCTGGATCTGCTGCTCAGAGCCGAGCGCCCGCTGCCACGCAGCGAGGCGCGCCCACTGTTGCAGCTGCTGGAAGGTCGCGCCTGCCGCGTCGACCTGCAACTGGAAACTCCGCTGGGCGGTGTGGCGCTCGGCGAATGGGCCGGTGGCGCCGCACGGGTGCTGGTCAAGACCGCCGAAGGACCGCGTCTGGTGAGCAATCCCTGGGCCACGGAGCGTGCGGCATGAGTAGCCTGTTCGCCTTTCCCGGCCAGGGCGCGCAGAAGACCGGCATGCTCCAGCGTCTGCCACAGGAGCCTGAAGTCCTCGAATGCCTGGCGCAGGCCAGTGCGGTGCTGGGTGAGGACGCGCTGCTGCTCGATTCGGCCGACGCGCTGCAATCGACCCGAGCGGTGCAGCTTTGCCTGCTGATCGCCGGGGTCGCCGGAGCGCGGCTGCTGATGCGCGATGGCCAGCGACCGGACTACGTCGCCGGGCTGTCCATCGGTGCCTACGCCGCGGCGGTGGTCGCCGGGACGCTGGACTATCGCGACGCGGTGCGGCTGGTCTCGCTGCGTGGCGAGCTGATGCAGCAGGCCTACCCGCAGGGCTACGGCATGACCGCCATCCTCGGCCTGTCGCTGAGCACGGTCGAAGGCCTGTTGGCGGAGGCCAAGGCGCCCGCCTACCTGGCCAATATCAACGCCGACAACCAGCTCGTCATCGCCGGCAGCGATGCCGCCATGGCGGCGGTCGCCGCCCGCGCCAAGGCCCTCGGTGCCTCCTGTGCGCGGCGTCTGGCGATGAGCGTGCCGTCGCACTGCGCGTTGCTCGAGCAGCCGGCGCGGCAGCTGGCCGAAGCCTTCGCCGGCGTCAGCCTGCGCGCTCCGCAAATTCGCTATCTGAGCAGCTCGTCCGCACGCCCGATATTCGATAGCGAGCGCCTGCGCGACGACCTGGCCTTCAACATGTGCCGCGTCGTCGACTGGCACGGCACTCTGCGCACCGCCTACGAGCGCGGGGTGCGTCTGCAGATCGAACTGCCCCCGGGCCAGGTGCTCACCGGCCTGGCGCGGCGGGTTTTCGAACAGGGTACGCTGGCCGCCTTCGACGGCGCCCGGCTCGACACACTGGACACCTTGCTGCGTCAGGAGGGCAGCCAGAGCCGATAGACCGCGTGCACATTCAGCGCGAGCAAGCCTTACTCGCGGCTGATCGATGGATAACAACAACGACCTCGACAACACGCGCCACGCCCTCTGCAGGCCGGCGCAACCAAAAGGACAAGAACAATGATCATCTTTGGTGTGGCCTTCCTGGCCTTGTGTACCCCTCACCGGCATCTTCGTCGGCGAGCTGCTCGGCAAGCTGATCGGCGTACCGGCCAACGTCGGTGGCGTCGGCATCGCCATGGTGCTGCTCATCCTCGTCGGCAGTTACCTTAAGAACCGCGGCCTGTTCAAGCCGGAAACCGAACAGGGCGTGAAGTTCTGGAGCGCCGTCTACATTCCGATCGTGGTCGCCATGGCCGCGCAGCAGAACGTCTACGGCGCGCTGTCCGGCGGCCCGATGGCGATCCTCGCCGGCGTCGCGGCGGTGGTGCTGGGCTTTGCCCTGCTGCCGGTGCTGGACCGCATCGGCCGAAAAAAGCCTGAGGCCGAGCCGGCCGCGGCCGTCAAACCTGTCGTCGGCGCGCGGGGGTAACGGCCATGTACGAATCTCTGATGAAAGTGGTGTCCGGCTACGGCCTGATCAGTGGCTTCGCCCTCATCGGCGCGACCATGTGGCTGTCCTACTGGCTGTCGGACAAGCTGACCAAGGGCCGTCTGCACGGCTCGGCGGTGGCGATCCTCATCGGCCTGTTGCTCTCCTACATCGGCGGGGTGGTGACCGGCGGGCAGAAAGGGCTGGTCGATATCGCGCTGTTCTCCGGCATCGGCCTGCTCGGCGGCGCCATGCTGCGCGACTTCGCCATCGTCGCCACCGGTTTCGGCGTCAGCGTCGAAGAGCTCAAGCGGGCCGGGATGGTGGGCGTGCTGGCGCTGTTCGTCGGCGTGTTCTCGTCGTTCATTGCCGGTGTCGCGGTGGCCATCGCCTTCGGCTACACCGATGCGGTCAGCCTGACCACCATCGGCACCGGTGCGGTGACCTACATCGTCGGCCCGGTCACCGGTGCGGCGATCGGCGCCAGCTCCGAGGTGATGGCGCTGTCGATCGCCGCCGGCCTGGTCAAGGCGATCCTGGTGATGGTGGCCACGCCCTTCGTCGCCCCGCTGATCGGCCTGAACAACCCGCGCTCGGCGGTGATCTTCGGCGGCCTGATCGGCACCTCCAGCGGCGTGGCCGGCGGCCTGGCGGCCACCGATCCGAAGCTGGTGCCCTACGGTTGCCTGACCGCCGCGTTCTATACCGCGCTGGGCTGCCTGCTCGGGCCGTCGCTGCTGTTCTTCGTCATGCGCGGGCTGCTCGGCTGAGCCGTTCCCGTCGTCACTCAGCGTCATCCGCAAGCGCGCCCCCATCGGGGCGCGCTTGCGTTCATCAAGGAAGGTAGAAAGATGAACACTCTCAAGGTCAGCCACAAACTGGCCCTCGGCTTCGCCGCCGTTCTGGCCCTGACCATCGCCGTTGCACTGATCGGTATCTATGGCATGGATGCACTGATCTCTCGCAGCGACAAGGCGCAGAGCGCAGCCAGGCTGCTCGACGAGGCCAATCGCATCCGTTACGCCCAGGTCAGCTTCGAGACCCGCGGCGATCCCAGGCATGTCGAGGCGGTCGAACGGTCCGTGGCGCGGGTCGTCGAACTGGTGCAGCAACAGAAGGCTGAATTCAGCGATCCGCAGGACCTGCAGCGCCTGGAGGTGATCGCCAGTGAGGCCCAGCATTACCGCCAGCGCTTTCTCGAGCTGGCCGGACTCTGGGAACGCAAGGTGAAGACGCGCAGCAGCTGGGTCGCGGCCGGCAACACGTCCGATGCACTGATCGCCGAGCTGGAGGCGCGCTGGGCCGGCACGCCGGACGCACCGGTCATGCATGAGGATCCGCGTAGCGCAGCCATCGGCCTGCAGGCCGGTGAAGTCTCCAAGCACAACCGCATGGTGCGCTTCATGGTGCGTGGCTATCTGATGACCGAATCCGAGCAGTCCCTGCAACAGCTGCAGCAACAGTTCAAAACTCTGCAGGCGGCGGTGGACAGGCTGGACGCGCAACTGGCCGGCACCCCCGGCGTCGATCTGCAGCCGCTGCGTGATTCGGTCGGGACCTATATCCGCCAGTTCGGCCAGCTGCCGCCGATCGTCGCCGCCCAGGTGCAGGCGCGCAAAGAGATGCAGAGCATCTTCGACAGCATCTACCGCAACACCAGCGAAATCGTGCAGACCCAGACCGACAAGCGCAGCGCCGAAGCCGGGCAGAAGAAGGCGCTGCTGCTGGCGATCACGCTGCTGGCGGTGGCGTTGGGATTGCTGATCAGCTGGCTTATCGTGCGCCAGCTGACGCAACCGCTGGCTCAGGCCGTGGCGATCGCCGAGCGCATCGGTGCCGGCGACATGACCGAGCAGCCGCGGCAGCGGCGCAGCGATGAGTTCGGCCAGTTGCTCGATGCGCTGGACCGCACCCGCGACAATCTGCGTGACCTGATTGGACACATGAGTGGCATCACCGGCCAGTTGGCCAGCGCGGCAGAGGAGCTCTCGGCAGTGACCGAGCAGACCAGTGCCGGCATTCAGAGCCAGCGCCTGGAAACCGATCAGGTCGCCACCGCCATGCACGAAATGGCCGCGACCGTGCAGGAGGTGGCGCGCAATGCCGATGAGGCATCCAGCGCCGCGCAGCATGCCGACCGTCAGGCGGCGCAAGGCGATGTGGTGGTGCAGCGGGCCTTGGCGCAGATCGACCGCCTTTCCTCCCAGGTCGGGCTGTCGGCCGAGGCGATGGCGCAGCTGAACCAGGATACTGCCGGCATCAGCACGGTGCTTACGGTGATCAACGGCATCGCCGAACAGACCAATCTGCTGGCCCTCAACGCCGCCATCGAGGCGGCCCGCGCCGGCGATGCCGGTCGCGGTTTCGCCGTGGTGGCTGACGAGGTGCGCGGGTTGGCGTTGCGTACCCAGCAGTCCACGGCACAGATCGAGGAGCTGATCGGCAATTTGCAAAAGGGCGCGCTACATGCCTCGTCGCTGATGGACAGCAGCCGCGGCCTGGCCGACGAGACGGTCAAGCTGGCGCGCAATGTCGGCGACGAGCTGCAGGTCATTACCCGCACGATTTCGACCATTCAGGCGATGAACCTGCAGATCGCCACGGCGTCGGAAGAGCAGAGCTCGGTGGCCGAAGACATCAACCGCAGCGTGCTCAGCGTGCGTGATGTGGCCGAGCAGTCGGCGGCTGCCGCGCAGCAGACCGCGGCCTCGACGGTGCAGCTGGCGCGGCTGGGCAGCGAACTTCAGGAGCTGACCGCGCGCTTCCAGGTCTGAAGCGATTCCGCCAGCCGGTGCGGGGCTTGAGCTGCTGCGCCCGACATCCGGCCTCTCGTCCCCTCGACCCAACGTCGGGGGTTACAGCGGTAGGTTTTTCTGGCAGGGTGTCTCCTGCGATTGCGTGACGATTTGCCGCAGCTGGCGGTCGACGCGGATCGATGTGATTGCGGGAGAGACTGCCGCATGGCAGCGCCGAAGGAGCAACCGCCCCGGAAACTCTCAGGCAAAAGGACCGCTATCACCGCTGAAACTCTGAAGAGCCGCCCGGTTTTCGTCGCCGGGCGCACCGAAGGAGCAAGCGAGCGGTCACGCGCTCGTGAATCTCTCAGGTCCAGAACAGAGGGGGCGCCCGCCGCGCGTTGGGCGCACGGGCTATGACCCCTCGACGTTCTGGAGCGTAACAATGAAAACAATCGCAGTTATCGGCGGCGGCATCACGGGCGTCACCACCGCCTATGCCCTGGCCAAACGCGGCTTCTCCGTCACCCTGCTGGAAAAGCACCGCTACGCGGCAATGGAAACCTCGTTCGCCAACGGCGGCCAGCTATCGGCGTCCAATGCCGAGGTCTGGAACCACTGGTCGACCATCGTCAAGGGCATCAAGTGGATGCTCAAGAGCGACGCGCCGCTGCAGGTCAATCCCAAGCCCAGCTGGCACAAGCTGTCCTGGTTTGCCGAGTTCATCGGCTCGATTCCCAACTACCGGCAGAACACCGTTGAGACCGCACGCTTGGCCATGGCTGCGCGCGAGCATCTGTTCGCCTGGGCTGATGAGGAAGGCATCGACTTCGACCTGAAGAAGAAAGGCATCCTGCACATCTACCGCGACAAGGCCGGCTTCGAGCATGCCGGGCTGGTCTCGCGCCTGCTCGCCGAAGGCGGTCTGCCACGGCGTAGCGTGACGCCAGAAGAGATGCGCGCCATTGAGCCGACTCTCGCCGGCACATACTACGGCGGCTATTTCACCGAGTGCGACTCCACTGGCGACATCCACAAGTTCACCCATGGCCTGGCCACGGCGATCGAGCGACTCGGCGTGCGCTGCCTGTATGGCGAGGACGTGCAGGCGGTGGCCACTGACGGCAAGCGCGCGACCGTGACGCTGGGTGGCGTTGCCGGTGGCGAGCGCCTGGAGTTCGACGGCCTGGTGATCTGCGCTGGCACTGCCAGCCGCGGACTGGCCGCGCAACTGGGCGACCGGGTGAACATCTATCCGGTCAAGGGCTACTCGATCACGGTCAACCTGACCGATGAAGTCAGCCGCGCCTCGGCACCCATCGTCAGCCTGCTCGACGACGAGACCAAGCTGGTCAGCAGCCGCCTCGGTGACGACCGCTTCCGCGTCGCCGGCACGGCCGAGTTCAATGGTTACAACCGCGACATTCGTGCCGATCGCATCCGCCCGCTGGTGGAGTGGGTCAACCAGTGTTTCCCCGGCGTCAACACTCGCAGCGTGGTGCCCTGGGCCGGCCTGCGCCCGATGATGCCGAACATGATGCCCAAGGTCGGCCGCGGCAGCTCGCCCTGCGTGTTCTACAACACCGGCCACGGGCACCTGGGCTGGACGCTGAGCGCGATCACCGCGGATATGGTCGGTGACGTGGTGGCGCAAAGCCTGGGCCGGCCGGCTCCGGTCGCGCCTGGGCAGACAGCCGTCGCCTAGCCATGCAGTCGTAGGGTGGAAGACGGCGAAGCCTCTTCCACCCTACGTCCTTCCAGACTTGGCATCCTCGCTCTGCTCCAGCGCGCGCCGGGCATACATCCGGCATTCGGCGAGCAGCGCCAGCAGGTTGGGGTCGCGCTCCTTGGCCTTGAGGAACACCACGCCGATGTGCTGTTGCAGGTGATAACGCGCCTGCAGCGGGATCAGTCGTACCCGCGATTCGTAGACCATGCCCACGCGCCCCGGCAGCAGCGCATAGCCGACCCCGGAATTGACCATGCTCAGCAGGGTGAAGATGTCGTTCACCTGCATCGCCACCTTCGGCTCGAAACCCGCCAGCTGGAACACCCGGTTGCCGTCCTGATGGGTGGCGAAACCCTGGGACAGGGTGATGAAGGTGGCGTCGCGCAGGTCGCTGAGATCCACCTCGCTCTGGTTGGCGAAGGGCGAGTCGGCCGGCGCGGCGAGGAAGATATCGTCGGAAAACAGCTGCACCTGCGCGCAGTCCGGATCGGCCACGCTCTCGTTGAGCGACACCAGAATGGCGTCGAGCTCCATGTTCTTCAGCTTGTAGAGCAGGTCGACGTTGGAGCCGAGGATCAGGTCGATGTTGAGTTCGCTGCGGCGCAGTTTCAGACCCATGATCAGCTGCGGCACGGTCTTCACCGTCAGCGAATACAGCGCGCCGAGCTTGAAGCGCTCGGCCGAGAAGCCGGCGGCCTCGCGGGTCTGGCGCACCGTCTCGAGCACGTCCTTGACCAGCTGCTGGGCGCGCTCTTCCAGCACGTAGGCGCTTTCCAGCGGGATCAGGTTGCGCCCCTCGTGCTTGAACAGCGGGCAGCGCAGTGCGCTTTCCAGGGAATGGATGGCGCGGTGCACGCTGACGTTGCTGGTGTTCAGCTCCACCGCGGCCTTGCCCAGATTGCCGCTGCGCATGAAGGCCAGAAACACCTCCAGCTTCTTCAGGGTCAGTTCTTCGTCGATCTGCATGGCTTCGGCTCCGCGGGCGGGTCGACGATTATGCCGGACCAGGGCACACTGCGGCGCCTCACCAGCGCAGCAGGCGCCGCCCAAGCAGTGCACCGAGCACGCCGGGCAGCAACATCCCGAGCAGGTACCAGAGCGCCCAGAACGGCACCGCCATCTCCGGGCAATGCAGGCTGTAGGCGAGCGCCGCGATGCTGCCAGCGAGCAGGCCGGCAGCGCCGCCGGCCAGGCGCGGGCGCGTCGGCGCCAGCCCGCGCAATGCCCAGAGCGCGGCGATGAAGGCGGGGATCGACAACAGCACGATGTTCGCCACGCACTCGCGCCAGGTGCTGCCTAGCAGCAGCGGCATGCGCGCGTCGGCCGGTGCGGTGATCAGGATCGCCAGAGCGGCAATCCAGACGATCACCGCCGGTGCGGCCAGCAGTACCCAGCTGCGACCCACCTGCGTGCCGGGGCGGGCCATGCGCGTGGTCAGCAACAGCGCGCCGGCGAGCAGGGTCGCCGGCAGTGCCAGCTTGGCCCAGAACAGCGGCGTGGTGGCGATCACCGCCAGATCGGCGCGAATACCGTACGCGGTCACGATCAGCAACAGCGCGCCGGCCAGCCCGCACAGCAACGCCAAGGCAAAGCGCTTGGCAACGACGTGCCGGTCCACCGGCGCAACCTCGTTGGCGAGCAGGGCAATCAGGTCATCGGTTTTCATGCGCCACCTCGAATCTTCGCCGCCAGGGCCTTGAGCCCGCGATGGATGCCGACCTTGATCGCCGAGCTGGAAAGCCCGGTCAGACGCGCAGTTTCTTCCACCGAGCGGCCCTCCAGTTTGACGTGAACGATGGGTAGCCGCTGGCGTGGCGGCAGCTGCTGGTCGCTGGCTGTAACCACCACGGCTGACGCAGCGAATTACCTCAGGAGCCATCTGCAGATCCGCCGATGGCCACTCAACGATTGCGGAGAATCCAACATGAAGACTCTCAACCTTGCGGCGGCCGCCATTGCCCTGGCTTCGATCGCCGCGGGCGCTCAGGCAGGCGAAAACGACAAAGGCGACATGGAAAAATGCTACGGCGTCGCGCTGGCCGGACAGAACGATTGCAAGGCCGGTGCCGGCACCAGTTGCGCCGGCAGTTCCAAGCGAGATTACCAGGGCAACGCCTGGAAACTGGTGCCCGCTGGTACCTGCACCTCGATCGAGACGCCCAAGGGCATGGGCTCGCTGACGCCGGTCGAACGCTGAGCGTAGCGTGCCGGCCGTGCAGATTCTCGGAGCAGGACTAGGGCTCAAACCCGAGCATTACGCGGACGCCTGCACCTGCGTGGCGGATGGGTTGTGGTTCGAGGTTCATCCGGAAAACTACATGGTCGGCGGTGGCCCGCGGCTCGACTGGCTGGAGGCAATAGGGGCGCGGCACCCGCTGTCGCTGCACGGTGTGTCGCTGTCGCTGGCCGCCGACTGTGCGCCGGACGAGACGCACCTGCAGCGACTCAAGGCGCTGGCCGAGCGTGTGCAGCCGGCGCTGATCTCCGAACACCTGGCCTGGTCGAGCTGGCGCGGCAACTACCATCCCGACCTGCTGCCATTTCCGCGGACAACGGCGGCATTGCGACGAATCGCGGCGAACATCGAGCGCACCCAGGAGGTGCTTGGGCAGCGCATCGCCATCGAGAATCCCAGCCATTACCTGCGCTTCGAGCAGCATGAGTGGGACGAGATCGACTTTCTCGCCGAGCTCAACCAGCGCACCGGCTGCGGCCTGCTGCTGGACGTCAACAACGTGCAGGTCAGCGCACATAACCTGGGTTTCGATGCCGACGCCTACCTGCGGCGCTTTCCCGCCGCGCCAATCATCGAGGTCCACCTGGCCGGGCACAGCCAGGATGACGCATCCTCGCTGCTGATCGACTCTCACGATGCACCGGTGGACGCGGCGGTGTGGGCACTCTATCGGCACCTGATCGAGCGTATCGGCCCGCGTCCAACGCTGATCGAACGCGACGACAAGCTGCCCGCCTTCGAGACGCTGCTGGCCGAGCGCACCCGCGCCCAGCAGGCGCTCAATGAAGTGAGGGCCTGGCAATGAACGGCTCGCTGGCGGCATTTCAGGACGCCTTCGTCGCGGCGCTGACCGGCACGCCCGCTACTGCGGCGGGCGAGGTCGCTGCGCTGCTCGCGCAGCCGGGTTTCGCCGTGTACCGCAACACCCTGGCCAAGGGCTGCGTCGATGCGCTGCGCGCCAATTTCCCTGCCGTCGAACGATTGGTGGGGGAGGAGTGGTTTGCCGCCGCTGCGATGCTGTACGCGCGCGAGATGCCGCCGCGCAGTGGCCCATTGCTTGAGTACGGTGAGGATTTTCCGGCGTTCCTGCAGGGCTTCGAACCGGCGCGCGAGCTGCCCTATCTGTCAGGTGTCGCGCAGTTGGACCGGCTCTGGCTCGAGGTATTCAGCGCCGTGGAGCAGCCCGTTCTCGCCCTTGCTGGCTTGACGACACAAAACCCGGAGCAATTGGCCCAGCAGGCGCTCGTTCCACGCGCTGCGCTGCGTTGGCGGTGGTTCGCCGAGCTACCGGTTTTCAGCATCTGGAGTTGCACCCGCGACGGGCGCGTGGTGTCGGCAGAACTGGTCTGGCAAGGCGAGGGGGTACTGCTGAGCCGAAGCGCCGGGCGTATCGGCTGGCAGCCACTCGAACGTGCCGGCTGTGCATTTCTCGATGCCTGTGCCGCTGGCCGGTCGCTGGAACAGACATCGGAACTGGCGCTGGCGATTCAGCCGCAACTCGACTTCAACGACCTGCTCGGCCGGCTGCTGGCGGCGGGCGCGTTCGCTGCGCTGGCGCCGACGACGCCATCCACATGAGGAAACCGTCATGAACGCCATGCACAACCAGCCGCTGAGTTTGCGTCAACGATGGAACGCAGCCGCGCAGCGATTACAGCAGCTGCTCGGCGATTCGCTGCTGAGCCTGACGGCACGGTTGGCCATCGCGGCGATCTTCCTGCTCTCCGGACGCACCAAGGTGAGCGGCGTGCTGGACATCACTCCCGGCACGTTCGAGCTTTTTCGCAGCGAATACGCATTGCCTTTGCTGCCGCCGTCCATCGCGGCGCACCTGACGACCTATGCCGAGCACCTGTTCCCGCTGCTGCTGGTGCTCGGCCTGCTCACGCGGCTGTCGGCGCTGGCGCTGCTGCTGATGACGCTGGTTATCCAGCTGTTCGTCTACCCGGACGCCTGGTCGACTCACCTGAGCTGGGCGGCGCTGCTGCTACTGCTGATAGGACGAGGCGCCGGCCGGCTCTCGCTCGATCACCTGTGGGGAATTCGCTAGCACCGACCTTGATCGCCACCTCAGGCAGGCACGACGTCTTCATCCTCGGGAATCTCATCGGTGACGAACACGCGAGCGTGATCGCTCTGGGCGTCTTCGATGCGCAGGCCGAAGTAAAGGGCATCATTGGCATCCCAGAACGCCTCGACCTGCTCAAGTGAGGCCTGCTCGAGCAGGACCTGGCCGGTGTGGTCGAGGATGATGGAATAGCGGCGATTGGCGGACATGAAAGTGACTCTGATCATCGGAAGGGCTGCACCCGCAGCTGTGATGTCATTTTGTCACTTCGCGCGGCTTAATCCCTGGCCGTTCATCGCCCGAGCGCTTTTGTCTGCCGAACGGTTGTCTCGTCTCGTAGGTTGGTTCTCAACCGCGTGGATATTGGCTTACTGAAATTCGGTATATGTAGATCCGTTAAAGCGCTGGCCACGGGAAGAAGCGTCTTATAAAGGTTTAGCTACGAGAGTGGACCGATTTTGAAGTATTTTCCCGCTGCTGCCAGGCCTAAGCTGACCCATATGCAGGCAAGGCTGAAGCTGGAAAAATACAACCAAAGCGAGATAGCCTTATTAACTTTTGGGCGGTTTATGCCAAAGGAATATAGAAAGCTGTATTTATGAAGCCGGTAAAAACTTTCGAATGGGCTATTGGATTCCCCGCTGGGCTTGTTTTTATTAGAAAAATAGCGATCTAATTTATCTATTGAAAAGAATGATACGTATATATTGTTAATGGTGCCAAATACTAGTATGGTAAATAATGAGTATAGCGTTATTGATTTAAATGACATTTGGGCGGTCACGTGAAGTCACTTCACTCGAATACTTATTCAGTTAAATGCGCAGAGTAAATTAAGTCGGCGAGATTTAGTAAAGATGTATCCGGAGGGTCGATAAAAATGGATTGTTTGAAGTCGTTTCGGTCAAGGCGACCTATTCCATGAAAACAAATGTGCATGCCATTGATATCTCTGTGAAAGACAAGAGCGTCAAATATAGAGTTATAGCTCGCTAAACTATAGGAGGTATCGATCATTATTTTCCGGTAGCAATTTCAATTCAATATACTTATTCCAAATTGATGGCCAAGAAAGCCAATAAACATGCTGATCCAATAAATTATAAAGCTGATGCAAGTAAAATAAAGCCATAAAGCTATGCCATTACCAGTATCTGGTCGTCTCAAGCCGAAAGTATATTGAAAGCTATATCGATGCATTCGGCAAAAACTATCAAATGGGTTATGCGACTCCCACTCTACATTGGGCTTGGTAGAAAAGTACGGATCGAGTCGGTGAATCCCATGAAAGCAGATGTATATTCCGTTGAAGCCCCCAGTGACGGCAAGCAATATCCAAGAAAAAACTATGACTCGTTCAAGTATAGATGCGTCACTCATGTCTTGTTCTGCGGCCAAAAACTCAATGTGTGTGAGCGCGCTAAGAGCGGTCATTCAAGAATATTTATGCTGAATTGATGGGCAAGAAAGCCAATAAACATACTTATCCAGTAAACAATAAGGCTGATGCAGGTAAAATAAAGCCATGCGGCTATAGAGTTGCTAATATCTGGCCGTTTCACGCCAAGACTATATTGAAAGCTGTATTGATGCATCCGACAGAAACTGTCAAAGGGATTATATGATTCCCGTTCAATATTTGCTAATGGGGAAAAATAT
>NZ_JACBXH010000026.1:0-63453 GCF_041381355.1 Pseudomonas sp. LM13
TTTACGGTCAGCGGGTAGTAGGTGCCGCCTTTCACGGTGGCGTCGTTGGCGATGATCATGCACTCGACGCCTTCGACGCGGCCGATCCCGGCCACTACGCCGGCAGCAGCGACGTCTTCGCCATAGACCTCATGAGCGGCCAGCGGCGCGAGTTCGAGAAAGGCCGAGCCGGCGTCGAGCAGGGTATCGATGCGCTCGCGCACCAGGAGCTTGCCGCGTGAGACATGGCGCTGCTGGGCGCTGGCGCCGCCGCCTTCGCTGACACGGCCGAGCAGGGCGCGCAGGTTGTTCACCTGTTCGAGCATGGCCGCGCTGTTGGCGGCGAACTCCGGCGAACGGGTATTGATCTGGGTGTGCAGGATGGCCATGGTTGGCTCCGTTCAATTCCATCATGGATGGCTGTGCCATCCACCGACTGCGGTGGAAAACGCTTCGCGGTTTTCCACCCTACGAGGGTTGGGCGTTGTTCCGCCCGCAGCTCACCTGGATTCGTTGAACAGCTCGCGTCCGATCAGCATCCGGCGGATCTCGCTGGTGCCGGCGCCGATCTCATAGAGCTTGGCGTCACGCAGCAGGCGGCCGGTGGGGAATTCGTTGATATAGCCATTGCCACCAAGGATCTGGATCGCCTGCAGGGCCATCTGCGTGGCGTTTTCGGCGGTATAGAGGATCACCCCGGCGGCGTCCTTGCGGGTGGTCTCGCCACGGTCGCAGGCCTGGGCGACGGCGTAGAGATAGGCGCGGCTGGCGTTGAGCTGGGTGTACATGTCCGCCACCTTGCCCTGGATGAACTGGAACTCGCCGATGCTCTGGCCGAACTGCTTGCGGTCGTGGATGTAGGGCACCACCACATCGAGGCAGGCTTGCATGATCCCGGTCGGGCCGCCGGCCAGCACTACGCGTTCGTAGTCCAGGCCGCTCATCAGCACCTTGACGCCGCCGTTCTCGGCGCCCAGCACGTTCTCTTCCGGCACCTCGACGTCATCGAAGAACAGCTCGCAGGTGTTGGAGCCACGCATGCCGAGCTTGTCGAACTTGTTGCCGCGGGAGAAACCTTTCCAGTCGCGCTCGACGATGAACGCGGTGATGCCGTGCGGACCCTTGTCCAGGTCGGTCTTGGCGTAGATCACATAGGTGTTGGCGTCCGGGCCGTTGGTGATCCAGGTCTTGCTGCCGTTGAGCACGTAGCGGTCGCCACGCTTTTCGGCGCGCAGCTTCATGGAGACCACGTCGGAGCCGGCATTCGGCTCGCTCATGGCCAGCGCGCCGACGTGTTCGCCGCTGATCAGCTTGGGCAGGTAGCGGGCCTTCTGCTCGGGGTTGCCGTTGCGGTTGATCTGGTTGACGCACAGGTTGGAGTGGGCGCCGTAGGAGAGGGCGACCGAGGCCGAGCCGCGGCTGATCTCTTCCATCGCCACCACGTGGGCCAGGTAGCCAAGGCCGGCGCCGCCGTATTCCTCGGAGACGGTCACGCCGAGCAGACCCATCTCGCCGAATTTTCTCCACATGTCAGCCGGGAACAGGTTGTCCTGGTCGATGGCCTCGGCGCGCGGCGCCAGCTCGGCGGCGACGAAGGCCTGGACCTGTTCGCGCAGCATGTCGATGGTTTCACCGAGGGCGAAATTGAGGCTGGAGTAGTTCATGGGGCCACCTGCTTGTCTTGTAATTGTTCTGTGTTCAGAGAATTCGTGCATCCGGCGGGTTCCGGCCGGCGCTCCGGTCGCAGCCTGAGCGCCTTCGGGAACTGGCTGCTCGCTGCTTTACGTTAACGTAAAGGTCCGCCAGCGGTCTGTCAACATGCCAGCGGGCGGCATTCTGCAAGCATAGGTGCACGGCAAGGGCGGTGCCGCCGGTCATGGATGCCGCGGGTGGTGTTTCGTCGGCGGTCGGGCACTCGGCTCGACGCGGGCGGGACTAAACAGGCAAGGGTCGGAGCGCCGGCCTGTCATCGACGAGGAACTCCATGCCCCGTATCGGCTTCGCCTGCATGTATCGCCATCCGCAACAGAGCCTCTCGCTGAAGGAACTGGAGCGCATCGAGCGCACCTTCAACCCGCGCAGCACCACGCTGCGCTGGATGGCCTCGGCGGGGTGCGAGGCGGCCGAAGCGAAGCTCGAGGAGATCGTCGAGCACAACCTGAACGCTCAGCGGGTGTTGCTCGAATACGTCGCCACGTTGCCGCCGATGCTGCGCATGTTGCGGCTGTCCAGCGACCTGCTGCCGTTCTACAGCCATGCCGAGATCGCGCCGTTCTACCGCCGCGCCGAAGTGCAGAGCCGCCTCGAGGCGGGTTTCGCCGCAATCGGCGAACTGGCGCGGGCCCACGACATCCGCCTGTCGATGCATCCCGGCCAGTACTGCGTGCTGGGGTCGGACAAGCCGCAGGTGGTGGAGAACAGCCTGGCGGAGTTCGAGTACCACGCCGACATGATCCGCATGATGGGTTATGGCCGGCGCTTCCAGGACTTCAAGTGCAACCTGCATATCGCCGGGCGGCTCGGCGCCGAGGGCGTGCGTGCCGTGTGGCCGCGCCTGTCGGCCGAGGCGCGCCAGTGCATCACCTTCGAGAACGACGAAAAGACCTATGGCCTGGACGATTGCCTGAGCCTCGCGGACCTCGCGCCGGTGGTGCTGGACATCCATCACTGCTGGATTCACGAGGACCGCTACATCGAGCCGGACGACCCGCGCATCGAGCGTATCCTGGAAAGCTGGCGCGGCGTGCGGCCGACCATGCATTACTCGCAGCCGCAAGAGAGCCTGATGGAGCTCGGCTTCGCGCCGGAGCGGAAGCTGGAAATCCCCGAGTTGCTGGAGCAGGTCAGCAAGCGCGACCTCTATGCGCACAGCAAGCGCATGTGGAACCGCTGGACGAATCGCTATGCGTTTCAGTTTCTGGATCGCTTCGACATCATGCTCGAAGCCAAGGACAAGAACCTCGCCGCGCTGGACTTCCATCACGAGTACCAGCACGAAAGTACCTGACGGTGCCGTGGCCGGCCGATGCGGTTATAGCCTCGGCTCGTTCTGGTGGGCTGAAGCCCACCCTACAACGGTGCCGTGATGCCTGCTGCACCGTAGCGGTTCGACTGGCTACGATCTCCCAGTAGGGTGGGCTTTAGCCCACCAAGGCGCACCGCAGTTTCCGTGAGAGGAAAGCACATCAGCGAGGCGCGCCACTAAGGCTGCAGCCAGGTTGCACGTCGGCAATGCTGGCCATTTGGCTATGTGCTGTCCCTCGACTTTCGCCTACCCCGCGACATGTTGTCACTTAGTTACCTTTACGTTAACGTAATCGTGGCCTAGGGTGACTGTCAGCAGCGCCAGCGCCCTTGCGAAGCACGCCTCATAACAAACATAAGACTGAGGAACATCGTCATGAGTCTTCCGAGCTATACCTGCGGTCCGCAGAGCAAACCCCTGCTGCCCATGACCATCGGCGCGGCGTTCGATCGTACCGTGGAGCGCTTCCCCCAGCGCGAGGCCCTGGTGGTGCGCCATCAGCAACTGCGTTACACCTGGACGGAACTGGCAGAGGCGGTGGACCGTTGCGCGCGTGGCCTGCTGGCCCTCGGACTGCAGGCTGGCGAACGAGTGGGCATCTGGTCACCGAACAATGCCCAGTGGTGCATCACCCAGTTCGCTACCGCGAAGATCGGCGTGGTGCTAGTCAACATCAATCCCGCCTACCGCCTCAGCGAACTCGAGTACGCCTTGAAGCAGTCCGGCTGCCGCTGGCTGATCTGCGCCGATGCCTTCAAGACGTCCGATTACCACGCCATGCTCCACGAGCTGCTGCCGGAGCTGGAAAGCGCCGCCGTCGGCGCCCTGCAGAGCCATATGCTGCCGGAGCTGCGCGGGGTGATCAGCCTGTGCGACAAGCCGGTGGACGGCATGCTGCAGTGGCAGGCGCTGATGGAGATGGCTGAGCAGGTCGGCCCCGAGCAGTTGCGCCAGTGCGGCGAGCGCCTGCAGTTCGACGACCCCATCAACATCCAGTACACCTCCGGCACCACGGGCTTTCCCAAGGGCGCCACGCTCAGCCACTACAACATCCTCAACAACGGCTACA
This sequence comes from Pseudomonas sp. LM13, assembly GCF_041381355.1. Classification (NCBI taxonomy): domain Bacteria; kingdom Pseudomonadati; phylum Pseudomonadota; class Gammaproteobacteria; order Pseudomonadales; family Pseudomonadaceae; genus Pseudomonas; species Pseudomonas sp. LM13. The sequence continues at coordinate 4,074 of NZ_JACBXH010000026.1, forward strand.
TGGTCGGCGAGAGCCTCAGGCTGACCGAGCACGACCGCCTGGTGATCCCGGTGCCGCTGTACCACTGCTTTGGCATGGTCATGGGCAACCTCGGCTGCGTCACCCACGGCACCACGATGATCTACCCGAGCGCTGCCTTCGAGCCGCTGGCCGCGTTGCAGGCTGCGGCCGAGGAAAAGGCCACCGGCATGTACGGTGTGCCGACCATGTTCATCGCCATGCTCGACCATCCGGAGCGCCAGTCGCTGGACCTGAGCAGCCTGCGCACCGGCATCATGGCCGGTTCCACATGCCCGATCGAGGTGATGAAGCGCGTCATCGACGACATGCACCTGGCCGAAATGCAGATCGCCTACGGCATGACCGAAACCAGCCCGGTCTCCACCCAGACCAGTGCCGATGACGACCTGGAGCGCCGCGTGACCAGCGTCGGCCGCACCCAGCCGCACCTGGAAAGCAAGATCGTCGACGAGCACGGCGCGGTGGTACCGCGCGGGCAGATCGGCGAACTCTGCACCCGCGGCTACAGCGTGATGCTCGGCTACTGGAACAACCCGGACGCCACCCGCGAGGCCATCGACGGCGCGCGCTGGATGCACACCGGTGACCTCGCGGTGATGGACGACGAGGGCTACATCAAGATCGTCGGCCGCAACAAGGACATGATCATCCGCGGCGGCGAGAACGTGTACCCGCGCGAGATCGAGGAATTCCTCTTCACCCATCCGGCGGTGGCAGACGTGCAGGTGATCGGCGTGCCGGACAGCAAGTTCGGCGAGGAGATCGTCGCCTGGGTCAAGCTGCACCCGGGCCATCAGGTCGAGGCCGAGGTGCTGCGCGAGTTCTGCAAGGGCCGCATTGCCCACTTCAAGACGCCGCGGCACATCAAGTTCGTCGACGACTTCCCGATGACCATCAGCGGCAAGGTCCAGAAGTTCCGCATGCGCGAGATCAGCGTAGTCGAGCTGGGCATCAGCGAGCAGCACTGACCGGCACCGGCCGGGTTCGCTCGGCCGGCCATTCGCTCATCCGAAAAGGAGCTTTCCATGGCGCTGCCTATTGCTCGGTCGATCAGCCGTTTTCCGCTGCCCGACAGCCTCGACACACTGCCCTCCGACGTGCGCGAGCGGATTCTTGCCGTGCAGGAAAAGGCCGGTTTCATTCCCAACGTATTTCTCATGCTGGCCCATCGGCCGGCAGAGTTCCGCGCCTTCTTCGCCTATCACGATGCGCTGATGGAGCGCGAAGCCGACAGCCTGACCCAGGCCGAGAAGGAAATGATCGTGGTCGCGGTCAGCGCCGACCACGGCTGCCTGTATTGCGTGGTCGCCCATGGCGCGATCCTGCGCATCCTCGCCAAGGACGCGCAGCTGGCGGACCAGATCGCCGTCAATTACCGCACCGCGCCGATCTCCGAGCGGCAGCGCACCATGCTCGACTTCGCCCTGCACCTGGCCGCCGGCCGTGGCGTGCTGGACGACGCCTGGCAGGCACGCCTGGAGGCCCAGGGTTTCAGCCTCGATGACATCTGGGACATCGGCGCCATCGCCGGACTGTTCGGCCTCTCCAACCGCCTGGTGTCCATGGCGCGCACCCCGCCCAACGACGAGTTCTATCTGCTGGGCCGCGTGCCCAGAAGCACCGCGCGCTGAGCGCGAGCACCGCATTACCGCATGACGTGGTAATCCGAGCCCGGGCAGTTCGCAGTCGGGCTCAACAGCTGCATCAACGATCACAACAACAAGAGAGAAAGCTATGCAACTGAAACCAGCAAGCCGAACCGTCCTGTCCGCCAGCATCGCGGCCATCGCCCTCGGTGCATCGAACGTGGCCTCGGCCGCTTTCATCGAAGACAGCAAGGCCGCTGTCGAACTGCGCAACTTCTACATGAACTGTGACTTCCGTTCAGGGGACGGCCAGTCCAAGGCCGAGGAGTGGGCCCAGGGCTTCATGCTGAAAATGGAGTCCGGCTACACCGAAGGCCCGGTCGGCTTCGGTCTGGATGCCATCGGCCTGCTCGGCGTCAAGCTCGACTCCGGCTCCGGTCGCGGCGGCACCGGCCTGCTGCCACGCTCGGCTTCCGGTGAACCGGCGGACGACTACGGCACGGCAGGCCTGACGGTGAAGGCCAAGCTGTCCGCCACCACGCTGCACGTGGGGACCCTGCAACCGGTGATTCCGGTGCTGATGCGCAATGACAGCCGCCTGCTGCCGAACATCTATCGCGGTGCCTGGCTGCAGAGCAAGGAAGTCGCAGGCCTCACGCTGGATCTCGGCATGCTCGATCGCACGAGCTACCGCGACTCTTCCGATTACCAAGAGATGACGGTGTTCAACGGCGGGCTGCGCAACATTACCTTTGGCAGCAATACGACGAGCGACGAGTTCCTCTTCGCCGGCGGGCGCTACGACTGGTCGCCACAATTGGCTACCAGCTACTACTACGGCGGGCTGGACGGCATCTACGACCAGCACAACCTCAGCCTGGTCCATGTGCTGCCGATCGGCGAGTCGCAGAGCTTCAAGACCGACCTGCGCTATGTGCGCTCAACCGACGATGGCGGCAGCAACGTCGACAACGACGCCTTCGGCGCGCTGTTCACCTACAAGCATGGCGGTCACGCTTTCACCGGCGGTTACCAGCACATGAGCGGCGATACCGGTTTCGCCTACGTCGCCGGCGGCGATAACGCGTTGATCAACCTGCTGCAGATCAACGATTTCGGCAACCAGGACGAACGTTCCTAGCAGGTCCGTTATGACTACGACTTCGCCGCCATGGGCATTCCGGGATTGAGCCTGATGACCCGCTACGTCTCCGGCGACAACGTCGACCGCGGCGCCGGCGCCAGCGAAGGCAAGACCTGGGAGCGCAACACCGACATCGCCTACGTCATCCAGAGCGGTCCGCTGAAGAACCTCGGCTTCAAGCTGCGCAACGCCACCACGCGAAGCAACTTCCAGAGCGATCTGGACGAGAACCGCTTCATCGTCAGCTACAGCCTGCCGCTCTGGTAAGCACCAAGTCGCAGCAGCACCTCTCCTCGTTGGAATTTCCGGGCCGCATAGGCCCGGCTTTTTGCCTCGTTCGGAGACTTTCCTTCAGCGGTTCCGCGCCACGGGTGTGCCTGTGCCTGGGCGCAGAACAATCAACCAGATGGCGCCTGGGTAGTGGCGATTTGCCCAGATTTTTCGCGCCTTCCAGATCAATCACCCGTTTGAAAAAGCCACTTGCCGTTTACGGAAATCGGTTGTTATCGTTTACGTAAAGGTCATGCAGTGACCTGCGCCATAACCAACAACAACAATCAAGGTTAGAGGGCACCCCATGGAAGCAGAGTTCGTGCTGGAAACGCGCGGCCTGACCAAGGAATTCCGCGGCTTCACCGCAGTGGATTCCGTCGATCTGAAGGTCCGTCAGGGTCATATCCATGCGCTTATCGGTCCCAACGGGGCCGGCAAGACCACCGTATTCAACCTGCTCACCAAGTTCCTCACGCCTACCCGTGGCGAAATCCTTTATCGTGGCAAGAACATCACCTCGATGAAGGCCAACGAGATCGCCCGGCTCGGCCTGGTGCGCTCGTTCCAGATATCCGCAGTGTTCGGCCACATGAGCGTGCTGGAGAACGTGCGCGTCGCGCTGCAGCAGAAGATGGGCACCTCCTTCCACTTCTGGAAGTCCGAACGCAGCCTGCGCGAACTGGACGATCAGGTGATGCAGCTGCTCGCCGAGGTCGACCTGCAGGCCTTCGCCCAGACCCTGGCCGTCGAGCTGCCCTACGGCCGCAAGCGCGCGCTGGAGCTAGCCACCACCCTGGCGCTGGACCCCATCGTGCTGCTGCTCGACGAACCGACCCAGGGCATGGGCGGTGAGGATGTCGACATGGTCGTCGAGCTGGTGCGCAAGGCCGCCGCCAATCGCACGGTGCTGATGGTCGAGCACAACCTCAGCGTGGTCAGCCGACTGTGCGATCGCATCACTGTGCTGGCGCGTGGCTCGGTGCTTGCCGAAGGCGACTACGACAGCGTGTCGGCCAACCCGCAGGTGCGCGAAGCCTATCTGGGCAGCGAAGCCGCCGCGCTCGAGGAGGCCCACGCATGAACCCACCCATGGATCGCGATCAGCTGCGCATTAGCGACCTGCATGCCTTTTACGGCGAGTCGCACATCCTTCACGGTGTCGATCTGGTGGTTGGCCGCGGCGAGCTGGTGACGCTGCTCGGGCGCAACGGCGCCGGGCGCACCACCACGCTGCGGGCGATCATGAACATGGTCGGGCGGCGCACCGGCTCCATCGTGGTCAACGGCAACGAAACCATCGGCATGCCGGCCCACCAGATTCCACGGCTGGGCGTCGGCTATTGCCCGGAAGAGCGGGGCATCTTCGCCAGCCTGAGCGTCGAGGAGAACCTCTTGCTGCCGCCCACGGTGCGCAGCGGCGGCATGAGCCTGGACGAGCTCTACGAAATGTTTCCCAACCTGTATGAGCGTCGTTTCAGCCAGGGCACGCGGCTCTCCGGCGGCGAGCAGCAGATGCTGGCCATGGCGCGGATTCTGCGCACCGGCGCCAACCTGCTGCTGCTCGACGAGATCACCGAAGGCCTGGCGCCGGTCATCGTGCAGAAGCTCGGCGAGGTGCTGATCAAGCTCAAGCAGCGCGGCCTGACCATCGTCCTGGTGGAGCAGAACTTCCGTTTCGCCGCGCCATTGGCCGACCGTCATTACGTGATGGAGCACGGCCGCATCATCGAAGAGATCGAGGCGGCCGACCTGGATTCGAAAAAGGAGTTCCTCAATTCCTGTCTCGGGGTGTGAGCTTCAGGAAGCTGAAATTCCGGCCGCAGTGGATGCCGGCCCGAACCACAACAAAAACAATCGAGAGTGGTGAATACATGAGCTTTTTCCGCAAGCGCGCAAGCGCCATCCTGGCTGCTTCCCTGATCGCCACGGCCGCCCAGGCCGAGATCAGCAACGACGAAATCCGTATCGGCTATCTGGCCGACATGTCCGGTACCTACCGCGACCTCTCCGGCCCGGGCGGCCTGGAAGCGCTGAAGATGGCGGTGGAGGATTTCGGCGGCACGGTCGACGGCAAGAAGATCGTCGTCTTCCACGCCGATGACCTGAACAAGCCTGACGTCGGTGCCAACACCGTGCGTCAGTGGATCGATGAGCGCAACGTCGACATGGTGACCGGCATGGTCGCCAGCTCCGTGGTGCTGGCGGCGAGCAAGGTGGTGGAGCAGGGCGGCAAGCTGGCGCTGATCTCCGGCGCGGCGGCTTCCAGCATCACCAACGAGTTCTGCTCGCCGAACCACATCCACTGGACTTACGACACCTACGCGCTGGCCAACGGCACGGCAAAGGCGGTGCTCGCCGACGGCGGCAAGAGCTGGTACATCCTCACCGCCGACTACGCCTTCGGCCATGCCATGGAAGCCGACATCACCAAGGTGGTGGAAGGCGACGGTGGCAGCATCGTAGGCAAGATCCGCCATCCGTTCCCGAGCAGCGATTTCTCCTCCTACATGCTGCAGGCGCAGGGCTCCGGCGCCGAGGTGATCGCCCTGGCCAACGCCGGTGCCGATACGGTCAACTCGCTGAAGACCGCCAGCGAATTCGGCGTCACCCAGTCCGGGCAGAAGCTCGCCGGCATGGTGGTGTTCCTCAACGACATCCATGCCATGGGCCTGGACGTGACCCAGGGCCTGATGCTGACCACCGGCTGGTACTGGGACATGAACGAGGACACCCGCGCCTGGGCCAAGCGCTACTACGAGCGCACCAAGCGCATGCCGGGCATGGTGCACGCCGGCATCTACTCGGCGACCACCCACTACCTGAACGCGGTGAAGGCCGCCGGCACCGACGAGACCGTCGCGGTGCGTGCGCAGATGGCCAAGACGCCGGTCAACGACATGTTCGCCAAGGATGGGCGCATTCGCGAGGACGGCCGCATGGTGCACGACATGTACCTGGTGCAGGTCAAGACGCCGGCAGAGTCCAAGGGCGAGTGGGACCTGTACAAGATCGTTCGCACCATCCCCGGCGACCAGGCCTACCGGCCGATCGCCGAAACCCAGTGCACCAAGCTGGTCGCCAAGGACTGACCGGCTGATCCGCGCCATCACCCGGCCGGCGGCGGCCGGGTGCCACGGACTTCCTTTGGGTGGTGAACCATGACTCTCGTATTCGGCGTTCCTCTGAGCGTGCTGCTCGGGCAGCTGCTGCTCGGCCTCATCAACGGGGCGTTCTACGCGCTGCTGAGCCTGGGCCTGGCGATCATCTTCGGTCTGCTGCGTATCATCAATTTCGCCCACGGCGCGCAGTACATGCTCGGCGCCTTCGTCGCCTTCCTTGGGCTGAACTACCTGGGTGTGAGCTACTGGGTCGCGTTGTTGCTGTCGCCGTTGCTGGTGGGCTGCCTGGGCATGGCCATCGAGCGTGGGCTGCTGCGGCGCATCGCCAATGAGGACCACCTCTACGGACTGCTGCTGACCTTCGGCCTGGCGCTGATCGTCGAGGGCAGCTTCGTCAAGCTGTTCGGCGTGTCCGGCTCGTCCTACCCGATGCCGGAACTGCTGCGCGGCGGCTTCAACCTCGGCTTCATGTTCCTGCCGACCTACCGCGCCTGGGTGATCGTCGCCGCGTTGGTGGTCTGCCTGGCGACCTGGTACGTCATCGAACGCACCCGCCTGGGCTCGTACCTGCGTGCGGGCACCGAGAACCCCAAGCTGATGCAGGGCTTCGGCATCAACGTACCGCTGCTGGTGACCCTGACCTATGGCTACGGTGTGGCCCTGGCCGCATTCGCCGGCGTGCTGGCCGCGCCGATCTACGCGGTGACGCCGGGCATGGGTTCGAACCTGCTGATTGTGGTGTTCGCCGTGGTGGTGATCGGCGGCATGGGCTCGATCCTCGGCGCCATCGTCACCGGCATAGCCATGGGCCTGATCGAGGGCCTGACCAAGGTCTTCTATCCGGAAGCGGCCAACACCGTGGTGTTTCTGGTCATGGTGGCGGTGCTGCTGATTCGTCCTGCGGGACTCTTTGGTAAGGAGGCATGAGCATGACGAATCCGGCAAACGTGCAGGCCGCCTCGCTGCGGCAGGCCAGTGTGGTACGCGAGCGCAGGCATGCGGCCGCACGGCGGCAGAAGATCTTCTATGCGGTGTTGCTGGTGATCGCGCTGCTGGCGCCGCTGGCGGTGTACCCGGTGTTCCTGATGAAGCTGCTGTGCTTCGCCCTGTTCGCCTGCGCCTTCAACCTGCTGCTGGGCTACGCGGGGCTGCTGTCCTTCGGCCATGCGGCGTTCTTCGCTACCGGTGGCTACATCACCGGCTACATGCTGAGCAGCTACAGCGGGCTCAGCACCGAACTGGGCATCCTCGCCGGCACCCTGGCCTCGACGGTCCTCGGTGCGCTGTTCGGCATGCTGGCCATCCGGCGGCAGGGCATCTACTTCGCGATGATCACCCTGGCGCTGGCCCAGCTGGTGTTCTTCGTCTTCGTCCAGGCGCCGTTCACCGGCGGCGAGAACGGTCTGCAGGGCGTGCCGCGCGGGCACCTGTTCGGCCTGGTCGACATGCAGAACAACATGGCCATGTACTACTTCGTGCTGGCGGTGTTCGTGCTCGGCTTCGCCATCATCCAGCGCACCATCCACTCGCCGTACGGCCAGGTGCTCAAGGCCATCCGCGAGAACGAGCCGCGCGCCGTGTCGCTCGGCTACAACGTCGATCGGCACAAGCTGCTGGCGTTCGTCATCTCGGCGGCGCTGGCGGGCCTGGCCGGCTCGACCAAGACCGTGGTGTTCCAGCTGGCCTCGCTGACCGATGCGCACTGGCACATGTCCGGCGAGGTGATCCTGATGACCCTGCTCGGCGGGGTCGGCACCATCCTTGGCCCGCTGGTGGGCGCCACCGTGGTGGTGACGCTGCAGAGCTACCTGTCCAACGGACCGCTGGGCGAATGGGTGCACGTGATTCTCGGGGTGATCTTCGTGCTCTGCGTGCTGCTGTTCCGCTCCGGCATCGTCGGCTGGTTGGAGCGGCTGGTGAAGCGCAACTTCAAATGATGCGGCGCTGCGGGGCCGTCCGGTTTGCGCCGGACGGTGCCGCCAGCGGCGAACCCGTTACCGGGATGCGTGCCTAACGTCCCAGGCCCCTTTTCAGAGGACAGCGCCATGCCTGGCACCGAACCCCAAGTGCAGCCGCAACCCTTCTGGCCCTGGCGAGCCGACGAATCGCCGCTCAACGACCTCGACGATGCCGAGAGCGACACCGAACTGGACGGCCCGGACGAGTTGCCGGATGAAGTGCTTGAACAACTCGAGAAGGTCGCTCCGCCGCCGGATCCGATGCCTGACCCCGGTCCGCTGTAAAAATCTCCGGCATCGATAGAAACGAAAAGGCCCCGATGAGTCGGGGCCTTTATCAAGCGTGCGGATAGACGTTGAACAGCGATTGTGACTGCAACTCATTGAATGAACAGTTCACCATGCTGCTCCATTAAAAAACATACTCATGTTTGTACTCAAAAAACTCAGCATTGAGTACGTTTAACCGTGATCTGGCGCCGTTGCGGCGGCTCGGATTCAGCTTTCCAGACGCCAGCGACAGGCATCAATGGTGGATTTTATCTGTTGCGCCAACATCTGCCTAATCGGAGCACGCTCAAATCGCTCACCCAATGAGCTTGCCTGCGGCAGCATCCGGTCGATGACCTCTTCCGCCCGTTTCCTTGGGATGCCACCTTCCTCCGCCAGACGCAATAAATGCCGGCGTTCGATGGCAGCACCTTCGCCGCAAACGTCCAGGTGATGCTGGCCCATCGGGCCTTCACTGAAGGTCAGGTCGAATGCCGGTGCCAGACGCCAGCGCCGGTCAGGCCCGAGACGCCACGCGAAGTTCTTGGGATGGTCGTCACGATTGTGGAAGAGCACATTGAAGACTGCTCGCGCGTAGGCTTTCTCCACTTCGCGCTCGTCGCGCGTCAGGAAACGGGTAGCCCGCAAGAAAGCGGTGTAGTCGGTGGCACCGGGCAGGCGAAAATCCACCTGCAACAATCCAGCCAGACTATGCACCGGGACACGTTGCCCACCTTCCCGGTCGAAGCGCGCGACGCCGAAGGCGGCCAGTTCAGGGCCAAGGTCGAACCAGCGACTTTCGGGCACTTCCAGTCCGCAATCCCGAGCCAACTCGACATAGAGCTGCTCGATGACGCAGACCTCCTTGTGTTCGTTCTGCGCCGGGAACTTGACCAGCCAGGGGCTGCCGGGCGCATCCGGACGGGTGCTGACCTGCCCGGTCATTGCGTCGTACTGCACCAAGGCCTTGGGCCTGGCCCCTTGCGGTGAGCCGCCGGTGAGCGCGAGCTCGCGCAGGGCTGCCCCCGCCTCGCCCGCGAGCGCGAGACGGCTTTGCTCGGCCAGCGCCAGCAAGGACCAGTCGGGCTCGTGGGCGCCGGCGTCGCTTGCCGGAACGAAGCGCAACGCGCCCATCGCGCGCTCACCAATGAAGGCCAGGCGGTCCAGTGGCCCGGGATGGCGCAAGCCGTGTTGACGGAACAGGCGATCCATCAGCAGCAAACCCCAGCCGTCAGGCAGACTGTCGGCTATTAGGCCCGGAAGGCGATGCAAATGGGTCGGAAAACCACCGTAGGCATCCGCACGCAGCTTGAGGTGCAAGGGCGACAGTTCCAAGCCCTGAGACAGAGCTTCGGGAGAATATTCGAAGAGCAGGGATTGACCGTCATCGGCCAGGCGTCCCAACGGCCAGTCTTCTCCCCAGCCGCAATAATGCACGGTAAGCAGCTTCATGATGTTCTCTTGCGCGGCGCACGCTGGCGGCGGCTGACAAGGTCCACCTGCTCCATCTGGGCGATGGATTGCCGTTTGAGCACGAAGAGATCGTCCAGCGCCTCCAGCAAGCCAAGTGCCTGCGCGACACGGACCAGCGTTTCCAGCGAGCACTGACCGTCGCTTTCGAGTTTGCGCAACGCCCCCAAGGACAGTCCGGCCATTTGCGCCAGTTCACGCTGCGTAAGCGATTGGGCAAGCCGCTGCTCGCGCAGACGAACACCCAGCGCGTGCAGGATCTCAGCGGGAGTTGAGAGATGAAAAGTCACTTTTATGACCCTTAACGCGGAAAAGATTGCGTAAATACCATTTTAGTGGACTTTACTTATTCTTGAAAGCAGATGGCTGCGATAGCTGCCGCGAGCGACTAGGCAGTGACCATCGTAACGTTACGATACCGTAGCGCTACGATGTTACGGTGCAGGCTCCTGTCCAGCCGCCGGCGCCTCCAGCAGTACTGAAGGCTCCACCCCCAGCGCCTCGGCCAGCTTGAAGATGTTGAGCAATGCGATGTTGCGCTGACCACGCTCAACACCCCCCAGATAGCTGCGTGCCAAGCCACTTTCCAGTGCTAGGCGTTCTTGCGACCACCCTCTGGTCTTTCTGATTTCTATCAGCTTCAGGCCGAAGCGTAGTCGGGGATCAAGGGCCATATTTCTCTCTTCTTTAAAGAGAAATGACTCTATGAGTACCCCCTCTATAGGGCTACGCCCGATAAGTACCCGCACTATGAGTGACAATTGAATGCAGTCCCCATAAAATGGCCTCTATAAGTAACAAAATGGGGGGAAATGACGTATGGCAAGCGTCTGGAAGACTGCGGGGGTGGGAGCGGCGGCGGGGCTGGCAGTTCCGGTGGCTGGGCTTTCAGGTCTTGCTGCCGCTGGTCTTACGCTGATTCTTGTACTGGCGATGGTCGGCGTGGGGCCTGCGCGCCTGTCACAGACATCGCTTTGGGGGCTGTTGACCAGTGAGCTGATGCTCTATCTGCTGATTTCGCTGGCGATCTTCACGCTGTCCTTCCGCTTTCTGGCACGTCTGCAGGCCCGCTGCCAGGCCCTTGTCGCCAAGCTCAACGCCCAGCAGGGGCTGTCATTCGATGCTGGACATCTCCTGGGTTATCCCGCGCCGGCATTCCTTGTTTTTGACCCGGAATCGCAAGATCGCGGCCTGCGATGTGGTCAATGACGCATACAAACTGCACGACTTCTCCTGGCTGCTCGGCTGGCGGATGACCTGGCGCGAGGTCGAGAGCATGGAGATGAACGGCGGTAGCCGTCAGGTCAACGCCAGCGGCATGAACGTGCCGACCTTCGAGCGCACGGTACGCGCGAAAGACTTCGCCATCGAGCTGCAAACCGCCGATCCGCAACGACCAGTACTCAGTTTTCCCATGAGCCGTCGGGCGGCGGAAATCTGGTGCGCCCGGCTCAATGCCATCTTCAACGGATAACCTCGCGAGGAACTGCGATGAAACACTACCGGAGCTTGCTGCTTCTGCCTTTTGTATTGACAGGTTGTGCCACAACCGACATGCAGGGGGCGTTGGATTCCCTGAACGGACTGGGACAATCCATTGGAACCAGTCTGGCGCAAGCGGCTACGCCCGCAAGCGCGGCAAGCCGCAACAGCTTGCTGGGCACTCCACTGCATAACGCCTTGCGCCACAATCTTTCTACCGACGGTCGCGCCCCGGAGTGGCCCAAGGTGGTGATCAGCAATCTGCAAATTCCGGCTGATCAGATGACGCTGACCCGCAGCCTCACGCTCAAAGCCAGTGATTGCATTCGCTTTGACGCAGTGCTCTGGCACGACGCCAAGCGCTCAGAGCGCTTCAGCAATCTGTCGCTTTGCGCGCCGGAGCTGCCGAAACAGTCGAACAACTTCGTGTTGACCTGGAAGAGCTTTTCCATCTCCGGCAAAACCAGCGGCCAGGTTCGCGGTGACGGGCCAATCCCCCCGTACAGTAAGCTGCCAAGCGACCCGGCGATGGAGCGCTGGCTGATGAATCAGTTCGGCCTTTACTATTTCGGTTCACTGCTGACGCTGGTCGGCTATGACCCCAACTTCACGGTCGATGATCGCCGCTTCTGGATCAGGAATATCAAGGGATGAACGCACTGCTACTGGCCGCCATGCCGGTGGTGCTGATGGATGGCACAGCCCCAGACTTCAACCGTTGGTTGCAGATCGAGCCGGCCATTGCCGCCGCCGTGGAGTGCCGCCACGTCTTGCCAATGCACGTATTGAACGGTATTACACCCGATGCTCCCGGCAGTTGGTCGCTGACGCCGGCGCGCAGCTTCACGACATTCGGCCTTCCGGTGACGCGTATCGAGCTGTTCATCGACCCGGATGGTGAATTGGGTGCGAGCTATACCGCAGTGATCGAAAAGCGCAGCCTGGCACAGGTGCGCAAGCAACTGAAGCTTGCCAGCCAGCGCGGACGCATCGGCCAGCTCTCGGCAGATCAGCCCGGCGCAGAGGTTCAAGTGAGTTGCGCGGTTGCCGCAACGGGGCAAGGGTGAGCATTCAGCGCATCCTCTCCGGCGGCCAGACCGGCGTAGACCGGGCGGCGCTGGATTTCGCCATTGCCCAGCAAATTCCGCACGGCGGCTGGTGCCCGGCAGGCCGACGGGCCGCTGATGGCATCCTGGCTGCTCGCTACCAGTTGGTGGAGGCCGAATCCAGCGGCTACCGCCAGCGCACCAAACGCAATGTGCTGGACTCTGATGCCACACTGATCCTTTACCGGAGCAGGCTCGAAGGTGGCAGCCTGCTCACTCGCGATCTGGCGACGGGACATGGCAAGCCACTTCTACTGTGCGATTTGCATGCCCCTACAGAAGAGCTGTTGGCGGCATGGCAAGGCTGGTTGCTTAGCCATCCCGTCGCTATTCTCAACATTGCTGGTCCGAGTGAAGCACGCAACCCCGGTATTTATCTGCAGGCGAGCGCACTACTGGAGCTTTTCTGGAGCACGGAACATGAGCCGATCTGATACCCGCTGCGCGACACCTTATATCTACTCGGGTGAGTTGCAGATTCGCCCCGAAGTAGATGCCGCGCTGGCTGCGCTGAAAGACAAACCATACACCGCCATCCCTAGCTGGAAAAATGACGGAACCTGGGAGCTGTGGACGGTGGAAGGTGACGGCGAAACCGAGCCCTGCATCATCAGCGGCCCATCGACAATCTATGCCAGCGAGGCCGATGCGCTGGCCGCCGGTGTGGCCTGGATCGCCAACCTCAATTCCATCCCTCGCTGACAAAGCCAACACCACGGTGGCTGATCTCCACCAGCGGCCTGATGTCTTGCACCTGGACGATTCCTCGGTCATCACGAGCTGCCGCGCCCAAGGCCCGCTGCAGAACCAGACGCACACTGCGCGGCGGCAAGGCTTGCAGACGGGACAGGACATCATCATCCAGCCTCTCGGCAAAGGCGTTGCCCCAGCTCGACTCGTCGCGGAGTCGGTTGTAAATCGACTGAGCAATGCTTCTGACCTGCTCCGGCCTGGGCGGTTGAATGTGCAACACCGTCAGCCGTGAGCGCAGCGGCCCCGGAATGGCATCCAGCTCATTCGCGGTAGCCATCCAATTCACATGACTGGCGTCGATGGCAAAGTCGCGGATCGACAGGTCGATGAAATCCCGCGCACTGCGCGGTTCCAGCAAGGTATAGAGCGCCGCCAGCGGATCGTATTGCGGTCGCCCGTTGCTGGCCTTATCCAGCTCATCGAGCGCCACCACCGGGTTGGCCAGTAGCTGGTAAGCCAGCAGCTCAAAGAGCTGGCCTGGCTCGGAATTGCTCCAGAACGATTCGGAACCTGCGAGCGGCGAACTTGATTGCGTACTTGCCATGTCGAAGACCCGAAACGGTAGCACGAGCTGATCGGCCAGCCAGCGTGCCGCCTCGGTTTTACCGATGCCCGCCGGACCGACCAGCAACACGGCAGGCCAGGACACGCGGCTATCGCCCAGGCTGGACAGGGCAAAGTGGTCACGTAGCAGCTCGGCCAGTTCATGGAAGTTTGGAAAGGCCTGCGCGAACTCATCCAGAAGGGCTTTCCAGTCCGGGGGCAGAAGGCCCAGTTGGCGGCTACCATGGCCCGCCCGCTTGATCCGCTCCGCCATCGCCTGCGCGCGCTTGAACTTGTCATCGCCTTTCGGTCGGTGGCGATCCACGAACGCCTCCAGCCCGGCTTCATCGACAAAGACGATGCTCGGCAAGGGCATTGATTTAGCGGTTTCTGTCGGCTGCTCCTGAACCTGCTCCGGTTTGGCCTTACTTGGGACGGGCTCATCTTCAACCGCTATGGCGGCGCGTACATCTTCGGTCGTCACCTTGCCCAGATCGTGCACCACCTGCTGTACACCCTGTTCGACGATGAGCTGGCGGCTGCGGCGCACTTCTTCGGCAAACAATCCTTGGATGCCGTCATGTTGCGGGCAGCGTTTCGGACGGATGCCGTCCCCGACAATCTGTACACCGCAGACGGGGCATTTTTGCAGCGAAAGGTGCTTGGTCTGGGCAATCAGATCGAACACGGCTGCTGCACGTTCGCTGTGGCGTCGCGGCGGCTGGTAATGAATGGCCAGGCGATCCCGGTTGCAGCTCACGGACAGCGAACCCTTGCGTGCGAGCACAGCGGGTGGCAGCAGGTATTCCACCTGGGCAAACAGATGTGCCACCACGGCCAGATGCCCTGGCGCGGGTTCGACGATCTGCCGGGCAAGCCAGGGATGCTGCTCTTTGAGTACAGCCATGGCGGCTTCGTATTCCTGCAGGCGCAACGGACGGGCTTGCTTTGGCTTGCGCATGATAGTCTCTCAAAATGTATAACTATAAGTTACTATAAAAACAATATGCGCGAATCGCCAAGCCCCGCGCGCTCGTCTTGTTGGTCAATAAGCCTTATAGTGATTTACAGTGAATCCAGAGAACCAAACATGCCAACCCTTGCCTCCGAACAATTGCCAGCCTTTGCCGCCGCCTTGATACGACTGCGCGGGGAAACGCTGGGGCGGATCGCCGAAGCCACTGGTATCCGCACCGCTAACCTCTCGGTCTGGCTGCGAGGCAAAGAACAGGTGATCTCCGCCAAACGTGTGGTCGGCCTGTTACATCATCTCGGTATGGAAGGCGGTCGCCTGCGTAGCGACGTGTTGCACCAGTGGCAGGATCGCGGGGCACTGGATGACAGCAGGCTCGTGCTAAGCCTGCTGCAGGCCAACAACCAGCCGGTGTGGTTGTTTCAGGATGAGCAGCCCGGGCTTATCAAAGCCCGCTTTCTGTTGGCTGGCGATGTGCTGATCCGCATGGAGATCGAGCCGGGTGTCGATCAAGCCTTGGATTTGGCGACTGTCGTCAGGGTGGATCGTGTCATCACCACGCCTGCGGCATTGGCCGGGGTGCCAATCGACTCGTTGGCATCAGCACACAACGTCCTCTTGGCGCTGGCGGAGCAGGCCGCAACGGACGTGGGTGACGAAGAACTGCTGGAAGGGCTGATGTTCCGTCTGACCGAAACATTAGGCAGTAATGTCACTTCAGCGCAGGGCTGGCAACAACTGGAGCAGGCGCTGAGGCGGTCCCTAGAGGCTGGCCTGGCCCCAGGTGACATTGCGAGCTTACTCAAAGGGCACCTACAGAACAGATAGCCAGACCGCTTCTTGTTCGAGCGCCAGTCCGGATTGGCGCATTTGTTCGGTTAACGGGCCCAGATAATCAGGCAACTGCAGAACAGCACTGGTGAACTCCCGAAGCGTATCCTGCCATAGCCGCTGGCTACCATAGCGTGCCAGTTTGCTTTGCCAGTCGGGCATCAGCCAGCATTCGCAAGTGTCGCCAAGCTGTGCAAAGAGTCGCGCGAAATTGGCCAGCCCCACGCCGTCATAGTCCGGGAACAGTACGACACGGCTTGCACGCGGGCGCTGCCCCAGCCAAGCGAGAAGCCGGCCATCAAGCTGTCCGCCGTAGTACAGCAGGGTGGCTTGCGTTCCTACTGGCAGCCAATCCGTGCGGTCAAACAGCGCCTGGTTCTCCACCAGCCAGAGCGGCTGCCCGCTTTGCCAGGTGTCGCCAGTTTCAATGCGCAGGCTGGTAGCCCCGAAGTGGTGCGTGAGCTGGCTGAGTGGCAGTTCGCTCCCGTGTTCGCCTTGCCGCCAGAGAACCTTTTCGCCAACGGCCTTGAGCAAGGGGTAGTAGCACTCATGCTGATGATTGCGCGCTTTGCTGTCGCGCGCGTGGGCGATGTGTTGCGCCCGCAGCGGCAGGTCGTCCGTGGCCAGCATCCCGACTTGGGGGGAGAGTGCGCTCAGATGGATATCGAATAGTCGCGGATCGCTGACACGGTAAACATCACCGCGCCCCTGACGCTGGCAGATTACCGCTCCTGTCTGCCGGGCAAAGCGATCCAGAGCGCTGCGCTGAGCGGCGGTGAAATAGCTGGCCGGCAGGGCTTGTTGGCCATGCAGTTTGAGCAAGGCTGCGCGCAGGGTTCGATCCATGCTCAGGCGTCCAGCGGTTCGATGATCTGCCAGCTATGACGGCTGATCTGGTTGCTGCCGTTGCGCGTGTGAATCGGCACGCAGTAGCGCACGGTGGTCAGCGGCGCGGGTGAGGCAAAAATCAGCGAGAAGCCGAACTCCGCCGCCGTGTCGATCAGGCTGCGCTGATTGCGGGCGTCCAGGGCCAGTGCCTCGTCCAGATAGCAGATGCCCTGGATAGGGCGACGCTGATCCTGCATCAAATGCAGCATCGCCAGCCCCGTCACCAGTTTGGCCATCAGCACGGTGCCATTGGAGGCGGCACTGTCGAGGTCATCGAAGGCTTCCGGCTCGCGGTCTGCCTTGCCGACCCAGAAGCGCAGGCGAAACAGGTCGGCCACGCGCAGGCCGTGGCGGGCATTGCCCTCTTCGATCAGCAGGGTCTTGGCGCGATTGAGCTGCTCGTCGTCAAGGACGCTCTGCTGGTTGAACAGCTCGAAGGTTTCGCCGCTGTCCACAGTGGCGGCGGTACTGATCAGCAGTTCGATGGCTTCGACCAGAATGGTTTCGTCTTCGGGTTCGATCTTGAACACTGCCAGATCGGAAAGTTGCCGGCCGCTGATCTTGCGGTTGAACTCGCGCATCCGGCGCTTGAAAGCAAACAGGCCGTCGCGCAGTTCGCGCAGGCAGGCGGCCACATTCACCACCGCCGAGCGTACTTTCTTTTCCAGGGCTTCGGCTTCCTGCGGCAGGTGATGGGCGAATTCAACGAGACGAACAATCTCGCTTTCCGGTTCGCCGACAAACTGATACTTGGTCAATCCGCCGCTATGGATTTCACCCAGCAGATGGCGGATCTGCTCATCCAGCTCCAGCAACTGGCGGCAGTCGACCTGATAGGTCTGCAGTCGCTCGGCCAGTTGCTCCAGCGCGAACTCGGGCTGGGCCAACCAAGGGCTGTGCGGCAGGTCGGCCAGCCAGGCGAAGGGGCCTTCGTGGTCGACTCGCTGATGACGGCGTTGCTCGATCTGCCGGTGTTGCTGCTGCAAGGCCGCCAAATCCTGTTGCCGCTGCTGCCGCTGCTGATCCAATGCGCGGTGCCGCTCTGCCGACTGCGCCAGACTGGCGCCGAGGTCGGCGAGCTTTTTCGCCAGTGTCTGCAGCCGCTCCTCGCGCTCGGCTTCGCTTTGCCGCAAGTCCTGCATGTGCGCGTAGTCCCGCAATTCGGCATCCAGTTCGGCTAGTTGCTGCTCCAGCGCTTGGCGTTGCTGTTTGACGTTTTCCAGAGCGAGGGCGGTGGCCAATTGTTCTTGCAGCTGAGCCTGCTGTTGCTGCAACTCCTGCTGCAATTCGCTCAGTTCCGCCAGGGTCCGTTGCTGATACTGTGCCGGCAGGGCTTCCAGCCGCAGTTGCAGACCAGGCAAGTTGAGTTGCCCGGCATCTGCATCGACCAAGGCCGCAAGCAGGGCCTTGCCATCAAGGCGGAAGTCCTCGCTGCCTAGGGTCAGTACCGGCTTGGCCAGCAGCTTGTTCAGCGCGTTGAGTTGTTCCGCAGATACGACGCCAGCCAGTTGCTGATAGAGGTTCTGCCCCTGGGTGCGCAACTCCTGCGCCAGCTGCGCGGATTCCCGTTCGATCCGGGACAGCTCGCGCTCGATGGCCGCAGGCGTGCGGCTCTGTGCCTGGCCGATCCGTACCACCAACGCATCCCGTTGTTCCTGCAGCTCGCGGCGGCGCGTCTCCAACAGGGCGCGTTCAGGGATCAAGGCAAAACGCTGCTGCAACGCGCGCAACTGTTCGCTTTGCTGGCGGAGCTGCTGTTGTTCCAACTCGCACTCTTTCTTCTCGCCAGCCGACTGCATATCGTGTTCGCGCAGGCGCTGCAGCTCGGTATCGCACTGCGCCAACTCATGCTGCAAGGTTTGCTGGCGGGTCTCGTAATGCTGTTGCCACTGGCCCAGTGCTGCGTCGATCAAGGGACGCCAGCACAGCAATTTGCCGCGCAACACCAGGCGGGCCTCCTGCTTCTGTTCCAGTTCGCCCAGGGTGGCTTGCAGCCGCACAGCGGCCAGGTACTGGCTGCGTTCGGCGTTGAGGTCGGCAAACGCCTTGTCCCATTCCGCCTTGAAGTCGATGCTGGCATCCGGCAGGTCACGCCGGAAAATCTGCAGCAGATAGTCCTTTACCTCGCTGGAGCGCAGTTTGTCCAGGCGCAGCGTGCGGGTCAGCACCCGCTGAAAAACGCTGGCATCGCTGGCGTGCTCCAGGCGGAAAACGCAGAAATCCTGCTGACTGGCGAGCTTGCGGCTGCGCCCGCCATACACCATGTCGGCAAATTCGCTGCTGCTGTAGCTGAACACCCGGCGCCCAAAGCTCGCCAGATGGCTGGCCAGTTGCGGTTGTGCCACCAAGGTGCCATCCGGCAGGCAGAACTCCTCGACCTTCAGCGGCCCGGCATAGGCGAAATACTCGTACTCGAAGCTTACCCCTTTGCCCACGCAGCCCAGCACTACGGTGCCGGACTCCGGCAGCGACACCTCCAGCAGCACATAGGCGCTGTTGTTGGGGAAATAGAAGCGCCGGCTCTTATCCACATCGTGCGCACCAAAATCCATACGGCGGCGGTCGATGATCAGCAGGAACTGCAGGGCATTGATCAGGCTGGTTTTGCCGGTATTGTTGGGCGCCACCAGAGAGACCGCACCATCGAGCGGCAGCTCGGCGCGCGAGTAGCCGGCACTCCCCAGCAGGACCAGACGTTGGAAGCCGTACTGCATCAGGTGTTCTCCTCGTCGTCTGGTGCATCCGCAGCCCAGTCATCCTCCGTTGGCACGCTCGGCTCGTCGCCATCGGTCTTGGCCGTCAACGCCAGGCTCTCGAAATGATCGAGGTAACGGCATACAGCGGGCAGCAGTCGCCAGCCCGCTGGCTCTGCCATGGCAAAGCCCAGGTTGCAGGCGCGGCCCAGCAGCTCCACCAGGGCGTCGGGGTTGAGGCCCTCGGCATCCAGCAGGTCTTGCTGTTGCTTGTAGACCTCGACCAGCCAGGCGCTGTCGATCAGCCAATCGGTAAAGCGCTGCAGGGCCTTGCCGGCGTTGGCCTGGGCATCGAAGATCACCATGAACAGCAAGGCCAGCTGGCGGCTGATCTTGCCAATGTTGCTGTTGGCGTCGCTGTTGTGAAACCAGGCAAAGCCCCTGGCATCCAGGCGCAGCTCGAACCCCAGCGCGGCAAACAAGCCGACATAGCTGGCCTCGTGCTGTTCCAGCTCCGCCCACAGCGCCGGCTCGGCCATGCGATTAAGGTGTTTGCCGGAGAGAAACAGGCGGAACAGCTCGGCCAATGCCGGCATTTGTGACAGCGCAGCTGCCAGAGCGTGTGGGATCGTCATTGCGGGATACTCACGCGGTGAGGGTGATGCAGGATGCGAATCGTCTGCAGCGTGATTCTTTCAGGCAGGCTGGCTGCCTCGAACTGCCAGCCGGGCTCATGTTGCAGGTCATGGAACAGGCGCAGCAGGGTGGCATCCTGCAGGTGGGCGTAATGGTTGTGCAGCCAATCGAGCAGATTTTCCACCGGCAGGCTGCGGGCCAGATGCGCACGAATGGCGGCTTCGTCCACCTGCTCTAGCAACGGAACGCCATCGCCGGGTTCATCCTGCGGAAAGGCCACCGCCTGCGGCTGGTATTGGCGCGCGGCAGCCATGACCGCCCGTACCTCATCGCCCAATTGCAATTTGAAACCGCGCTCATTGCGCCAGACGGGGAGTGCCGTGTCATCCGTCGAGCGCGACAGTGCGCGACGCAGCCCGCGTTTGCGCACCTGCCCCAACAGCAAGCTGATGGCACTGGTCAGTGCGTTGTGCTGACGCAGCTCTTCGCGCAAGGGCAGCAGTGTATCGGCGCACTGTTGCGCAACTAGCCGGCCAAAGCGCCGCAGCTCCTTGGCCTGATGCGCCACCTGACGCAACTGCAGGCGATGCGAGTAGAGCGCACCCTGCACCGACAATTGCTCTAGGCTCAAGTCGAGCGCACGCTCCGCTTCTTCCAGATGGCGGTAGAAAGTGCCCTGCGAGCCGCTGTCCATCATCTGGTTCATCGGCTCCACATAATGATCGTAGGCTTCCAGCACCTGGCGATAGCGCTGGCTGATCGGCATGCTGCTGTCGGCGCTTTTGGCGTTTTCCGCCAGCTCAAAGAGCGCGTGCCGGTCCTGATCGAGCTGCAGACTGATCTGGCGGAAGAGTTCTGCCAGCTTGTTGGCGGCTCCGCGCACGCGATCCATGTCGGCCCCGAGCATCCCTTCATTGAGTGCTTCGGTGGCTTCACGGATCGCAGCAACACGCGCCTGCAGTACGGCAGCCAGGCCCAGCTCATGTTCACGGGTGAGGCCGCGCACGAACTCCAGCACATAGGCATTGAGCTGCAGATCGCTGCTGCGCGGCAAGGTTTGCAGGATGTCCGCATTGACCAGGGCACGCAGCACCGCGCCCAGCGTTTCGGCATCCCGTTGCCCGGATACCTTGGCAATACCGTTCAACACCTGATCGCTGGTCAGCACGGCAAACTCGCGCGACAGCCGCACCAAAAGCTCCACGGTGTCCCAATGGGTGTAAAGCGCGTAGACCAGCGAGCGAGGGTTGGCCATGTCAGTTCAGTCTCCCACCACCGAGCAGGCATGCCCTGTGCGGCATGCTCTCACCCGCCAGCCGCACAGGGCGGCAACCCGGCGCATGGCCGCAGCGGGGTTTCATAAGGTGCTGGCTGGACGCATCGACCATTCGTTGTCCCCACGCCGCCGCGCCCGATTTCTGGCGAAATCGAGCCCAGCGGCCACATTCTTTGTGCTCTCGAGAGCCAGCACAAAGAATCTGCTCATTGTGCTGGGGACAAGCGACTCTCGGGCTGCGTCCCGGCCGGAATGTGTCAGGCATGGTGGCAACACTGTGTGCACAAAGTGGCGTCAATGTGGTGAACAGCGTGGCAACATTGTGTTGAACATGGCGGCAGCATTGTGGCGACATGTGGGTCACCGTGTGGCAACAAGGTGGCGCTGACAGTTCAAGCGACCGCATGGATGAAAGCATTCAGTGCCGCCGCGATTCGTTTACGGCGCTCTTGCAAGAACGCCTTGTAGTGATCCAGTGCCAGCAGTTCCTCCTCCACCGGGATGCACTGTGCTGCGAATGGTGCTGCACCGTGCTGTGCCACCAGCGGCAACAGGTAGGTCACAGGCGCTTTGTCGCTGATCGCACGATTAGTTTTGCCGCCGATGAAAGCCAGGTTGGCGATGTCGTCGGCCTCGCGAGGGGTGTAGCTGCCGCGCAGCAATGCCTTGGGGAAAATGTGATGAAACTGCAAGCGGTGCTGACTGCCCGAGTGGTCCAGAGCAATGGCAAGGTGGCTGCGCCAATCCTTAGCGCCTGCCGCACGAAACGCCAGGAACATGGTCTTGAACAGCGCACTACGCTGGTTGCGCCCCTCCAGCTCTTCCGGCGTGATCTCAAGGCGACCGAACTGCAGACGCAGCCGGTCGATCAGTTCATTGACGCCGCCGCCATTGCGGATGGTCGCCAAATCCTGATCCAGAATGGTCTCACTGGAACCCCGGGAGAAACGGCCTTTGGCATTGGCGGCCAAGGCCCAGTAGCGCAACTGCTGCGCTTCTTCCGTGCTGAGGGCATAGTCACGGCGATGCCCAATGTAGGCAAGTACCACCAGTAAGAAGGGCGATGACAGCAAGGCAGGGCTGTCGATACCCAGATTGCTGCGTGCGAAATTGAGGGCAAATTCCATCCCCTCGCAGGCTTCTTTCCAGGCTTGCTGCAGTACGTCCAGGGTCAGGCTGCCGACGGTCAGAAAACGGGATTGCCCGGTA
The DNA here is from genome assembly GCF_041381355.1 of Pseudomonas sp. LM13. NCBI lineage: Bacteria > Pseudomonadati > Pseudomonadota > Gammaproteobacteria > Pseudomonadales > Pseudomonadaceae > Pseudomonas > Pseudomonas sp. LM13. The sequence goes on from NZ_JACBXH010000026.1 coordinate 26,305, forward strand.
GCAAAGGCCATCAAATTCTTCAGGTGCAAACCCAGATCAAGCTCGAAACCGTTCTGGGCGCAAGCACTCTGGAAGTCCAGGAAGGTCTGCAGCGAGTGCCGCCATTTGGCCGTGATCTGCGCCAGAGCCAGATCGGAGCTGCGCAGCTTGGCGCCCAGCGAGTTGACCCGCACGAAGATTTCCGTGACCTCGTCGTAGGACAGTGTTCGCTCCAGCACGTCCATGCGATACACGTACTTGCGAATGCCGCGTAGCCGGGCCAGGCGCTGACTGTATTTCTCGTAACGCGGATCATCAAAGCCACTGATGCCCGCACGTTTGAGGAAAGGCGCATCGCTGTCGGTCTTGAAGACTTCGGATACCTTCACCCACTGCGGCAACTGCTCCAGCTTCCGGGTCGCCACCACGAAGGTCATTTTGTTGAAGCGCGTCAGCAGTTCGTCTTCGCTGGCGTCGGCCTCGTCGCCGCCCAACTCGCCTTCCTCATCGACCTCAGCGTCATCGCCGTTCTCATCCACTTCGGTCACGACGGCCAGTTGGTCGGGATGCTCCAGATTGAACAGCAAATCGATGGGCCGACGGCGACCGCGTACCGACACCGGCTCGCCACGAATGACGGCAGATAACGAGGTCAGACGCTGTTGTCCATCGAGCAACAGGCGGGTGCTCTGATAAGGGTTATTGCTTTGGCTGACGGCAAAGCTTTGCAGGGGCACGGCCTCATCGGTTTCCCACAGCAGGATCGCTCCCGAGGGATAGCCCCGATACAGAGAGTCGAGCAAGTCGCGCACGCGCGTGGAGCGCCAGACATACTGCCGCTGCATTTCCGGCAAGCGCAGCTCACCGCGCTCGATCATCGAGACCAGTTCTTCAACGCTGGCTTCAGCCTTGGCCATGGTGCTTCCTTATCCTCTCAATCTCACTCAACTGCTGCGGGCGGCTCGGCAGCGGGGATGATCAACAACAGCTCGGAGTCATCCACTAGCCTGTAAACCGGTCGCTTGCCGGACAGCCGTTCACTTTGATCCAGAATGATCTGAACCCCTTCACCACGCTTGTCGTCCACGCCGAGCACGCACACACCGCCACGGCTGTTGGCGAAAGCGGCCAGCTCATCGGCCAGCGAATCTTTATGGGGTGCTGACACCTTTTGACCGGCAAAGCGGACTTCCTTCAACTCCAGGTAGGAGTCCTCTCCCAGGCGAATCTTGTCGATCAGATCCGCGATGTTGTCGAACATGTCAAACCTCTCTTCCCAGGCGTTGGTAACGCCGTTCGAACGCTTCTTCGCCGCCTTCCATCACCTGGCAGACTTCGCGGCGCATGGCCTGATCCTGCAACGAGCCGGTTTGCTTCACGTGGCACTGTTGGTTGAAGTCCAGTACGTGGATCAACTCCGCATCGCCATTGACCACGATGTTGGGGTTGTGGGTCACGATGATGAGCTGACGGCGCAGTTTGTTGCTGCGGATCTGCTGCACGACCAGTCCGTAGATCAGGTGGTTATCCAGGTCATCTTCTGGCTGGTCGAGCACCAGTGGCTCGTTGCCGTGCGCCAGCAGGAAGGCCAGCATGGCCGCCGCGCGCTGCCCGGCGGAGGCCTGGCCGATGGACTGAAAGTCCCGCCCGTCACCTTTGCGGCTGTATTCCACCTGCAAACCGTCTTCAGGGAACCAGCACAGGATGTGATCGATGAATTCCGGGCGCTTGTCGGCTTCCGCTTTCAGGAATTTATTGAGCCAGCCTCCAAACTCAGCCTGGCCGCGACAGGCTTGCGACAGGCGTTTCTTCTGCGTCAATAGCGCCTGCTCGAAGGCCGCCGTATCCCATACGCCCGGCTGCTCGACCAGATCAACCGTGCCCAGCAGATCGGCCACGAGCCCTTTGGGGGATGCCCCCTCTTGCTCCTGATACAGGTCGTCCACGTACTTGCCTTCAGCGGCCCCAAGCACCTCCCGCAAGGAGCGCTCGATGCCCTGCGCGTCCCGGCTGTAAGGGATCAGTTCGATGCGCACAAAGGGATTGCCTTGCAGCGTTGCCTGCAAAAATGCGCGCCGTTGGGCGCTGATGGCGCGGCGGGCGGATTGCACCTGTTCCAGCAACGACTTGGCCTTCTCTCGCAACTCGGTGTGCTGCTTCTGCAAAGCTTCCAGTTTCTTCAGCTCGATTTCCAGGCGCTGCTTTTCTTGCACCAGACGGCCGTACTCGCTGGGGTCGCTGACGCCTTGTTGCTGCAAGTCGGCCTTGAGCTGCTCGTAAGCCGTCTTGGCAGCGTCGATCCGCGCAAACCAGGGCGAAGCCTCCAGTTCACCTCTCAGGACTTGCCCACGCTCCTGCAGCACGTTTGCCGCGCGCTCGACGTCCTGCTGCGCCTTGGCAATGGTGGCGTGCAGCGCCTGGACAATGCCCAGTGCCGGGCCGTCCTCGGCGGTATCGAACAAGCCTTCCGGCAAGTCTTCCGCCAACAGATCGTCGGCAAGCGCTTTCAAGCGGGTTGCCAGTTCGGCGGAGGCGTCGAACTGGCGTTCCAGCTCGCGGCTTTGCCGGTTGGTGCGCTGATAGTTTTTCAGCAGAGCGGCATGATCGGCGCCCTCGAAGCGGGCCAGCTTGCGCTGAATATCTTGCAGGGCCAGCGTCAACGCTTCACGCCCTTGCAGCTTGCCATCCAGCTCGCGCATTTGCGCCCGTGCGGCCAGGAAGGCACGCTTGGCTTCCTCGAAAGCGGCTTGCTGCGATTGCGTGCCCGCCGCATCGTCAATCACCTTGAGCAGCGCCTGCTGGCTGTCACCGGCCAGTGCCGCGATCTGCCCCTGGCTGAACAGACGCACCGGAAAGCGTTGCTCGGTGATGGCCTGGCTGGCCGAAGGTTTGAAACCGTCCGTCACGGCGTCCCATTCCTCCACCACGTGGCCCTGGCCATCCTGCCGCCAGATCAGGCGATAGGACATGCCATCGCGCTGCACTTGCACGCAGATGGCCGTATCTGCCCGCAGGCCGCCTTCGTCATGGCGGCTCCTGGCGACCTGATTGAAGCGCTTGAAGGTCTGCCCGGCTTCCGAGCTGAGCGACAGCTCCTTCTCACGGCGATAGGCCAGACGCAGGGCATGTACGATGGTTGATTTACCTGTGCCACGGCCACCTATCAAGGCATTGAAGTACGGATTGAGCGGCAACTCGGCAGGCTGCCTGCCGCGCCCCATGTAGCGAGCGTCGCGGATTTCAATCGACTCAATGAAATGCTCGGGCGTATTGAACGGCGCAAAGCCGTCGCCCTCATCGCTGCGCCGAACGGAGACTTCCTGCCCATCCAGCAAGGCAAGACGCAAGCCTTCCAAGCTAGGCCGCGCCATCTTGATCCAGGTGTAGCGCGAACCCGGAACAGCCGTACCTTGGAAGCTGTGGCAATCGCTGCCCACCACGCTGGCAAAGCGCAGTTTCAGCTCCTCCAGCACCATGGGCACAGGGCTGTTGGAGGCGGCCCACTCCAGCGCCAGGATGCCGGGCTCCTGCAAGACCGCCTTAACCGTGTTGGCATCCATCACGCATTTTCGCGTGCCGGGGTCGATCTGAAGCAAACCCTTGTTGCCATCGACGTGCGCCGGAATGGCCAGGCCCCCCGCCGCCAGAATGCGCTCCACCACCTGGGCGGCGCCGATGCGGGTGTCCTCACAGACTTTGCGGATGCGCTCGGGCGTCTTCACCAGCACGGCCATCTTGGCGGCGGTCTTCGCGAGGTTGTCCTTGTCGAGATCCGACAGGCCGCCGATCAGGTCTTTGTAGGCGGCGTCCAGCGCTGCCTTGTCGATGTGCAGATCGATCAAGCGCGGTTCAAAGTGCAGTTTCAGTGTGGCACCGTCGCGGATCGACTCCTCGAAGCCGTAGCGGCTCATGTAGCCTTTCTCGTCCTCGTCTGCACCAAAGGCGTAGAAGGTGTTGCGGTCGGCACGGTTGATCGGCGTACCGGTCAGGCCGAACAGAAACGCGTTGGGCAGGGCCTCACGCATCTTGCGGCCCAAGTCGCCTTCTTGCGTGCGGTGGGCTTCGTCCACCAAGGCGATGATATTGCTGCGGTCGTTCAGGCTGCCGGTGGCCTCGCCGAACTTGAAGATCGTGGTGATGATGATCTTGCGCACATCCTGCGCCAGCAACTGCTGCAGTTTGTCGCGGGTATCTGCCTTTTCCAGATTGGGGATGTCCGCCCCGGTGAAGGTGCCCGTGATCTGGCTGTCGAGATCGATCCGGTCCACCACGATCAGCACGGTGGGATTCTTCAATCCTGCGTGCATGCGCAGCTTCTGCGCGGCAAACACCATCAGCAGCGACTTGCCCGAGCCCTGGAAATGCCAGATCAAGCCCTTCCTGGGGTAGCCCGCCAGCACCCGCTCGACGATCTTGTTGGCCGCTTCAAACTGCTGGTAGCGACAAATGATCTTGATGCGCTGCTTTTTCTTGTTGGTGGCGAACAGGGTGAAGCTGCCGAGAATGTCCAGCACCACATGCGGGCGCAGCATGCTCTCGGCCGACAGCTTGAGCGACTTCAGCGGATGGTGCTGACTATCCTCGCCATCACCATCCAGATGCCAAGGGCCCCAGTCCTTGACTGGTAGCCCGATGGAGCCATAGCGGTAAGCCTTGCCCTCGGTCGCCACCGAGAACACGTTGCAGACGAACAGCTCGGGTACGAACTTCTCGTAGTCGTCGTGCACCTGCACCGCGCCATCGACCCAACTGATGCACTTCTTGACCGGCGTCTTGGCCTCGATCAGCACCAGCGGCAGCCCGTTGACCAACAACACCAGATCGGCGCGGCGCTCGGTGGGGCCTGCGCGGTAGATGAACTGCTGGGTGACGATGTACTGGTTCTGCGCCAGATCATCCAGGTCGATCAGCCGCACCGGCACATGCTCGTTGTTGGGGCCGAAGGGCAACTCCACCGATATCGACGGTAAATCCTTTGCTGAAACGCCCCAGATAGTGATTGGCGCGATGAGCAGGCGTGGTTTCAGCATCGGTCTTCATGCCGCCTGCAGCATAGATGGCGCCGAGGAGATAGGCGGATGGTTCGTTCTTGCTGTTCACCGAGTGGTACTCGAACTCCTTGCTCCACTTGATCGGAATTCTGAATTGCTGGCAGGTGACGATAAACTGCTTGGCGATCAGTTCCTTGGCCTCATGTTCTCTGCTTGCTCCGGGCGCTGACAATTGCCTGCTCACGGAGTGTAGCGACTCGCAGAACAGCTTATGGGTAGGCAGGTCCTTCCTCAGAAATTCGGGCAATAGCACCGCCGACTCTTCATCCAGGCTTCGAAGCGCCTTGCTTAACCGGGACGCTGCATCTCGGAGTCTTTTGAGTTGCTCAAGTGTGCCTTCTTCAATTTCAGGGGGCGGCATCGTACGCCAACGAAAACTTTCTGCCAGCCGCAGAAAAGCATTTACACATTGCTCGCGGCGCTGAACGCCATATCGGTCGCAGGTTGCCTCTGCTCTGGTGCGCAGCTCGGCGGCGGCATCGGAGTTGGGAATATCTGGAGCCATGATCTTTGTGGTCATGCCTGTGCTTGCTCTTTCCATTCGTCCAATCTGTCCGCCCATTCCTGCATCATGGCGCGACGCTCATCGAAATAGGTGGCGTGGTTGTAGGTACGACGCACATTGTTCTGGTCAGCATGGGCAAGCTGCGCTTCGATGGCATCGGGACGGTAGCCCATCTCGTTAAGGCGGGTACTGCCGGTGGTCCGCGTGGCGTGTGGGCTATAGGCGCCGCTCCACCCCAAAACCTTGAGCGCCTGGCGAAGCGATGCGGCGGACATGGGAGCGTTGCGATCATCCCGGCCGGGAAACAGGTGCTTACGGTTGCCGGTAATGGCATGCAGTCCTTTGAGCATGTCCACTGCCTGACGTGGTAGAGGCATGAGGTGCTCCTTGCGCGCTTTCATGCGCTGCGCAGGGATACGCCAAACAGCCTTCTCAAGGTTAAACTCATCCCAAGTGCGTGTCGGTAAGCATGGTGGCTGACTCCTTGTCATGGCGACAGCGGCACTATACTCACTTATTCGTTCATACTCCAAGAGCTGTACTCGCTAGCGTACTCAGGCATGCATTGACTGCTCGGGAAACTTGAAGCAGCGCTATGAAACAATAAAACCGCGCAACTGCGCGGTTTTATTGGGATTTTCATGCTTTCCTGGTGTTTCATGAAACATCAGGAAAACGGCTTGGCGACTCAGACGTTGAAGCGGAAGTGCATCACGTCGCCGTCCTTGACGATGTATTCCTTGCCTTCCAGGCGCCACTTGCCCGCTTCCTTGGCGCCGGCTTCGCCTTTGTACTGGATGAAGTCGTCATAGGCGATGACTTCGGCGCGGATAAAGCCTTTCTCGAAGTCGGTGTGGATCACGGCGGCGGCCTGCGGAGCGGTGGCGCCGATCCTGACCGTCCAGGCCCGGACTTCCTTGACCCCGGCGGTGAAGTAGGTCTGCAGGTTGAGCAGCTGGTAGCCGGCGCGGATCACGCGGTTCAGTCCCGGCTCGTCCATGCCCATGGTCTCGAGGAACATCTGCATCTCTTCCAGATCGTCCAGTTCGGCGATCTCGGCCTCGATCTTGTTGCACACCGGCACGACGATGGCGCCTTCTTCCTCGGCGATGGCATTGACCACGTCCAGGTGCGGGTTGTTCTCGAAGCCATCCTCGGCGACGTTGGCGATGTACATCACCGGCTTGGTGGTCAGCAGGTGGAAGGTCTTGGCCAGGCGCTTCTCTTCGTCGCTGAAGTTCTTCAGCAGGCTGCGCGCCGGCTTGCCTTCGGTGAGGTGCGGGATCAGCTTCTCCAGCAGCGCCTTCTGCGCCACCGCTTCCTTGTCACCGCCCTTGGCGGTGCGGGCGACGCGCTGCAGCTGCTTCTCGCAGCTGTCGAGGTCGGCCATGATCAGCTCGAGGTCGATGATCTCGATATCGCGCTTGGGATCGACGCTGTTGGCGACGTGGATGACGTTCTCGTCTTCGAAGCAGCGCACCACATGTGCAATCGCATCCGTCTCGCGGATATTGGCGAGGAACTTGTTGCCCAGGCCTTCACCCTTGGACGCGCCGGCGACCAGGCCGGCGATGTCGACGAACTCCATGGTGGTCGGGATCACCCGCTCCGGCTTGACGATGGCCGCCAGCGCGTCGAGACGCGGATCGGGCATCGGCACGATGCCGCTGTTCGGCTCGATGGTGCAGAAGGGGAAGTTCTCCGCCGCGATGCCGGACTTGGTCAGGGCGTTGAACAGGGTGGACTTGCCGACGTTGGGCAGACCGACGATGCCGCAGTTGAATCCCATGGTGATCTTGCCTCGGAGTTAGGTTCAGGCCTTCTGGCTGTGCAGGCGCTGCATGGCGCGCGTCCAGTCGCCGGCCAGGATTTCCGGCACGACATCCAGTGCGAAGTCGATGCTGGCGTCGAGCTTCTCGCGCTCGGCCTGCGGCGCCCGCCCCAGCACGTAGCCACTGACCAGGCTGGCGTGGCCCGGATGGCCGATACCCAGGCGCAGGCGATGAAAGCCGTTCTGGTTGCCGAGCTTGGCGATGATGTCGCGCAGCCCGTTGTGCCCGCCATGACCGCCGCCCTGCTTGAGCTTGGCGACGCCGGGGGGCATGTCGAGTTCATCGTGGGCGACCAGGATGGACTCGGGAGGAATTCGGAAAAAGCCGGCCAGTGCCGCCACCGCCTGACCGCTGCGGTTCATGTAGGTGGTGGGGATGAGCAGGCGGATGTCTTCGCCCTGATGGCTGAACTTGCCGACCAGGCCGAAGTACTTGCGATCGTTGCTGAGCGAGACGCCCTCGCGGGCAGCCAGACGCTCAACGAAAAGGGCCCCCGCGTTATGCCGGGTCTGGTCGTATTCAGGGCCTGGATTTCCCAGGCCGACGATCAGTTTTACGGCAGTCACGACGGGGGCCCCTTCTTCGGCTAGGCGAGTGGATTACTCGGCAGCGCCTTCTTCTTTCGGAGCGTCTTCCTTGCTCACGCGCGGAGCGTGAACGTTGGCAACCGGCAGGTCGCTGCCGTGGGCCAGGGAAACCAGCTCAACGCCTTTCGGCAGCTTGATGTCGGTCATGTGCAGAACCTGGCCGACTTCGACGTTGGCCATGTCGACTTCGATGAATTCCGGCAGGTCTTGCGGCAGGCAGGAAACTTCGACTTCGTTGAGGTTGTGCAGGATTTCGCCGCCTTGCTGCTTCACGCCAACCGAGGTTTCCTGGTTGATGAAGTGCAGGGGTACGGTAGCGGTCAGCTTGTGGCCGGCAACGACGCGAACGAAGTCGGCGTGCAGAACGAAGCTCTTGGCCGGATGACGCTGCAGCGCCTTGATCAGAACGGATTCGTTCTGGCCGTCGACGTTCAGGCTCAGCACGTGGCTGAAGGAGGCTTCGTTTTCCAGCAGCTTGGCCAGATCTTTGGCCAGGATGCTGATGGACTGCGGGGCCTTGTCGCCACCGTAGATGACGGCCGGAACCAGGGCAGCGTTACGACGCAGGCGGCGGCTCGCACCTTTCCCCAGGTCGGAACGCACTTGGGCATTCAGGGTGAAATCGGTCATTTCGTTTCTCCAGTAACAACATTACCCGTCGCGCTTGCGACCAGCGCTCGGGCTGTTGGGCAAAAAGCCCCGCGCGAGGCGGGGCACATTACGTTCAGTTCGATTTCCGCAGCTTGCGCTTAGCGGAACATCGCGCTGATCGATTCGGCATTGCTGATGCGGCGTACCGCTTCAGCCACCACTGGCGCGATGTCCAGCTGGCGAATTCGGGTGCAAGACTGTGCGGCGGCCGACAGCGGGATGGTGTTGGTCACCACCAGCTCGTCGAGCACGGAGCCTTCGATGTTCTCGATGGCGCGACCGGACAGGATCGGATGCGTGCAGTAGGCGTAGACCTTGGCAGCGCCATGGTCCTTCAGCGCCTTGGCTGCATGGCACAGGGTGCCGGCGGTGTCGACCATGTCGTCGACGAGGATGCAGGTACGGCCTTCGATATCACCGATGATGTGCATCACTTCGGACTGGTTGGCTTTCGGCCGACGCTTGTCGATGATCGCCAGGTCGACGCCGAGGGATTTGGCCACGGCACGGGCGCGGACCACACCACCGATGTCGGGGGAGACGATCATCAGGTTCTCGAAGCGCTGGGCCTGGATGTCGTCGACCAGGACCGGCGAGCCGTAGATGTTGTCTACCGGCATGTCGAAGAAGCCCTGGATCTGATCGGCGTGCAGATCGACGGTCAGGACGCGGTTGACGCCGACGACGTCGAGCATGTCGGCCACGACCTTGGCGCTGATCGGCACACGGGCCGAGCGCGGACGGCGGTCCTGGCGGGCATAGCCGAAGTAGGGGATCACGGCGGTGATGCGCGAAGCCGAGGAGCGGCGGAAGGCATCGGCCAGCACCACCAGCTCCATCAGGTTATCGTTGGTCGGTGCGCAGGTCGGCTGGATCAGGAAGACGTCCTTGCCGCGAACGTTCTCGTTGATCTCGACACTGATTTCACCGTCGGAGAATTTTCCGACATAGGCGTCACCGAGGGGGATATGCAGCTGACGTACGACACGCCGGGCCAGATCGGGGTTGGCGTTCCCCGTGAAGACCATCATCTTGGACACGCGCAGTACCTGCCTGAGGGTGGGTCCGATGAATAAAAAGCTGTTCAAAAGGCGAGCTCTTGAACAGCTTCAAGTGTATGGCAGGGGCGGCTGGATTCGAACCAACGCATGCCAGGATCAAAACCTGGTGCCTTACCGCTTGGCGACGCCCCTGTAGGGTCAACTTCTAGTGCGCTGATCGTACGAACCTTGGAAGGTTATGGCAGGGGCGGCTGGATTCGAACCAACGCATGCCAGGATCAAAACCTGGTGCCTTACCGCTTGGCGACGCCCCTGTATCGTACAACCCTTGTGCTACGCACTCGCTTCCTGTGCCATCTGTTCCAGGCTTCGGTGCAACATCGAGACGTTACGACCGCGGGCCACGAAACTCGGCAAAGTGGCTGGAAGTTGGCGGCGGACTTTATCAGCCTCGCCCTCGTTTGGGAAGCTCCCAAACACACAAGCTCCAGTGCCGGTCATCCTTGCCTGAACGAATTTGTTCAACAAGCTCAAAGCGTTACGAACTTCCGGATAACGCTTCTCGACCACCGGCTGACAGTCGTTATGACCGCCCCCTGCAAGAAGGCTGCGAACTGTAATGGCCGGGGTATTACGTGTCAACTCCGGGTCGGCAAATATTTCCGCTGTACTAACAGAGACTTGCGGCGCTATGACGAGGAACCAGGGCTCGGCCAGATCGACCGGTTGCAGGCGCTCGCCGACCCCCTCGGCGAAGGCCGCGCGACCGCGAACGAACACCGGTACATCGGCCCCCAGACTCAGGCCCAGCTCGGCCAGGCGGTCCTCGCCAAGCCCGGTATTCCACAGATGGTCGAGGCCGAGCAGGGTGGTGGCGGCATCCGAGCTGCCGCCGCCGATTCCGCCGCCCATCGGCAGGCGCTTGGTCAGCTGGATGTCGGCGCCCAGGGTGCAGCCGCTTTCTCGTTGCAGCATGCGTGCGGCGCGAACGATCAGGTTGCTGTCGTGATCGACGCCCGGCAATTCGGTTAACAGGCGGATCTGCCCATCTTCGCGCAGGCGGAAGCTGAGCTCGTCACCGTAGTCGAGGAACTGGAACAGAGTCTGCAGCTCGTGATAGCCATCGGCACGGCGCCCGGTGATGTGCAGCATCAGATTGAGCTTGGCCGGCGCCGGCAGGGTCAGCATCTGCATTCAGCGGCCCAGCTGGCGCGGTTGCCAGTCCTTGACCACCAGGGTGATCTGCAGGTCGTGGCCTTCCAGGCGGATGCGCTCGGGCAGGGTGAAGCCGTTGTGCTCGGCGTAGGCCAGGTAGTTCACCTGCCAGCCGTCCTGCTCCAGGCGCGCCAGCCGGCTGTCGCTGTCCAGACTCAGGCGGCTGCGGCTGTCCGGCGCGGGTAGGCCGCGTACCCACCAGAGCAGGTGCGATACCGGCAGTTGCCAGCCGAGCTGGGCCTCTACCAGCGCTTCCGGCGAATCCGCCTCGAAGCGGCCCTGGCCGGCCACTTCCAGTGACACGGCATCCGGTCTGCCGGTCAGACGGGTGGCGCCGCGGCCAAGCGGGCCGGACAGGCGAATATCGAAATACTCCTGGCGCTGCAGCCAGAACAGTGTGCCGCTGCCAGATTCCTGTGGCGCTCGGATGCCGATCTTGCCGCTGATCTGCCAGCCGTCGAGGGTCTCGACCTGGCTGCGGTGCTCCTTCCAGGCCGCCGCGTTGCCGGGGCCTTCGACCGATTCGCGCGGGCCCATGCCGGCACAGCCGGCGAGCAGCAGGGCCAGGCAGGGGGCGACGAGTTTTTTCAGAAGGGTCATGGCTCAGGGCTTCTCCGATCCGGTCAGCCGCTTGAGCGTTTCGCGCAGGATCTGGCTGTCCGGTTGTAGTTTGAATGCCTTCGACCAGACCGCGCGGGCCTCGCTGCGTTCACCCTTGGTCCAGAGTACCTCGCCCAGGTGCGCCGCCACCTCGTGGTCGGGGAAGCGTTGCAGGGCCTTGCGCAGCAGCGCCTCGGCCTCGCTGAGATTGCCCAGCCGGAAGTTGACCCAGCCGAGACTGTCGAGAATCGCCGGATCATCCGGGTTGAGCTGGTAGGCCTGTTCGATCAGCTGCAGTGCTTCCTGATGGCGATCGGTGCGGTCGGTGAGGGTGTAGCCAAGGGCATTGAGCGCCATGGCGTTGTCCGGTTCGCGTTCGATGATGAAGCGCAGATCGCGTTCCAGCTGGCCCAGGTCGCCGCGTTTCTCGGCGAGCATGGCGCGGGTGTACAGCAGGTTGAGATCGTCGGGAAACTCCTCGAGCGCCTGTTCGGCCAGCGTCCAGGCCTGCTCGGTGCGGTCGTGCTCGGAGAGGGCTTCGATCTCGATGAGGTACAGCTGAATCGCATAGTCCGGCTGCTGCTGTCGGGCCTCGGCAAGCACCCTGGAGGCGTCATCGTCGCGGTTGCCGGAGAACAGCAGTTGGCTCTGCAGCAGTTTCGCCGGCAGATACTCATTGCCGGGGCCGACCTGGGCCAGTGCCTCCAGCGCCTTGGCGTTCTTGTCCATCGCCTGATAGGCGCGGCCGAGGTTGAAGTAAGCTGCGTCGATATGACTGCCGCGCTCGATCAACTCCTCAAGATAGACGGTCGCTTCACGCCAGGCCTGCGCTTCCATGCAGACCAGCGCCATGGAGAAACGCAGGTCGTCATCGGTAGGGTGTTGCTGGACCAGCGTCGCGAACTCGCCCATGGCTTCTTCCAGGCGATCCTGTTCGACCAGCAGGCGCGCGTAGGTCAGGCGCAGGCGCTTGTCTTCGGGGTGCTGACGCAGGCTCTTCTCCAGCAGCGGCAGGGCTTCATCGCCGCGCTGCAGGCTATGCAGCAGGCGCGCTTCCAGGAGGATGGAGGGGATCTGACGTTGCTTGGCAGGCTGCTTCTGTAGCAGAGCGAGGGCTTCCTCGCTGCGATCGTCCTGCTGTAGCAGAACGGCTTTGCCGAAGGACAGCTGCGGGTTGTCCGGGTGCTTGGCCAGCAGCTTGTCGAAGCTCTGCAGCAGGCCGGCGCGGGTATCGGGGTCGGTTTCTGAAGCAGACAGCGCGAGGAAGTCGAAATGCGTGTCGCCCTGGCCCTGCAGGACTTTCTCCATGAACTCCAGCGATTCTTCGTAGCGCCCGGCACGGGCGAGCTGCACGGCGGCAGCGCGCTGGGCGTCGAGATTCTCCGGCGCATTGCGTGCCCAGATCAGTGCCGTATCCAGTGCGGCCTGGTCGGCGCCGAGGTATTCGGCGATGCGAAAGCCGCGCTCGGCGACACCGGCATCCTGGGTCGCATGCGCCTGCTGTACATAGTTGCCCAGGGCGATGTCGAACCGATTTCGCTGTCCTGCCAGTTCCGCGACCAGCAGTGCATAGAGCGATTCGCGGCTGAACGAGCCCTGCGCCGGCTCGGCAACCGGCGCACTCGATGGCGCTGCATCCTCGACCGGCGGGGCGCTTTCCGGCGCCTGCTGCAGGAAGGTCTGACAGCCGCCGAGTAACAGCAGGGCGGCGAATGCGGCAAGTCTATTCATAGAGGAAATGTACGGCTGGTGTGCGGTCGCGGCATGATGACACAAGCCGCCGGGCAAGCCCATGGCTGCCAGAATGGTGCCAGGTGACGGGCATGGCCATCGAATCGGACAATCAAGGGCAATGGTTGTTCTCCATCAGACGAAGTAGGAGAATTGCGCGCTCCGTTTTCCAATCAGCGGTTCTGCATGGCTTTCCTCGCGCTTGGTATCAATCACAAGACCGCTTCGGTGGACGTCCGCGAGCGCGTAGCCTTCACGCCGGATCAGATGGTCGAGGCCCTGCGCCAGCTGTGTCGCGTCACGCCAACGCGTGAGGCGGCGATTCTCTCGACCTGCAATCGCAGTGAACTGTACCTGCAGCAGGATCAGGTCGAAGCCGATGCCGTACTGGCCTGGCTGGCCAACTATCACCGCCTCAGCCTCGACGAGCTCAAGGCCTGCGCCTATGTGCACGTCGACGACCAGGCCGTGCGTCATATGATGCGTGTCGCCTCCGGGCTCGATTCGCTGGTGCTGGGCGAGCCGCAGATCCTTGGACAAATGAAGTCGGCCTACGCCGTCGCGCGCGAGGCTGGCAGCGTCGGCCCGCTGCTCGGGCGGCTGTTCCAGGCCACCTTCAGCACGGCCAAGACCGTGCGGACCGACACCGCCATCGGCGAGAACCCGGTGTCTGTGGCCTTCGCCGCGGTCAGCCTGGCGCGGCAGATCTTCAGCAACCTGCAGCGCAGCCAGGCGCTGCTGATCGGCGCTGGCGAAACCATCACTCTGGTGGCGCGCCACCTGCACGAGCAGGGCGTGAAGAAAATCGTCGTCGCCAACCGTACCCTCGAGCGCGCCAGTGCGCTGGCGGCGGAGCTGGGGGCGCAGGCAATCCTGCTTGCCGATATCCCGGAAGAGCTGCACAACAGCGACATCGTCATCAGCTCCACCGCCAGTCAGCTGCCGATCCTCGGCAAGGGCGCGGTAGAGCAGGCGCTGAAGCGGCGCAAGCACAAGCCGATGTTTATGGTTGACATCGCCGTGCCGCGGGACATCGAGCCGCAGGTCGGCGAGCTGGACGATGTCTATCTCTACACCGTCGACGACCTGCACGAAGTGGTCGCGGAGAACCTCAAGAGTCGCCAGGGCGCGGCCCAGGCCGCCGAGGAGCTGGTCGCCGCCGGTACCGAGGACTTCATGCAGCGCCTGCGCGAGCTGGCCGCGGTGGATGTGCTCAAGGCCTACCGCCAGCATGCCGAGCGAATTCGCGATGACGAACTGAGCAAGGCCCAGCGCTTGCTGGCCAATGGCGCCAGCGCCGAGGACGTCCTCGCTCAGCTCGCCCGGGGGCTGACCAACAAGCTGCTGCATGCCCCCAGCGTGCAGCTGAAAAAACTCTCTGCCGAGGGCCGCATCGAGGCGCTGAGCATGGCCCAGGAACTCTTCGCCCTGCACGAGGGCACGGAAAAGACATGAAAGCTTCGCTGCTGAACAAGCTGGACATCCTGCAGGACCGTTTCGAAGAGCTCACCGCGCTGCTCGGCGATGCCGAAGTCATCAGCGACCAGAACCGCTTCCGCGCCTATTCGCGCGAATACGCCGAGGTCGAGCCGGTGATCGTCGCCTATCGCCAGCTGTGCAAGGTCCAGCAGGATCTCGAAGGCGCTCAGGCGCTGCTCAAGGACAGCGATCCCGACATGCGCGAGATGGCCGAGGAGGAAGTCGCCGAGGCCAAGGCGCAGCTCGAGACACTCGAAGCCAGCCTGCAACGCATGCTGCTGCCCAAGGACCCCAACGATGGCCGCAACGTGTTCCTCGAGATCCGTGCCGGCACCGGCGGCGACGAGGCAGCGATCTTCGCCGGCGACCTGTTCCGCATGTATTCACGCTACGCCGAGAAGCAGGGCTGGCGCGTCGAGATCCTCTCCGAGAGCGAGGGCGAGCACGGCGGTTACAAGGAAGTGATCTCCCGCGTCGAGGGCGACAACGTCTACGCCAAGCTCAAGTTCGAATCCGGTGCGCATCGTGTGCAGCGTGTGCCGGAGACCGAGTCCCAGGGACGCATCCATACCTCGGCGTGCACCGTGGCGGTACTGCCGGAGCCGGACGAGCAGGCAGCGGTGGAGATCAATCCTGCCGAGTTGCGCATCGACACCTATCGTTCTTCCGGTGCCGGCGGACAGCACGTCAACAAGACCGATTCGGCGATTCGCATCACCCACCTGCCGACCGGTATCGTCGTCGAGTGTCAGGAAGAGCGTTCGCAGCACAAGAACCGCGCCAAGGCCATGGCCTGGTTGGCGGCCAAACTGCAGGACCGCCAGGATGCCGCAGCGCACAAGGAAATTTCCGAGACGCGCAAGCTGCTGGTCGGCTCTGGTGATCGCTCCGAGCGCATCCGCACCTACAATTTTCCCCAGGGCCGGGTCACCGATCATCGGGTCAACCTGACGCTGTATTCGCTCAACGAAGTGATCGGCGGCGCAGTGGAGCAGGTCATCGAGCCGCTGTTGCAGGAGTACCAGGCCGACCAGCTGGCCGCGCTGGGCGACTGATCCTTTCCGCTGCGCGCCGCGCTAAGAGCACCTCATGCCAACCATCGAGTCCCTGCTGCACAGTGCCGATTTGCCGGACTCGCCGAGCGCCAGGCTGGACGCCGAATGGTTGCTCGCCGCTGCGCTGGGCAAGTCCACCAGCTATCTGCGCACCTGGCCCGAGCGAGAGGTGCCGGCTGACCTGGCGGAGCGCTTCGCGGCGGATCTGGCCCGGCGTCGGCGCGGCGAGCCGGTCGCCTATATCCTCGGTCGCCAGGGCTTCTGGAGCCTGGAGCTGGAGGTCGCGGCGGAGACCCTGATCCCGCGTCCGGACACCGAGCTGCTGGTGGAAACCGCGCTGCAGCTGCTTCCGGCGACGCCGGCTCGGGTGCTCGACCTGGGCACCGGAACCGGAGCGATCGCGCTGGCGCTGGCGGCCGAGCGGCCCATGTGGCACGTCCGCGGCGTTGACCGTATCGAAGCTGCAGTGGCGCTCGCCGAGCGCAACCGCCTGCGCCTCGGGCTAGGCAACGTCAGCTTCACGCGAAGCGACTGGTTTTCCGAGCTGTCCGGCGAGCGCTTCCAACTGATCGTCAGCAACCCACCCTACATTCCTGCCAGCGATCCGCATCTGCAGCAGGGCGACGTGCGCTTCGAACCGCATAGTGCGCTGGTGGCCGGGGTGGATGGGCTGGACGACATTCGTACGATCACCGCCCAGGCGCCTGGACATCTGACCTCGGGCGGCTGGCTGCTGCTGGAGCACGGCTATGATCAGGCTGGAGCGGTACGTGCGCTGCTCGCCGCGCACGGCTTCGAGGCGTGCGAAAGTCGGTGCGACCTGGGCGGTCACGAGCGCGTCAGTCTCGGGCGGCTGCCATGACCTTTCTGTTACGCGAGGTGCTCGATGCTGAGTGACGAAGAACTGCTGCGCTACAGCCGGCAGATCCTGCTCAAGCAGGTCGATATCGAGGGGCAGCTACGGCTCAAGCAGAGTCGCGTGCTGATTGTCGGTCTCGGTGGGCTCGGCTCGCCGGTAGCGCTGTATCTGGTGGCCGCGGGCGTCGGCGAACTGCATCTGGCGGACTTCGATACGCTGGACCTGACCAACCTGCAGCGTCAGATCGTTCACGACACACCATCGCTTGGCCTGCACAAGGTCGACTCCGCCATGGCCCGGCTGGAAGCATTGAACCCGCATGTGCGCCTGGTTCCTCATCGCAGCGGGCTGGATGCCGACTCCCTGGATGCGGCGGTCGCCGAGGTCGATCTGGTGCTCGACTGCACGGATAACTTCGCCATCCGCGAGGCGGTCAATGCGGCCTGCGTGACGGCCAGGAAACCCTTGGTCAGCGGCGCGGCGATTCGTCTCGAGGGGCAACTCTCGGTGTTCGATCCCCGAGTCGAAACGAGCCCCTGTTACCACTGCCTTTACGGGCACGGTAGCGAGGCAGAACTGACCTGTAGCGAGGCGGGGGTCCTTGGTCCACTGGTAGGCATGGTCGGCAGCCTGCAGGCGTTGGAGGCGCTCAAGCTGCTAGCCGGTTTCGGTGAGCCATTGATCGGTCGTCTGTTGCTGATCGACGCGCTGTCCAGTCGTTTTCGCGAGTTGTGGGTCAAGCGCGATCCGCTCTGCGCGGTGTGTGGTTCAGGCGATGCCTGACTGTACGGCGCCCGTGGGCGTATTCGATTCCGGCGTTGGCGGGCTCTCGGTTCTGCGCGAGATTCGCCAGCGCCTGCCGCACGAATCGCTGCTCTATCTGGCCGACAACGCCCACGTGCCTTACGGCGAGAAAAGCCCCGAGTACATCCGCGAGCGCTGCCGCACCATCGCGGCGTTTTTCGTCGAGCAGGGCGCCAAGGCCCTGGTGGTGGCCTGCAACACCGCGACAGCGGCCGGCGTGACCGAGCTGCGCGAGCTGTATCCGGATTGGCCCATCATTGCCATGGAGCCGGCGGTAAAGCCCGCCGCCGCGGCCACCCGCAGTGGCGTGGTAGGTGTACTCGCCACCACCGGTACGCTGAAAAGCGCCAGGTTCGCCGCATTGCTCGATCGTTTCGCTGCGGACGTGCGGGTGATCACTCAGCCTTGCCCGGGGCTGGTCGAGCGCATCGAGGCCGGCGATCTGAATAGCGTCGAGCTGCGCGTGATGCTCCAGGGCTGGGTCGAGCCACTGCTGGCGCAGGGCTGCGACACGCTGATCCTGGGCTGCACTCATTACCCCTTCATTCGTCCGCTGCTGAGCCGTCTCGTGCCTCGCGACATCCGGTTGATTGATACTGGAGCAGCGGTTGCGCGCCACCTGGGTAAGGTGTTGACGGAGCGCGGCCGGCTCGCCGACGGGGAAAGCAGTTGCCGATTCTATTGCAGCGGCGATCCGCAGCGAATGGCCGAGGTGCTGCCTATACTTTGGGGGGAACATGCAGAGGTCGAGTTGTTCTCCCGATAGGAACTCCCAAAGCAATGGAGTTTCTCAACTGATGCTGGCGACAAATAACCAAACACAAACGCAGTGTTTTTTATAAGGAAGTTCCCATGAAAAAACTGTCCTCCCTGGCTGCGGTAGCGGCGATTTCCCTGGGGCAGATGGCGGCTGCTCACGCCGTGGATCTCACCGTTGCGGTCGGTCAGACCGATGAGTCGACCATGACCTATCGCCTGGGTGCGCAATTCGACTTCAACAGGAGCTGGTTCCAGACCAGCGTCGGGCGACTGACCGGCTATTGGGATGCAGGTTACACCTACTGGGAGGGCGACGAGTCCACCAGCAATCACAGCATTTCACTGGCACCGGTCTTCGTCTACGAGTTCGCCGGCCAGTCGGTCAAGCCTTACGTCGAGGCGGGTATCGGTGTGGCGGCGTTCGAAAACACCGAGGTGGAAGGCAACCGTCTGGGGTCGTCATTCCAGTTCGAGGACCGTATCGGTGCAGGTCTGCGCTTCGCCGGCGGCCATGAGGTCGGCGTACGTGCGATCCATTACTCCAACGCGGGTATCAAGAAGCCGAACGACGGCGTCGAGAGCTACGCTCTGCACTACCGGATGGCGTTCTAAGCGATAGCGTCCAGGCTGCAGGGCTGTCGCCGGCCCTGCAGCGCTCCCTCAGGCGGCCTCAGCCATACGCCGTGGCGCTGCCCTTGCGCTCCTCGCGGCAATCCTGCGAACCCAGTTCGAACTCGCGGCAGATCAGCGGGCGATGTGCATAGATAGTGCAGCGCATGCTGTCCCGGTCAAGCGCCGCGCACCAGCCGTCATCCAGCCGCCGCATCACTTCGCCGCCCCAGCTATCCCTGTCGATGAATCGCTGCGGTACACCGGTGTCGCCGAACAGCATGACTTCGAGGCGGCAGCAGCACGCCGCGCAGGTGGAGCAGCTGACGATGGGGTCTTCGAGTTGCTTGAGCGGGATGGTCGAGTCAGTCATGACGGCAGTCTAGCCGATGTGATCGACTCGGGCAGAGAGGCGGACGGCCCCAGCGGGCGCTGGGGCCGCAAGTTTCAGACTTCTTCGTTCAGCTGCTTGTTGCGCCAACCCTCGCCACCGGGCAGCACCAGGTTGAGCAGTAGCGCGATGATCGCGCACAGCGAGATGCCGGACAGGGTGAACTCACCGTAGCCGATCGCCATTCCTCCGATACCGAACACCAGCGTCACCGAGACGATGATCAGATTGCGTGCTTCGGACAGGTCGACCTGGTGGCGGATCAGGGTGCTCAGGCCAACCACGGCGATCGAGCCGAACAGCAGGCAGAGGATGCCGCCCATGACCGGTACCGGAATGCTCAGCAGGCCGGCGCCGAACTTGCCGATGAAGGCCAGGGCGATGGCAAAGATCGCCGCCCAGGTCATGATTTTCGGGTTGTAGTTCTTGGTCAGCATCACCGCGCCCGTTACTTCGGCGTAGGTCGTGTTCGGTGGTCCACCAAACAGGCCGGCTGCGGATGTCGCCACGCCGTCACCCAGGAGCGTGCGATGCAGCCCTGGCTTCTTCACATAGTTGTTGCCGGTGACGCTGCCGATGGCGACCACGCCGCCAATGTGCTCGATCGCCGGGGCCAGGGCGACCGGGACCATGAACAGGATGGCGCCGATGTTGAACTCCGGCGCAATGAAGTTGGGCATCGCCAGCCAGGGGGCTGCGGCGATGCCGCTGGTGTCGACCACGCCGAAGATGAGCGAAAGTCCGTAACCAACGGCGACCCCGGCGAGAATCGGCACCAGGCGAAACAGCCCCTTTCCCAGCACCGCCACCAGCAGCGTGGTGACCAGCGCTGGCATCGAGATGAGCATCGCCGTGTGGTACGGGATGAGCTGGGCGCTGCCGTCGCCGGCCTTGCCCATGGCCATGTTCACTGCTACCGGCGACAGTGCCAGGCCGATAGAAATGATCACCGGTGCGATGACCACGGGCGGCAACAGGCGGTCAATGAAGCCGGGGCCTTTCAGGCGCACGGCGAAACCGAGCACGATGTACACCAGCCCGGCAGCCATCACGCCGCCCATGACCGCAGGCAGGCCGAACTCGCCCTTGGCAGCGATGATCGGGGCGATGAAGGCGAAGCTCGATGCAAGGAATACTGGCACTTGACGCTTGGTGACCAGCTGGAACAGAAGCGTGCCGAGACCGGCAGTGAACAGAGCGACGTTGGGGTCCATGCCGGTGATCAGTGGCATCAGCACCAGTGCGCCGAAGGCGACGAACAGCATCTGCGCGCCGGCCAGTACCTGCCGGCCTACCGGCTCCTCGGGATGCGACATGCTCAGATGTCCTTCTGCTTGGTGCCGAAGATCTTGTCACCGGCATCGCCCAGGCCCGGAACGATATAGCCGTGCTCATCCAGGTGCTGGTCGATGGAGGCGGTGAAGATCAGCACGTCGGGGTGCGCCTTCTCGACGGCGGCGATGCCTTCCGGTGCGGCGACCAGGACCAGGGCGCGTATCTCCTTGCAGCCCGCCTTTTTCAGCATGTCGATGGTGGCGACCATCGAACCGCCGGTAGCGAGCATCGGGTCGATGATGATCGCCAGGCGCTGTTCGATTTCCGGAACCAGCTTTTCCAAATAGGTCTGCGCCTGCAGCGTCTCTTCATTGCGGGCGATGCCGACCGCGCTGACTTTGGCGCCGGGGATAAGGCTGAGCACGCCATCGAGCATGCCGATGCCGGCCCGCAGAATCGGTACTACGGTAATCTTCTTGCCGGAGATCTTTTCCACCTGCACCGGGCCGCACCAGCCGTCGATGCTGTAGTGTTCCAGCGGCAGGTCCGAGGTCGCTTCATAAGTGAGGATCGATCCCACTTCCTGCGCCAGTTCACGGAAGTTCTTGGTGCTGATGTCTGCACGGCGCATCAGGCCGAGCTTGTGGCGGATCAGCGGGTGGCGGATCTCTCGAATGGGCATTGTGGGCTCCGGCGGGCAAATAAACCGGCTTAGATTAAAGCATCGTCGGGTCAGCGGCTATTCGCGTGTCATCCGGCCGGCAGACTTGCTGCGCACGGCGAGGGTGGGTATCTTCCCCGCCCTTTCGCGAACGGCCAAAACCGGGCTGTTCGGTCAGGTTTTTCGCTGTCCGGGTTCGCCTGGCATTACGGCGATTCAACCGCACGAGCTGCCAGCCCCGGCTGGTGCTCCCAACTAAATTCTCTGGGGGAATCGCTTCATGTCCGTCGATCTCGCACATATCCGCCAAGTCATGGCCGAGGCAGACTGTCTGTACACCGAGGAACAAGTCGAAGCGGCTATCGCCAAGGTTGCCGAAACCATCAACGCTGAACTGGCCGAGCGCAACCCGGTGGTGTTCTGTGTCATGAATGGCGGGCTGATCTTCTCCGGCAAGCTGGTGCCGAAGCTGAACTTCCCTCTCGAGCTGTCCTACCTGCATGCGACCCGTTACCGCAACGAGACCAGCGGAGGTGAGTTGTTCTGGAAGGCCAAGCCCGAGATTTCCTTCATCGATCGCGACGTGCTGATCATCGATGACATCCTGGATGAGGGGCACACGCTGGGCGCAATCATCGATTTCTGCCGTCATGCCGGGGCTGCCGCCGTGCATACCGCAGTGCTGATTGACAAGGACCACCAGCGCAAGGCGCGCCCGGATCTGAAAGCGGACTACGTTGGGCTCAGCTGCATCGACCGCTATATCTTTGGTTACGGGATGGACTACAAGGGCTACTGGCGCAACGCGCCGGGTATCTACGCCGTAAAAGGTATGTAAGCGTCTCGGCGGAGCTCATTGTCATGCGCGCCCGCAATGGGTGCGCAGCCACGTGGCCGCGACGATTCGCCGTCCCGGCGACAGCCATGCGCGCTTCGATCTGGGAGCTACAGCGGTTACGTTTCGATTGGCCCCATTGCGCTTCCTAAAGTAACGCAGCGGCGGTGTGCCCACGCCTGATCCGCTCGTTGTCGGGCTGGCTGCCTTTCGTGGTTCACAATGCCGGCTGCCTTGATCCAGACGGATTGGGCTGCCTTATCGGCGTGATGAATACTACTTTCGGATAACCAGCCGACATTTCTCCATTCCAACCGCACGAAAGGCTCTGCGGCGGGCTTTGCGCTGCTAGCGTTCACGGCTAAGCTCAGAACGTCCTTAATACGCATGGCCGAACGAAATCACGCTGAAAGCCACTGCTGGAAAGGCTATTCATACTAAAGGATTACAAGCTAAATCAAACCTTAGTGCGCTTAACCCTCCTTCTACGTCTGGGTAGGGTTGACGCACTTCGAACCAACCAGGAGCGCCTCATGACAAAAACAACAAGGCAAGGATTCTTCCAGCCCAAGACACTGGCCCTTGCCGTTGCGCTGGGCACTGCTGCACCGGCTTACGCAGTCAATTTCAATATCGGGGAGCTTGAGGGGCAGTTCGACTCGTCCATGTCTGTGGGCGCCAGCTGGTCCATGGCGGACAGGGACATGGATCTGGTCGGCTTGGCCAATGGAGGAACTGGCTATACCCAGACAGGGGATGATGGGCGGCTTAACTTCAAGAAGGGCGAAACCTTTTCCAAGATTTTCAAAGGTGTCCATGATCTTGAGCTTCGTTATCGCGATAGCGGCGCCTTTATTCGTGGTAAGTACTGGTATGACTTCGAACTGAAGGATGAAAACCGTCTGTTCAAGGATATCAGCGACAGCAACCGGAAAGAGGCGGCTCAATCATCGGGTGCGCAGATTCTGGACGCGTTTCTTTATCACAACTATGCGATTGGTGATTTGCCGGGGACCGTGCGTCTCGGAAAGCAAGTAGTGAGCTGGGGTGAAAGTACTTTTATTGGTAACAGCATCAACTCAATCAACCCATTGGATGCGGCCGCTTTCCGTCGCCCCGGTGCTGAAATCAAGGAAGGCCTGATTCCTGTCAATATGCTCTACGTCTCGCAGAGTCTGACTGATCGACTCAGCATGGAGGCGTTCTATCAGCTCGAGTGGGATCAAACGATCATCGACAATTGCGGCACCTTCTACGCCAGTAATGACGTTGCAGCCGATGGTTGCGATGATAATTACACGGTCCTATCTGCTGCTCAGCGCGACGCTATCATTGGTGCTGGGGTTACGATTGATCAGCTAAATGCATTGATCGGTGCCGACTATTATGCCGGCCTGGACGATCTAGGCATTATCGTGGGGCCTGAAGGTGTAACAGTTCCGCGTGGTGGTGACCGGGATGCTCGAGATTCCGGCCAGTATGGATTTGCGTTTCGGTGGCTGGGTGACGTGGCCGAATACGGTCTGTATTTCATGAACTACCACAGCCGTACGCCAACCGTCGGCTACCAGAATGCATCCGCCGCTGAGATCCAGGCGTTGTTAGGGCTTCTCGGTACTCCGTCTCCAGGCGGTCCGCTTCCATCAGGGGCGGCCTTCAGCGGCCTGGCATCTGCCGCTTTGCTAAGCAACGGCGAGTACTATCTCGAGTATCCGGAAGATATCCGCTTGTATGGCGCAAGCTTTTCTACGACCTTGCCAACAGGCACAGCGTGGTCTGGTGAAATCAGCTATAGGCCAAACCTTCCGGTAGCTCTCAACTCTACATATACCACCGGATTGCTTGCTACCGGCATCGGCGGTTCCATTGCTACCGGTGACTTCGCGGGTGCGATCGGCCAGGCGGGTATCGAACATCGGGGCTATAACCGCAAGGAAGTCACTCAGCTACAGACCACGTTTACGCACTTCTTCGATCAGGTCTTGGGCGCTCAGCGAGTCACCGTAGTGGGTGAGATCGGCTATGCACATGTTGGTGGGCTGGAAAGTAAGAGCGAGCTTCGTTACGGTCGTGACTCCATTTATGGTCTGGATACGCCAGAGTATGGGAATGATGGCTTCGTAACCGCCAACTCCTGGGGTTATCGCCTGCGCGCCATTGCGGACTACGACAACGTCTTTGCCGGCATCAACTTCAAGCCCAACCTGTCGTTCTCCCACGATGTTGACGGTTATGGCCCGAACGGCCTGTTCAACGAAGGCTCCAAAGCGGTCAGCATTGGTCTGGATGCCGAATACCAAAACATGTACACCGCCAGCCTGTCCTACACCGACTTCTTCGGCGGCGACTACAACACGCTGGTTGATCGCGACTTCCTCGCGTTCAGCGTGGGCGTGAACTTCTAAGGAGACCCGCGCTGTGTCCGGCCGATGAGGAAGGTCGGCCGGACTACGACGGTAAGCAAGGCCTCCGGTAAACAAGATCAAGAGGAACTGGAATCGTATGAAAACAACAAGAAAGCTATTCAGTGTCTTGGCCTTCTCTCTGCTCGCCAGCAGTGTGATGGCCGCGGTTTCCCCCGAAGAAGCCGCCAAGCTCGGAACGTCCCTCACGCCGCTGGGTGCGGAGAAGGCTGGTAACGCAGACGGCACCATTCCGGAGTGGACCGGTGGCCTGAAAACCGATGCCGCGCCGCTCAAGAATGGTCATCTGACCAACCCCTTCAAGGACGAACAACCCAAGTTCGTGATCACCGCGCAGAACGCCGAGCAGTACAAAGACAAGCTGACCGCAGGTCAGATGGCTATGCTCAAGCGTTATCCTGAAACGTACAAGATTCGTGTATTCCCCACTCACCGTACTGCTGCAGTTCCGGATGCAATCTACGAGGCTGCTAAGAAAAGCGCGCTGAATACGGAGCTGGTTTCCAATGGCAATGGCTTAGGCAATTTCACGGAAAGCCGTTTCTACGCATTCCCAATTCCAAAAAACGGCTTGGAGATAGTTTGGAACCACATTACCCGATATCGCGGTGAGAATGGCCGCCGAAATATCGTTCAGGCCACGCCCCAGGTTGATGGAAGCTACAATCTTGTGCACTTCGAGGATGAAGCCGCCTATCCAAGTTATATGCCTGATTTGGACGCAGAACGTGCAGAGAACGCGCTGTTGTTTTTTAAACAGCGTGTGACAGCTCCATCTCGTCTGGCAGGTAACGTACTGCTGGTGCATGACTCGCTGGATCAGGTCAAGGAGCCTCGTCAGGCATGGATCTACAACGCTGGCCAGCGCCGTGTACGCCGCGCTCCTCAAGTGGCATATGACGGGCCGGGTACCGCTTCAGATGGCATGCGTACCACCGATAACTTTGATATGTTCAGCGGCGCACCTGATCGCTACGACTGGAAGCTAATCGGCAAGAAGGAAGTATTCATCCCGTACAACAGCTTTGAGATTAGCTCTAGCGATCTCAAATACTCCGACGTGATTCGTGCAGGGCATGTAAATCAAGATTTAGCACGTTATGAGTTGCATCGAGTGTGGGAAATCGAAGCGACCCTAAAGCAAGGTGAGCGTAATATCTACGGAAAAAGACGCTTCTACGTAGATGAGGATAGTTGGACTATCGTTCAATCGGAGCTTTATGACGGCCGCGGGCAACTATGGCGGGTCGGTGAAGGCCATATGGTTCAGTACTATCAACACAAGATTCCCGCGTTCGCCTTCGAAGCTCTTTACGATGTAATCTCTGGCAGATACATCGTCAACGGCATGAGCAATGAGGAAAAGCCCCACGAGTACGGTTACCGTGCGTCCGCCCGGGACTTCACGCCAGCAGCTCTGCGTAACGCCGGAGTTCGCTGATCGGGTTCCATCCAGCTGATGAATAAGGCGGCCGACTGGCCGCCTTTTTTTTTGTTTCGAACCAGCGGATGATAATTTCAGCTTACTGGTTCGTTTCCCGGCTCGTTCGCAACCGAAAAGAGTCGTTCCAGCGTCTGCGTTCGCTGCCGGGCGCAGATGCCTCGCTGACGACGGGCATGCCATTGATGGTGGCGTCGGGCGAGGCCGTGCTGTGTTTCAATGGACTGATTCGAATAAGAGAACCGTCGCCATGTCCGTACGCTTCATTCCTGATGCGCTCAGTGCAGAGGCAGGAGCCGCAGACCATCTCGCGTCTATTCCGAGACTTCCGCCGGCGCACATAGGGCGGCCGAGACTCGTTCAGTCTTTGCTCGCCGCCGATTGTCGCTTGCGTCTGATCTGTGCTCCGGCAGGATTCGGCAAAACCGTGCTGATGAGCGAGTGCGCTCGGCTCGTGCCGGAGGGCACGCACATGGTGTGGCTGGATCTGGGCGGACGGGCCTGTAGCGTGGGCGCTCTGTACAGCCAGCTCAGCGGAGCCCTGGGTCAGCAAGATGAACTGGTCGGGAGCGCCGACACTGCAATTCTCACGCTGCTGCGCCGGTTGCGGCAGCCTCTGTGGATCATGCTCGACGATTACCCGCGCGACTGCGATGCGGAGCTGGACGCCTGCCTCGACATGCTGCTGGACATTGGTCCTACATCGGTCAGCTGGTGGGTCTCCAGTCGTCGTCAGCCTGCATGGAAGCTGCCACGGCTTTTGTTGCAGGGGCATCTGTGCGAACTCGATGCCGAGGCTCTCGCCTTCACCGAGGATGAGCTCGAGCGAATGCTCGTTGCTCAGCGAATGGCGCTTTCGCCGGAAAGTTTTCAACAGCTCCACCGCGGTATGGAAGGGTGGCCGGCGGGCGTCTGCCTGATGCTGCTCGGCGCCGATGAGCAGGCGCTGCGCGAGCGGCTTGTGGCCGGCACGCCGTTATTGCGTGACTATGTGCAACGCGAGGTTCTGGCCGGGCTGGGCGACGAAGTGCGCCGCGCGCTGCTTGCCCTGGCGCGTATGCCGCGTTTCTCGGCCGAGCTCTGTGACCATGTGCTGGATGGCGTCGGCAGTGAAATTCTCGATGTGCTCAAGACTCGCCAGCTATTCATCAGGCAGATCGACAATTGTGGCGAGTGGTTTCGCTTGTGGAAGCCGCTGGCGTTGATGCTCCAACGTCTGGCTGACGCGGCTGCGCCGACCCAGGTGCATCTGCGTGCCTGTCAATGGTTCGCCAGCCGCGGCGAAATGCGCGAGGCGGTGGAGCATGCCCTGTGGGCAGGCCAGCCGGAAGTGGCGGCCAATTACCTGCAGCGTTACGGGCAGGAACAGTTGCTGATCGGCGACAACGTTTCGCGATTCCTCAAATGGCGAAGCGAGCTGCCGCAGGATCTGTTTGCCAGTACCACGCGGTTGATTGTGCTTCAGGGGTGGGCACTGATCATCTCGGCGCGTCTGGATGAAGTGGAAGACTGTCTGGCCGAACTGGCCAAATTCTTTCCTCAGCCCGATGCCCGGCGGCAGGCGCAACTGCTGGCGCAATGGCAGGCGTTGCGAGGCTTTCTCGCGCGCTTGCGTGGAGAGCCTGGGGCTCGGGAAAATTGTCTGCAGGCGCTTGAGGTGCTGTCCGATCATGCTTGGGCGCAGCGCGTGCTCTGCTATCAGGTGCTGACCCAGCAGGCGATGTCCGAGGGCAAGCTTGAGCTGGCGCAACAGTACAACAGCGAAGGTATGAAGCTGGCTCGGCTCAAGGGCAGCGTGCTTTACGAGATGATGCTCAGCGTGGACCGCATCCAGCTGTTGGAGCTCACCGGTGAGTTCGAGCGCGCGGTTGGTGTGCTGAATGAAGCATTGCAGGCCCTCCGCGAAACGGTTCGGCACAGTCCATTGATCGGCCGCTTGCAACTTCTGCAGGGTCATCTGCTGGCCTATCAGGGGCTGGATGAGCCTGCTCAGGAGGCCTATCAGCTCGGCAAGGAGGAGACCGAGACCTGTGGCGATTCGTACTGCTTCTTCGGCTATGTCGGGCTGGCCGAGCTGGCCGCGCGAAGCCAGGAATTCGCCTGTGCCTATCATTGGTTGCGCGACGCCGAGCGGCTTTCACAGTGGCGTCATGTTCCGGAGGCGCGTTTTCGAGGAATTCTGCCGCTCATCAACGGTGTCGCGTGGCTCCACCAGGGAGAGTTGCGCAAGGCCCGAAGTGCGCTCTGCCAGGTATTGGATCTCTACGAGGGGCACGGCTACCTGTCGCCTTCCGGATTCTACGAGCTGCTACCCCGGCTGCGGCGCTATCTTGCGGTCATCGATGTGCTGGAGGGGCAGCCACAGCGAGCGATCACCGAGCTGCGCGCACAGGTCGAGCAGAACCTGCGGACCCAGCGGCTGGGGCTGGCATGTGAATGCCGCTTTAGCCTGGCCGAGGCGCTTCAGGCCGCGGGCCAGACAGCTGAAGCCGAAACGGAGCTGCGTTCGGCGCTGGCCGAGGCGGCTCGTCAGCATCTGGTAAAGCCGCTTTACGAGCTTCACCACCGCCAACCCCAGTGGCTGGCGCGCATTCTGCCTGCTACGGCGAAAGGCGAGTCGCTTCGCCAGCGCCTACTCCACTACGAGCGTGAGCCGGAGACGGTGCAGGCGATAACGGATGAAACCGTGCTCAGCAACCGTGAGCTGACCGTGTTGCGGCTGATCGCGCAGGGTTGTTCCAACCAGGAAATCGCCGAGCAGCTATTCATCTCTCTGCATACGGTCAAGACGCATGCCCGCCGAATAAATACCAAGCTGGGCGTAGCGCGTCGAACGCAGGCGGTGGCAAAGGCCAAGGCGTTGGCCTGGCTCTGAGGTATCTGGATAGGCTTCACCGTTGCGCCAGGGCGGCAAAGCCCAGGCACAACGGTGCGCTGCGAGTCATGGACTGGCAGTCGACGGGTAAGATCTTGTTGTTGTTGTTTTGAGGCGGGGTAAGGTGAAGCGGGCAACCTGCAGGCAATCAGGTTGGTGTTCCTACAGCGAGACGGGTTGGAGCATCGAGGCGCCTCGAGGCGGTAACTGTTCGCCGCGTTCGATGGCCAGACTCACCTGCAGGCTGGTGATCAAGCGCTGCAACTGCTGCTGATCGCGCCACTGTTGCGCACTGATGAAACGCTTGACCGCGACACCCTCAGCACTGGTCAGCGTAAGCAGAATGCTGCCGTCCGGCTTCTCGATGCTGAAGTTGACGTTATAGCGGGGACGAAACACATCACTGATCTTCTGGAATGGACTCGTCATGCCTGGATACCTGTATGGGGTGGCTGCCAGCAATGGACCCGGCAGGTAGCGACAAGTTTCCCCCGCAGATCGGCGCGGGTGCAGCGAAAGGCCGCATGCCCTGCGGGCTGAGTTCAGGCGCCGCTTATCAATTCTGACAGTGCTTCCGGGCTGCTCTTGAACGCCTTGGCGAATAGCTCTCGATGCTTGGCCATATAGATGCCGATGTCCTCGGCCTGCTGCTCGCTGAGCGATGGCGAAGCCTGCTGCAAAACCGTGGCTAGCGTCTCGGCCAGCTCCAGCATCTTGTCATGACGATCGGCTTCGGCTTTATCCATGAACAAACGCTCCAGGTCCCGACTGCTGCGGTACACCACTTCGACGGCCATTTACCACCTCGGTTATTGGCAGATTGATACTGTTTATTTGTACAGCATAAGCGGGTGCGGCAAAGATTGGTAGTGTGCCGTTGCTTCAGCGAACGAAACGCCCTTGCAGCCGCTCGGCATGAAACTCCAAGGTCGCGGCGCGATATCCGCTGCGCAGCAGCGGCAGGGGCAGGCAGGATTCCCATCGGGCGCCAGGTTGCAGATCGCCTGGCCCTTGGTAGGTGGGAGCATCGTAGGCACGGCGTGCAAGGTTTGTGCGTGAGCCCGGAGAATAGGCGGCCACTTCCCATTGCAGGCTCTGCAGTTTCCTGTCCGTGTGATTGACCAGTTGCACATGCAGCGGCTGAGCGCCAGGACAGCGCTGCGGGTCGTGGCTCAGCCGAATCTCGAGGCGCGCCAGCAGTTGTTCCTCACGATGTTCCTGCCAGAGCACCCAGCCGGCGACGAGTGCGAGACCAAGCACGGCCCCCAGCGAGATCGGCACGGCCCTCAGCGGGTAGCGGATCAGCAGTACCAGCCAGGTGAGGATGAGCAGGGCGCCGATCAGCATGAGCGCGCTCCTGCGAACAAACGGCTTAGCGACATGGAACACCTCCGCATTGACGGGCTCATGCTAACCCGTGCCGGCCGAGGCTGCGCAAGGACGCGGCGCGCATTTGTAGCAGGATGTCAGTCGCTGGTTTTGCCGCGGCTGGCCAGGCGCTCGAGTGCGGCCCGCAGTCCCGGATCACGAATGCCCTGAGCGGCGGCCTGAATGCTGTCCGCTGCGTTGCTCGACAGTGGGGGCGTAGCGGCGGGCTTGTGTCTAGGTGGTGGCGGTGGCTGCACCTTGAACTGGATGCGTAGCAGTCCGGCAAACTCATCCATGGCTTCCAGCTGGCGCTGCAGGCGGCGCTGCTGGTAACGCAAGCGCGTGGCCCAACGGCCATCGGTAACGATCAGCAGCAGACAGCCTTCACGCCAGGATGCCACCCGACAATGTTCGCGCGCAGCCGGTTGCAGTTGGCTTTCCAGCAACTTCTGAAGGCGCTCGAGTCGCAGCGCCTCACCGAACAAGGCTCTGAGCGGCTTTGCTTCGCGTAGCAGTGAGGCCGGGGCGCGGGCCGGTGATGGGCGAAAGGCCATGATGGTCGGAAGATCCGTGATAACGGTGCTCATGGTAGCAGATGCGCGCAAGGCTGAAGCCGGCCACTGGAGGGTGGCGTCCGGTTGAAATGTGACTTGGCGAGCCCCATGTTGAGCGCCGAACGGTCGCCTGCCAGCGCCATCGGCGGGTCGCCGCGCTGCGCAGTCAGGCACCTTTCCTCAGTGCCGTTTCCGAGTAGAATGGCCGCTTTGCACGCAGCCGTGACCTCGCGGACGTGCCTCCATCCCCAGCATGGAAGTCTTTGTCGATATGTTTGCGCCTTTATTGAAGAAACTCTTTGGAAGCAAGAATGAGCGTGAAGTCAAACGCATGCTCAAGGCGGTGCAAGCCGTCAATGCACTCGAAGAGCAGATGCTGTCGCTCTCCGACGAGCAACTGCGCAGCAAGACCGAAGAGTTCAAGGCCCGTCTCGAGAAAGGCGAAACCCTCGATCAGATCCTCCCCGAAGCGTTCGCCGTCTGCCGCGAGGCTGGCAAGCGCGTGATGGGCATGCGCCACTTCGACGTGCAGCTGATCGGCGGCATGACTCTGCATGAGGGGCGCATCGCCGAGATGCGTACCGGTGAAGGCAAGACCCTGGTGGCGACCCTGGCCGTGTACCTCAATGCGCTGGCCGGCAAGGGGGTGCACGTAGTCACGGTCAATGACTACCTGGCCCGCCGCGACGCCAACTGGATGCGCCCGCTGTACGAATTTCTCGGCCTCTCCGTCGGTATCGTCACACCGTTCCAGCCGCCGGAAGAAAAGCGTGCTGCCTATGCCGCTGACATTACTTACGGCACCAACAACGAATTCGGCTTCGACTACCTGCGCGACAACATGGCGTTCAGCCTGGAAGAGAAGAACCAGCGTGAGCTCAACTTCGCCGTCATCGACGAAGTCGACTCCATTCTCATCGACGAAGCGCGTACTCCGCTGATCATCTCCGGTCAGGCCGAGGACAGCTCCAAGCTGTACCAGCAGATCAATCAGCTGATTCCGCGGCTCACGCAGCATATCGAGGAAGAAGAGGGCGTCGTTACCCAGGAAGGGCACTTCAGCATCGATGAAAAAACGCGCCAGGTCGAACTGAACGAGCAGGGCCACCAGTACATCGAGGAGATGCTGACCCAGGCCGGTTTGCTGGCAGAGGGTGAAAGCCTGTACTCGGCACACAACCTGGGCTTGCTGACCCACGTCTATGCCGGTCTGCGTGCGCATAAATTGTTTCACCGCAACGTCGAATACATCGTGCAGAACAATCAGGTGCTGCTGATCGACGAGCACACCGGCCGGACCATGCCGGGCCGCCGGCTTTCCGAAGGCCTGCACCAGGCCATCGAGGCGAAGGAAGGGCTGCAGATCCAGCCGGAAAGCCAGACTCTCGCCTCGACCACCTTCCAGAACTACTTCCGCCTCTACAAGAAGCTCTCCGGCATGACCGGTACCGCCGATACCGAGGCATTCGAATTTCAGCAGATCTACAACCTGCCGGTGGTGGTCATTCCGACCAACAAGCCGCTGGCGCGCAAGGACTTCAACGACCTGGTCTATCTGACCCAGGAGGAGAAGTTTGCCGCGATTATCGCCGACATCAAGGAATGCCGCGAGCAGGGGCGTCCGGTGCTGGTCGGCACCGCCACCATCGAGACGTCCGAATACGTTTCGCGCCTGCTGGAAAAGGAAGGCTTCGAGCACAAGGTGCTCAACGCCAAGCACCACGACAAGGAAGCCGAGATCATTGCCCAGGCTGGACGTCCCGGCGCGGTGACCATCGCCACCAACATGGCGGGCCGCGGTACCGACATCCTCCTCGGCGGCAACTGGGAAGTTGAGGTGGCGGCCCTGGAGAATCCGAGCGAAGAGCAGGTCGCGCAGATCAAGGCCGATTGGCAGAAGCGCCACCAGCAGGTGCTGGAAGCGGGCGGTCTGCACGTGATCGCCTCCGAGCGCCACGAATCGCGGCGTATCGACAACCAGCTGCGTGGTCGTGCGGGTCGCCAGGGCGACCCGGGCTCGAGCCGTTTCTACCTGTCGCTGGAAGACAGCCTGATGCGCATCTTTGCCTCCGACAGGGTGAAGAATTTCATGAAGGCGCTGGGCATGGAATCCGGCGAAGCCATCGAACACCGCATGGTCACCAACGCCATCGAGAAGGCGCAGCGCAAGGTCGAAGGGCGCAACTTCGACATGCGCAAGCAGCTGCTTGAGTACGACGATGTGGCCAACGAGCAGCGCAAGGTGATCTACCACATGCGCAACAGCCTGCTGGCCGCCGATGAAATCGGTCAGACCATCGCCGAGTTCCGCCAGGAAGCGCTGGATGCGGCCATCAGCGCACACATTCCGCCGCAGTCGCTGCCGGAGCAATGGGACATCCCGGGTCTGGAAGCGGTGCTCTACAGCGACTTCGGTACGCGCCTGCCGGTCCAGCAGTGGCTCGACGAGGACGAGAAACTCTACGAAGAAACCTTGCGTGAGCGCATTCTCGACGCACTGCTGGCCGCCTACAACGAGAAGGAAGAGCTGGCTGGTGCCGAAGCGCTACGTTCCTTCGAGAAGCAGATCGTGCTGCGCGTGCTCGACGACCTGTGGAAAGAACACCTGTCGACCATGGACCATCTGCGCCACGGCATTCACCTGCGTGGCTATGCGCAGAAGAACCCGAAGCAGGAATACAAGCGCGAGTCGTTCGCGCTGTTCCAGGACCTGCTCGAATCGATCAAGCGCGACAGCATCCGCGTGCTCTCCCATGTTCAGGTTCGCCGCGAAGACCCGGCCGAAGAAGAAGCCCGTCTGCGCCGCGAAGCCGAGGAACTGGCCAAGCGCATGCAGTTCCAGCACGCCGAGGTGTCGGCTCTGGACCAGCCGGAGGAGGACGCGGAAGTCGAAGGGCAACCCGACGTCGCTGCCGTTCCGGTACGTACCGAGCCGAAGATCGGACGCAACGAGCCCTGCCCGTGCGGCTCGGGCAAGAAGTACAAGCATTGCCACGGTCAGGTCCAGTAAGCGCGACCTCGTCCCGTTGATCCGCGCCGCGACCGGCCTGTGCCGCTCGCGGCGTTTTTCTCCCCGTCACCTGGCCTGTTGGCCACCACTGTCTGAAGGAGCGTCCCATGGCTGTCGGTCTTGGTCCTTTACCTACGCTGCACCCGGTTCCCGGCTTCGAGCTGGGCATCGCCTCCGCCGGCATCAAGCGCCCCGGCCGCAAGGACGTGGTGGTGATGCGCTGTGCCGAAGGCTCGCGAGTGGCTGGAGTGACCACCACCAACGCCTTCTGTGCCGCGCCGGTACTGATCACCCGCGAACGCATGCACGGTCCGGTGCGCTACCTGCTGACCAACACCGGTAACGCCAACGCCGGCACCGGGCCGAAGGGGCTGGCCGACGCCCGTCGCACCTGCGCCGCGCTGGCGGCAATGACCGGTGTCGACGAGACTGCCGTGCTGCCGTTTTCCACCGGCGTGATCGGCGAACCGCTGCCGGTGCAGAAAATCGAGTCGGCACTGCAGGCCGCGCTCGACGATCTCGCGCCCGATCATTGGGCCGAGGCCGCGACCGGCATCATGACCACCGACACGCTGCCCAAGGGCGCCAGCCGACAGTTCCAGCACGACGGTGTGACCGTCACCGTCACCGGTATCAGCAAGGGCGCCGGGATGATCCGGCCGAACATGGCGACCATGCTCGGTTACATCGCCACCGACGCCAAGGTCGCCGGCAACGTGTTGCAGGATCTGGTGCGCGATGCGGCGAACAAATCCTTCAACCGCATCACCATCGACGGCGACACGTCCACCAACGACTGCTGCATGCTGATTGCCACCGGCCAGGCGGCGCTGCCGGAGATCACCTCCGCCTCCGGCGAGCTGTTCGGCAAGCTCAAGCAGGCGGTGCTCGAAGTGTTCATGGAGGTGGCCCAGGCCATCGTCCGCGACGGTGAGGGCGCGACCAAGTTCGTCACCGTGCAGGTCAACGGGGGTGGCAGTCATCAGGAATGCCTGGATGTCGCCTACGCCGTGGCCCATTCGCCACTGATCAAGACCGCACTGTTCGCCTCCGACCCGAACTGGGGGCGCATCCTCGCCGCCGTCGGCTACGCCGGTGTGCCGGAACTGGATGTGAGCAAGATCGACGTGTTCCTCGGCGAGGTCTGCATCGCCAGCCAAGGCGGACGCTCGCCCAGCTATACCGAAGAGCAGGGCGCCGCGGTGATGGCGCGCGAGGAGATCACCATCCGTATCGAACTGGGCCGCGGCAGCTGCAGCGAGACCATCTGGACCACCGACCTGTCCCACGAGTACGTGAAGATCAACGCCGAGTACCGCACCTGACAGCGCCTGGTGGCCTCCGTTGCGCGAGCGTCTCGCAGCGGATGGCCGGGATTGGCCAGAGTGCGACGACAGGATGAGCCGGGCGTGGCCGGCTCTGCCGGCCCAGGGCGCAAGCTAGCCGACAGGAGATGCGGGAATGAAGCGAGTTCATGTCGCTGCAGCGGTCATTCGCGGCGCTGAAGGAGCGGTGCTGATCGCCAAGCGACCACTCGACAAGCACCAGGGTGGCCTCTGGGAATTCCCGGGCGGCAAGGTCGAGGCAGGTGAGCAGGTCGAAGCGGCGCTGGTGCGCGAGATGCTGGAGGAGCTGGCGATTCAGGTCACGGCGGCTCGCCCGCTGATCCAGGTGCGTCATGACTACCCGGACAAGCATGTCCTCCTGGACGTCTGGGAGGTTACTGCATTCATCGGCGAACCGCATGGTGTCGAAGGGCAGCCGTTGAAGTGGGTGCCGGCCGATGAACTCGTTGCTTATCGCTTTCCTGAGGCCAATCGGCCGATCGTCGCTGCTGCCCGCCTGCCCCAGCGTTATCTGATCACACCGGATGGCCTGTCCGCCGAACGGCTGCTCGACGGGCTAGCACAGGCGCTCGACGCAGATTTCGGGCTGATTCAGCTGCGTGCACCTTCGCTCTCATCGCTCGACTATCGATCGCTCGCCGAGCGTGTGCTTGCCCTATGCGCAGGTCGTGCGCGGGTCATGCTCAAGGGACCGCTGGACTGGGCGAGCGACTTTCCGGATGCCGGTTGGCACCTGACGGCGGAGCAGCTCCGACTGTTCGATGGCGCTGCACGTCCCTTTGCCGGTGAACGCTGGCTTGCAGCCTCGTGCCATGATGAAAGGGAGCTGGAACTGGCCACGGCATTGGGAGTAGATTTCGTCACGTTGTCGCCGGTGCAAGCCACTGCCAGCCATCCGGATAGCTCACCCTTAGGTTGGACGCGTGTCGCGGCGCTGTTGGCAGGGTTCAATCAGCCGGTTTATCTGCTTGGGGGACTGGGCGAAGCGGACCTCGATCACACGGTGCGTGTTGGTGCTCAGGGTGTCGCTGCAATCCGATCCTTCTGGTCAGATTGAACCGTGGCCGGCGTGGCTGGTCACTGGCGTAGCTGTCGCCGCATACACGCGCGATCGGATGTTTCACTGATAGATATATGTAATCGCTGATATTCCCTTAATCAATAACGTTATGCGTCTGGTTGCGCTATCGTAGGCCCCGTCAAATTCTTAACCCGCTAAGGAGTTAGTAGATGTCCTTGATCAACACTCAGGTCCAGCCTTTCAAAGTCAATGCCTTCCACAACGGCAAATTCATCGAAGTCACCGAAGAGTCCCTCAAGGGCAAGTGGTCCGTGCTGATCTTCATGCCGGCTGCCTTCACCTTCAACTGCCCGACCGAGATCGAAGACGCTGCCAACAGCTACGCCGAGTTCCAGAAGGCCGGTACCGAGGTGTACATCGTCACCACCGATACCCACTTCTCGCACAAGGTCTGGCACGAAACTTCCCCTGCCGTTGGCAAGGCGCAGTTCCCGCTGATCGGTGACCCGACTCACCAGCTGACCCGCGCTTTCGGTGTGCACATCGAAGAAGAAGGTCTGGCGCTGCGCGGCACCTTCCTGATCAACCCGGAAGGCGTGATCAAGACCGTCGAGATCCACTCCAACGAGATCGCTCGTGACGTGTCCGAGACCCTGCGCAAGCTGAAAGCCGCTCAGTACACCGCCGCTCACCCGGGCGAAGTCTGCCCGGCCAAGTGGAAAGAAGGCGAGAAGACCCTGGCTCCGTCGCTGGACCTGGTCGGCAAGATCTAAGGCTTCGCCTATCTGCCCTGCGTGCTGGGGGGCTGGTCAAAGCCCTCTGGCAACCCAACGCCTGGACGCGAACCGTCCGGGCGTTTTATTTCCTGAATTCCGTACGGGGTACCGCTGCTCATGTTGGACACCAATCTCAAGACCCAGTTGAAAGCCTACCTGGAGAAGGTCACCCAGCCCTTCGAGATCGTCGCGTCCCTCGATGACGGCGAGAAATCCCAAGAGCTGCTGAGCCTGCTGCAGGACATCGCTGGCCTCAGCGACAAGATCACCTTGAAGACCGACGGCGACGATGCGCGCAAGCCGTCGTTCTCGCTCAACCGCATCGGCGGCAACATCAGCCTGCGTTTCGCCGGCATCCCCATGGGCCACGAGTTCACCTCGCTGGTGCTGGCTCTGCTGCAGGTCGGCGGCCACCCGTCGAAGACCGCACCGGAAGTCATTGAGCAGATCAAGGCC